>NZ_CP009438.1:6232733-6537850 GCF_000761215.1 Streptomyces glaucescens | reverse complement strand
CGCGGGCTTCGCGGCCGGCCCGGTGATCGGCGGCCTGCTGCTCAGCAGGTTCGCCTGGGGCTCCGTCTTCCTCATCAACATCCCGGTCGTCGTCGTCTTCGTCGCCCTCGCCCCGTTCCTGCTGCGTGAGGTGCGCGTCTGCGGTCCCGGCCGCGTCGACGCCCTCGGCGTCGCCCTGTCCGCCGCCGGCATCCTGCTGACGGTGTACGCGGTGAAGACCGCCGCGGCGGAGGGCCCGACCGCCACCCGGGCCGGCTGCGCACTCGCCGGTGTCGCCCTCCTGGCCTGGTTCGCACACCGGCAGCTCACTGTCGACCACCCGCTGGTCGACCTGCGGCTCTTCCGGGACCGGGTCTTCTCCGTGGCGATCCTCACCGGACTGCTGTCCCTGGTCGCCTGGGCGGCGGCGGGCTACCTCACCGGCGTCTACCTCCAGTCGGTCCTCGGTTACGGCGTCCTGGCGGCGGCCCTGCTGGCGCTGCCCGGCGCGGCCGTCCTGACCACCGCCTGCATCGGCGCCGGCGGCGTGGTGGACCGGATCGGCAAGCGCTCGGCGCTCATCGCCTCGCACTTCTTCATGGGCGGCGGTCTGCTGCTCCTCCTGCTGACGACCACCGGTCAGGGTGTGGCGGCGTTCATCGCCTCCTCCGTCGTCACCGGCGTCGGCTACGGCCTCTCCTTCAGCCTGGTGGCGGACACGGCGGTCGCGGCGGTCCCCGCGGCACGCGCCGGATCGGCCGCCTCCCTCGCCGAGACCAGCAACGAACTCGGCAACGCCCTCGGCATCTCGCTGCTCGGCTCGCTCGCGGCCCTGTGCTTCCGGCTGACCGGCCCCGGCGTGGCCGACACCCTCGACGAGACCCTGGACACCCCGGGCCTGCCCGCCACCGCGGCCGCCGAGGCCGAGCGCGCCTTCGTCACCGGCATGCACTGGGCGATCGGCGTGGCGAGCGTGCTGTGCCTGGCACTCGGGGTGCTGGCCGTGCGGTGGGTGCCGAAGGAGACAGGGAGCGGGTGACGGCGCGGTCCGGCCGGCTCCGGCCGGGTGGCCGGCCGGACCACCGGCCGTGGCCGGACAGGCGCTTCCCGCCCCCGGTGGCCGGGAGCGGGAAGCGTGCGTCCGGGGTCAGCGCTCCGGCGTGCCGCCGCCTTCCCGGTAGGAACGCCGCACCGTGTCGGCGGCCTTGTCGGTCTTGGCGTCGTACTTGTTGCCGGTCCGGTCGTCGACCATGCGCTCGGCGCCGGACACGCCCTTGTCCGCCTGGTCGGGGTGGCCCTTGGCCATCTGCTTGGCCTTGTTCATCATGTCGCCCAGCTTGCCCATGGGTACCTCCGGTGGTGCGCGTGCGTCGTCGTACCCCGCCGCAGGTACCCCTCTGGCGGTGGGCGAATCACGGCGGGCCGCGCGCCCGGGCGGGCCACGTCCCCCGCACGGCGCCGGCCGGCGCGGAGGAGTGGCCGACGCAAGCCGATTCCCTTCGGACCGAAGGTCTGCGACGGGCACTGGGCGGCGAGTCACAGGTCAGGGCGCTCGTCCGGCAGCGACACGGGCCGTGCCGGTGGCCCTTGCTAGGGTGCGCCGATGTCATCGACATCGATCAAGCAGTTCCAAGTCACCTTCGACTGCGCGGACCCCGAGCGGCTGGCCCGCTTCTGGTGCGAGGTGCTGGGGTACGTCGTACCGCCGCCCCCGGCGGAGTTCGCCACCTGGGACGACTACCACCGCTCCCGGGCCCCCGAGGACCGGGGCGCCTGGTTCGCGTGCTGCGATCCCACGGGGGTGGGCCCGAGACTGTTCTTCCAGCGCGTCCCCGAAGGCAAGGTCGTCAAGAACCGGGTGCACCTGGACGTGCGGGTCGCCACCGGGCTCGTGGGGGAAGAGCGCCTGGCCGCGCTCGAGGCCGAGTGCGCACGCCTGCTCCCGTTCGGCGCGGTACGCGTGCAGGTCCTCTACGACGGCACCGACGCGTGCATCGTCATGCAGGACATCGAGGGCAACGAGTTCTGCCTCGACTGAGCGAGAGGCCGTCCGCGGCAACGATGACGGCGGGGCGTCCGCGGCGCGGCGTCCCGCTGCCGCGCGATGAGGGGCCGGCACGGGGTTGGGGAGCCACCGGCACCGGACAGCCCTCACCTGTGGCGGCGGCCGGTGGTGCCGCTGCGGTGGCGCCCCTGGTCGCGCCAGGCATTCCCGGCGTTCGCACCCGACGACACGCCTGCCGCGCCGTTGATCACCGCGCCTATGACCGGTATGTCATATTTATCTGGCCCATCCCCTTCTCGCTCAGGAACAGCGAGGCCTGCCGGCTATGCCTGAGGGACAGCCCGACAAGGCGTATCAGGAGTCCAGCAGACCCCGTTGCGCCTTCCTCCGCCCGCACGCCCTGACGGCCTGCGCCACCGCCGTGGTCATCGCGTCGCTCACCGCCTGTTCTTCGGCCGGCCCGTCCGACGAGGTGCAGCCGTCGCTCCCGCGGAGCAATGCGCCGGCCGACGCGATGGCGGGGCCACCGTCGACCGACCTCGGCGTGGCCCTCGCGCGGTCGCTCGAGCCGGTACTGATGGGCGGTGACGCCCGGTTGGCGGTGGCCGTGCTCGACGTGAACAGCGCCGACCCGAGGATCGCGTCCTACCGGGGCGACGCGTGGTTCACCACGGCGAGCATCAGCAAGGTGAACATCCTCGTGGCACTGCTGCTCCAGGCGCAGGACCAGGGCCGCGACCTGACGGCCGGGGAGCGCCGGGCCGCCGAGGCGATGATCAGGACGAGCGACAACGACGCGGCGAACCTCCTGTGGCGGGTGATCGGCAAGGGAGAAGGCCTCGACGCGGCGAACGAACGGCTGGGGCTCTCCTCGACCCATGGCGGCCCCGGCAACCACTGGGGCCTCACCCGAACGACAGCGACGGACCAGGTCCGGCTGCTGCGGTGCATCTTCCACCACTGTGCGACGGAGGCCGCGCGCACGCGGGAGGGGCTGGACCCGGAGTCCAAGGCCTATGTCCGGGAGCTGATGGGCGACATCGAGGAAGGCCAGGACTGGGGGGTGTCGGCCGCATCCCCCCGGTGGTCGCTCAAGAACGGCTGGCTGCAGCGCACCACGACCGGACGGTGGGTCATCAACAGCATCGGACAGGTCACGCTGCACGGGCGCCGGTACCTGGTCTCGGTGCTCAGCAGCGGCAACGCGTCCGAGCGGGACGGCATCTCGCTGATCGAACGGGCGGCGAGAGCGGCGATCGACGCCACCAGCGCCCATGCCCGTCACCACCCGGCCGGCGCGGGCGTCCTGAGACCGCTGGAACTCCGTCAGCACAGTTCCGGTTCCGCACCGTGAGTCCGTTGTTTGGTCATCCGGGACCGGTGCCCACACATGAGACGCGCGCCCGGAACATGATCAAGGGCCCCCTCGCGGTGCGAGAAAGGCCCTTCGACCTGCGACTATGAAGTGTTGCTTCAGTCGGGACGACAGGATTTGAACCTGCGACCCCTTGACCCCCAGTCAAGTGCGCTACCAAGCTGCGCCACGTCCCGATGCGCTGTCGCGCGGTGGACCCGCGTGATCGCGCGGACAGCACTTTACCCCACGGGCCCGGCGGCGCCGAAGGGGGCACCGGGCGGGACAATCGTCGTATGGGTGGAACGGGACACGGAAGCGGCACCCCGCAGGGCCGGACCGACGGGGCTCGGGACAGGGATGCCGAGGGGCGGGCGCGCAACGCGCGGCCGCGGGACGGGCTCGGGCGGCCGTTGCCCTACGGATCGCCCGGGGTGGAGCGGCAGCCGGAGGGGGTGGTGCGGACTCCGGAGGAGACCGTGGCGCAGGCGCAGGCACTGCTGGACGCCGGGAAGCCGTTCCACGCGCACGAGGTCTTCGAGGACGCCTGGAAGTCGGGGCCCGACGAGGAGCGGGCGCTGTGGCGGGGGCTGGCCCAGTGTGCCGTGGGGCTCACGCACGCGGCGCGCGGCAATGTGACCGGCGGGGCACGGCTGCTGCGGCGGGGTGCGGGCGCCGTGGCGGAGTGGACGGCGGTCTCCGGGCGGCCGGGAGCGTACGGCATGGATCTCGGCGGTGTGGTGGCGTGGGCCCGGGGGCTGGCGGACGCCGTGGAGGCGGGTGCCGACGGTCGCGACGGGGCCGGCGGCGCCGTGGTGGTGGACGCCCGGGCGCGGGCCCCGCGGCTGTACGGGACGTGACGGACGGGTTCCGATCGCCCGGGCGGTGATCACGCGGCGGGCGGCGTACGGCAGACTCGGGGCGTGCGAAAGATTCATGTCATCGGTATCGGCGCGGGCGACCCCGACCAGCTGACCCTCCAGGCGGTGCGGGCGCTGCGCGGCACGGATGTGTTCTTCCTGCTGGACAAGGGCGAGGTGAAGTCCGACCTCACCCGGCTGCGCCGGGACATGCTGGAGACGCACGTACCGGAGGGGACGTATCGCGTGGTGGAGGCCCGCGACCCGGAGCGGGACCGTCGCGCGGGCGGTGCGGCGTACTCCCCGGCCGTCGGGGACTGGCGCAGTGCCCGCGCCGGCATCTACGAACGGCTGATCGTCGACGAGCTGGGCGAGGACGAGACGGGCGCGTTCCTGGTGTGGGGCGACCCGTCGCTGTACGACAGCACGCTGGGCATCCTGGAGGAGGTGCTGGGCCGGGGCGTCGTGACGTTCGAGTACGACGTCGTGCCGGGCATCAGCAGCGTCTCCTCGCTGGTCGCCCGGCACCGGACGGGGCTGAACCGGGTGGCCGGGTCGGTCCAGATCACCACCGGGCGGCGGCTCGCCGAGGGCTTCCCTGAGGGCGTCGACGACGTCGTCGTGATGCTCGACGCCCACCAGACCTTCCGGCGGTACGCGGACCAGGACATCCACATCTACTGGGGCGCCTACCTCGGCACCCCGGACGAGATCACGGTGTCCGGCCCGATCGCCGAGGCCGCGCCCCGCATCGAGCGGCTGCGGGCCGAGGCCCGGGAGCGCAAGGGCTGGATCATGGACACGTATCTGCTCCGGCGCAACCCGGAGCGCAGCTGACGGAGGGCGGCCCGCGGGCGCCCCGCCCGCGGGCCGCTCAGCGCAGCGCGCTCCGCTGCTGCCACTCGGTCCAGGACAGGTTCCACTCGCCGAAGCCGTTCTCCGGTGCGACGACGCCCTTGGTGTCCTCGCCGGTGATCTCGAACGGGTCTCCTGGGCGCACCTGGCCGTAGAACCAGGCCGCGTCCGCGTCGCTCATGCCTATGCAGCCCGAGCTGCGGTTGGCGTTGCCGAACCAGCGGGCGTTCCAGGGGGCGGCGTGCGCGTACATGCCCGACCAGGTCAGCCGCATCGAGTAGTCGACCATCTTGTCGTAGGCGTCGCCGAGGCCCACCGTCTCGGAGTTCATGTTGATGGTCCCCTCCTTGGCCATGAGGACCGCGGTCCCGCGCCAGGAGCGCTTGTCACCGCCCGGCGTGCCGCCGGAGACCGGGATGCGCCGGACGGTCCTGCCGTCGCGGACCAGCGTCAGGTGGTGACGGTCGAGGTCGACCTCGACGACCTGCCGGGCGCCGATGGTGAAGGTGGTCGTGTAGTCGCGGACGAACCAGCCGCCGGTGCCCGAGTCGGTGCCGTTCAGCGCGGCGTTCAGGGTGACCTCGGTGCCGGGCTTCCAGTAGGACCTGGGCCGCCAGTCCACCCGGTCCCGGCCCGACCAGTCCCGCATCCAGCCCCAGGAGCCCTCGGTGCCGTTGGAGGTGGTGACCTTGAGCTGTCTCTCGACCTCGGCCTTGTTCTCGACGGGGTGGTCGAAGACGAGCGAGATCGGCTGGGCGATGCCGACGGTGGTGCCGGTGCCCGGGCGCCAGTCGACCTTGTTGACCTTGTCCGCCGGGGCGGTGGCGAAGGAGGCCCGGGTGGTGCCGGGGGTGCCGCCCTCGGTGCGGGTCGCCGCCGTGACCGCGTACGCCGTGCCGGGCACGGCCTTGCGGTCGGAGGTCCAGGTGCGGCCGTCGGGGCCCACCTTCCCGGTGAGTCTGCGGCCCTCGGCGTCGGTGACGGTCACCGAGGTGAGGCGGCCGCCCGTCGCGGTGACCTCGACCGGCTTCCCGGCGCCGGCCTGCCGTCCCGTGGGGGTGACCGTGACGGTGACGGGACGGTCCGCGCCGTCCTTCCCGGACGTGCCGGTGTCCCCGGCCGCGGCGGGGCCGGAGTTCGCGGAGCAGGCGGCGAGCGGCGCCAGCAGGGCGGCGGCGACGGCGGTGCGGACGAGGGCGGGGATGCGGGCGGCTCGGGCCGGGGTGCGGGCGGCGGGACCCGGGGTGCGGGCGGGCGCGGGTGTGCGGGGCAACTGGACCTCCGTGGCGGGCGGATGAGGAAGGACAGGGCGGGAGCGTCGTGACCTTCGTGACTCTAAATCCGGAGATGCCCAGGTCAGCGGCGTCGGTTCACTGTGACGGCGACTGGTGGGGAACGGTCATCGTCCGGTCACATTCGCCGCGCGGGACGGTCACGGGGGGCTGTGAGCATCCCTTCCGTCCCCGCGACAGCCGGGGAGAAGGAGAGGCTCCACGACGTGTCAGCGCTGCTCGTACCGCCCGGCCGCCGGCAGGACGAACGGAACCGGGACCTCAGGCTCGGACCCGTGACCGCCGAGACGTACCGCGCCTTCCTCGCGTCCCCGCGCGGCGCTGCGCTCGGCGCCGGTTTCCTGCAGTGCCCGTCCTGGTCCGACGTCAAAGAGGGCTGGCAACCGCGGCTCCTCGGCTGGGGACCGGACCCGCAGGCCGGTGACCTGACCGGCGTCGCCCTGGTGCTGCTGCGGCAGTTCCCCGGCACCCGCAAGTACTTCGCCTACCTCCCCGAGGGACCCGTCGCCGACTGGGCGGACCCCGGCATCGACGACTGGCTCGCCCCGTTGCTGGAACAGCTCCGCCGGGCGGGCGCCTTCGCCGTACGGATCGGCCCCTCGCCCGCGTACCGGCGCTGGGACGCCGCCCTGCTGAAGTCGCTCACCGGCCCGGGCAGACGGCTCGGGGACGTGCTCGCCAGCGAGGTCGACCCGCTCGGCACCGCCGTCGCCGAACGGCTGCGGGCCCGCGGCTGGCGCCGCTGCGGCGGTGACGGCACCGGCGACGACGGGGACGCCCAGCCGCGCCACGTCTTCCAGGTGCCGCTCGCCGGACGCGGCACCGAGGACCTGTGGTCCGGGCTCAACCAGGAATGGCGGCGGAACGTCAGGCGCGCCCAGAAGGAGGGCGTGGAGGTCGTCGTGGGCAGCGCCGCCGAACTGCCCGAGTTCTACCGGCTGCTGCGCGTCACCGAGGAGCGCGACGGTTTCCGGCTCGGTCGCTCGCTCGGCTACTACCAGCGCCAGTACGCGGCGCTCAACGCGGAGGAGCCGGGCCGGATGAAGCTGTACCTCGCCCGCCACCGCGGGGAGATACTCGCCGCCCACACGATGATCACGGTGGGCCGCCGGGTCTGGTACCAGACCGGTGCCTCGGCCGACCACCGCCGTGAGGTGCGGCCCTCCAACGCCCTGCAGTGGCGGATGCTGCTGGACGCCCACGCCCTCGGCGCTGACGTCTACGACATGCGCGGGGTACCCTCCACTCTCGATCCTGACGAACGTGCGTACGGCCTGCTGCGATGGAAGCTCGGTACCGGCGGACAGGTCGTCGAGACGTTGGGGGAATGGGAGAGACCGTTGGGCGGCACCGCCAACCAGACGCTGTACCGCGCCTTCCAGGCGTACCTGAACCGCCGATGAGGCCGCCGACGGTGCCCCCGGCGACCGGCGACGGAGCGGGGACGGCCCCCCGTACACCGGCCGGCGCCACGGAGACGGTCCCCGGCACGCCGGCCGGCGCCGCGAAGACGGTCCCCGGCGCGCCGGCCGGCGCGGGGCGGCGGGCTCCCCGCACGACCGGTGGCGGGGGCGAGCCGGTCTCGGCGGCACGCAGCAGTGTGCTGATGGCCGCCGGCTCGCTCGTGTCCCGGGCCACCGGCTTCGGCCGGTCCGCCGTGGTCGCCGCGGCGCTCGGCACCATCGGGCCGACCGCCGACGGCTACGCGGTCGGCAACGCCCTGCCGACCATCGTCTACATGCTGCTCCTCGGCGGCGCGCTGAACGCGGTCTTCGTGCCCGAGCTGGTCAAGGCGGCCAAGGAACACGCGGACGGCGGCGCCGCCTACACCGACCGGCTCGTCACGGTCTGCGTCGCCGCCCTGCTGGCGCTCACCGCCGCCGCGGTGTGGGCCGCGCCCGCGATCGTCGACGCGTACACCGGCTACGGCGGCGAACAGGCGGCGATGACGACCGCGTTCGCCCGCTACTGCCTGCCGCAGATCTTCTTCCTCGGCCTGTTCACACTGCTCGGTCAGGTGCTGAACGCCCGCGGCCGGTTCGGCGCGATGATGTGGGCTCCGGTCCTCAACAACCTCGTCGTCGTCGCCGTGTTCGGTCTCTTCCTGGCACTCGGCCCGGGCGGCGGGGACACCCTCACCGCGGCCGAGACCGCGCTGCTCGGGTGGGGGACGACCGCCGGGATCGCCGTCCAGGCGCTCGCCCTCGTCCCCGCCCTGCGCGGAGCGGGCTTCCGCTGGCGGCCGCGCTTCGACTGGCGGGGCAGCGGACTGACCCGCCCGCTGCGGTCGGCCGGCTGGCTGGTGCTGCTGGTCCTCGCCAACCAGGCCGCCTACTGGGTGACGACCCGGCTGGCCACCGACGCGGGCCTGGCCGGCGGCCCCGGGTACAGCGCGTACAACAACGCCTACGCGTTGTGGGTCGTCCCGCACGGCATCATCACGGTCTCCCTGGTGACCGCGCTGTTGCCCCGGATGAGCGCGGCGGCCGCCGACTCCGACACCGGGGCGCTGCGGCGCGACGTCTCGCAGGCCCTGCGCACCTCGGCCGCGGCCGTCGTCCCGGCCGCCTGCATGCTCTTCGCCCTCGCCCAGCCGGTGATGGCGCTCGTCTTCGGCCACGGCAGGACCAGCACCGGCGACACCGCCGCCATGGCCGGGATCCTGATGGCGTTCGCGCCGGGGCTCGTCGCCATGTCGGGCCAGTACGTGCTGTCCCGCACCTTCTACGCGCTCTCCGACACCCGTACGCCCTTCCTGCTCAACCTGGTGATCGTCGCGGTGAACGCAGCCCTGTCCACGGCCGCCGCCCAGCTCCTGCCGGCCCGCTGGGCCGTCACGGGGATGGCGGCGGCGTATTCGCTGGCGTTGTGCGCGGGCTGGGCGGTCACCGCCCTGGTGCTGGGCCGCCGGCTGGCGGTGGCCCGGCCCTGGCGGTCGTCCGCCGTCACGGCGCACGCCCGGCTGCTGGCCGCCGCCGTGCCCGCCACCCTGCTCGGCCACCTGGCGGCCGCCGGCTGCGCACGGGCGGGCTCCGTGGCCGCGGCGGCGGCCGGCGCGGCCGTCGTCGTGCTCGTGTTCGCGCTGCTGGCGCGGCCGCTGCGCCTGACCGAACTCGACGCGCTGATCGCCGGCGCGCGCCGGCGCGTGACCCGGCGCTGACCACCGACTGGGAGACTGTTGATGCCCCGCGTACTCCTCATCGAGGACGACCCCGCCGTGCGCGAAGGGGTCGAGCTCGGTCTGCGCCGCCGCGGCCACGAGGTGCTGTCGGCCGCGACCGGCGAGGCCGGACTCGCCGCGCTCGCCGGGTTCCGCCCCGACCTGCTCCTGCTGGACCTGATGCTGCCCGGCCTGAACGGCGTCCAGGTCTGCCGGCGCGTCCGCGAGGACAGCCAGCTGCCGATCATCATGCTGACCGCGCGCGGTGACGACTTCGACGTCATCGTGGGCCTGGAGGCGGGGGCCGACGACTACATCGTCAAGCCCGCGCGTCCCGAGGTGATCGAGGCCCGGATCCGGGCGGTGCTGCGCCGCATCGAGGACGTCGCGCCGGGCCGGCCGGCCACGGAGGTGCACGGCGACCTCACCATCGACCGGGCCGGGCTGAGCGTCACCAAGGCCGGCCGGCGACTGACCCTCGCCCCCTCGGAGCTGAAGCTGCTGCTGCACCTGTCCGCCGCGCCCGAGCAGGTGTTCAGCCGGCAGCAGCTCCTGGAACACGTGTGGGAGCACAGCTACCACGCCGACGCGCGCCTGGTGGACGCCTGCGTCCGCCGTCTCCGCAACAAGATCGAGGACGAGTCCGGCACCCCGCGCTACGTCCAGACGCTGCGGGGCTTCGGCTACCGCTTCGGCCCGCTGTGACCGGGCGCACCGCCTTCGGCCGGGTACTGCGCGGCAAGGGCACCGGCCGGGGCGGGGACGGGTCCGGGGGCAGCGGCGGGACCGGGGGCCGGGGCGAGACCGGCGCCAGGGACGGAACCGGGGGCCGGGACGGAACCGGGGGCCCGGGCAGTGGCGTGCCCGGCGCGAGGCGGGCGGCCGGGACGTACGACGGCCGGGCGGAGGGCCCCCGGACAGCCGGCCGCACCGGCGGTGACGGTCTCCACGGCGCCCCGGCTCGCGACGGCCGGGCGCCGGAGCGCGCCGGCGGGCCGCCTCCCGCGGACCGGAGCCGGCGACGCCGGTCCGCTCCCGGGCGACGGCCGCTGCGGCGCGCCCGGGCGTTCGGACTGCGCACGCGGCTGGTCCTGGCGTTCCTGCTGGTCGCGGCCGTCAGTGCCGGCACCACCGCCGCGCTGACCTACCGCGAGGCGCGCAACGCCCTGCTGCAGACCGCGCAGGACACGGCGGTCTCGTCGTTCCGCGACCAGGTCCAGCAGACCGGTTTCGTCCTGCCCGTGCAGGCGGAAGGGCTGGAGGAGGTGCTGCGCGACCTCGCCCGCAAGGGCAAGCCGCACCCCTGGGTCGTGTTCGCCGAGTACGGTTCGATCCGCGCCTCGTCCGGCACCAGCCCCGTCTCCACCGTCATCACCCCGGAGCTGCGCCGCGCCGCCCACGCCGATCCGCACGGCAGCTTCGAACGGGTCGTCAAGGACGGCGTGCCGTATCTGACCATCGCGATGCCGACCGTCTTCCGGACCGGCCCCGAGGGCGTGCTGCCCACCCGGCTGGTCCTCTACGCCGTCATGCGGATGACCGACGAGCAGGTCAACGTCGACGCGCTGCTCACCGCCGCCCGTGACGGCGCCCTGCCCGGCCTCGCCATCGCCCTGCTGCCCGGTCTGCTCGCCGCGCGCAGCGTGCTGCGTCCGGTGCGGGAGCTGCGCCAGGCCGCCCAGTCCATGGGCAGCGGCCGGCTCGACACCCGCATCCCGGTGCGCGGCAGTGACGAACTGGCCGACCTCGCCCACACGTTCAACGAGTCGGCCGGCAAGCTCCAGCACTCCGTGCAGGAGCTGCGCCGGGCCGAGGAACGCGCCCGCCGCTTCGCCTCCGACGTCTCGCACGAACTGCGCACCCCGCTCGCCGGGATGCTCGCCGTCACCGAGGTCCTCGACGAGGACGCGGGCCGGCTGGACCCCGACACCGCCCGGGCGGTCCGGCTGATCAGCTCCGAGACGGGCAAGCTCGCCGTGCTGGTCGAGGACCTGATGGAGATCTCCCGCTTCGACGCGCGGGCGGCGGAGCTGCACACCGACGAGATCGACGCGGCGGAGGCCATCCGCAAGACCCTGGAGAACCGGCACTGGACGGACGGCCGGGTCCGCGCCGAACTGCCCGGCGGCATCCGCGCCCGGCTCGACCCGCGCCGCTTCGACATCGTGGTGGCGAATCTCGTCGGCAACGCGCTGCGGCACGGCGGCGCGCCCGTCACCGTGCGGCTGCGGGTGGAGGCGCGGTCCCACGGTGTGCCGGTGCTGGTCACGGAGGTCGCCGACAGCGGGCCCGGGATCCGGCCCGAGGTGCTGCCGCACATCTTCGACCGCTTCTACAAGGCCGACGCGGCCCGTACCCGCTCGGCGGGCAGCGGGCTGGGGCTCGCGATCACCCTGGAGAACGTCAGGCTGCACGGCGGGACGATCCGCGCGGGGAACCTGCCGCGCGGCGGTGCCGTCTTCACCGTCGAGATACCGCTGCACGCGGAGGAGGACGACGGATGAGGCGGGGGCCGGCGCGGGGCCGGGCGGCCGGCGTCGCGGGGCCGGTGGCGGCCGCCCTGCTGCTCGGCGGCTGCGGCATCCAGGAGACCGATGTCATCGAGGCGGGCGGTCCCGCCTCGGTACAGGCCTTCGTCAACCCCGGGTACGACGCGCTGCTCTTCTTCCGCGCCCCCGACGGGGCCCTGAGCCCGGTGAGCCGGTCGGTGACGGAATCGTCCGGATTCGGGGCGGGGTACGAGGAACCCGACGGCCCGACCGAGCCGGTCTCGACGGAGCAGGCGATCGCCGCCCTGCTCAGCGGTCCCGGACCCGCCGAGAGGTCAGCGGGTCTCGGCACCTCGCTCCCCCGGGTCACCGCCGGGGGCGTCGGGGTGGTGACGTCCCCGGACGCGGACGTCACGGTGAGCCTTCCGCTGGCCCTCGGCGGACTGGACGGGACAGCGCTGCGCCAGCTCGTCTGCACCGCCGCCTACAGCCAGGACCGCGACGGCCGGACCACGGTGCGGATGGTGGGCAAGGACGGTGTGACGGCGACCGGCACCTGCGGCCTCGACATCGCCGCCGAGCCCGCTCCGATCGCCGTCGGCACGCACGCCCCGCGGGGACGGGCGGCCGGGACCGGCTGACCCGACGGCGACGAGACGGGCCGGCGGGCGTCTGAGGTGCAACCGGCGTTCACTCAGCCGGGGTTCACTCAGCCGGGGTTCGGCCGACCTCCGGTGGGGCGGTGTCCGGGTCGAGGCCCAGCCACTCCAGGGCCTGTGCGACACCGGGGACCACGCTCACGCCGTCCGGCAGCGGCGGGCGCCGTACCACCACGACGGGCAGGCCGAGTTCACGGGCCGCGGTGAGCTTGGCGGCGGTCGCCGCTCCCCCGCTGTCCTTCGTCACCAGCACGTCGATCCGGTGTCCGCGCAGCAGGGCCAGCTCGTCGGCCACCGTGAACGGCCCCCGGGCCAGCACCTGCGCCATGTCCGGCGGCGCCGGCGGCTCGGCGGGCTCCACGGACCGTACGACGAAGTGCAGCCGGTCCAGGTGCGCGAACGCCGCGAGGTCCATGCGGCCGGTGGTGAGGAGGACCCGGCGGCCCAGGTCCGGCAGGAGCCGCGCCGCTTCGGCCAGTGAGCCGGCCGGGTGCCAGTGGTCGCCGGGGCCGGGGCGCCAGCCGGGCCGGCGCAGCACCGCCAGCGGCCGGCCCGTCACGGCCGCGGCGCGCGCCGCGTTGGCCGTGATGGCCGTGGCGAAGGGGTGGGTGGCGTCGACGACGGCGGTCACGCGGTGGGCGCGCAGCCACTCGGCCAGCCCGTCGGCGCCGCCGAAGCCGCCCACGCGTACGTCGCCGGCGATCGCCCCGGGGCGGGTCACCCGGCCCGCCAGCGAGGTCGTCACGCGCGTGTCCGGCCGCACCGCCAGCTCGGCGGCGAGCAGACGGGCCTCGGTGGTGCCGCCGAGGACCAGGACGTGGCGGGACATGGCGCGAGGGTACCGAACGTTCGACGGCCCGGGTGCGTCGCAGTGGTGCCGCCGTCGCGGCCCGTCCACCGAAGGGAACCACTATGCCCGCCCAGGCCCTGCTCCGCCGCACCGCCGCCCTCCTCCTGGCCGGCGGCGTGCTGACACCGGTCACCGCCTGCGGTGACGACACCGGCGGGACCGCCGCCCCCCGGCCGGAGGCCCCCGTCCTGACGGTGCCCGCCTGGACGGAACCCGCCGCCTACACCTACACCCTGACGTCCGGCGGAGGGGAGCGGTCCCTCATCGGCACCTTCCGCGTGACCGTCCGCGACGGCAGGGTGACCGACGCCACCGGCCTCGACGACAGCGCCCGCCGCGTGGTCCGCCGGCTCCCCGGCCAGATCCCCACGCTCGGCGACCTGCTGCGTGAGCTCGACCAGGCCCGACGGGACCACGCGGACACGGCGGAGGCCGAGTACGCGGACGACGGGCACCCCGTGCGCATCGTCCTCGACCGGGACGCCGACGCCCTGGACGACGAGGCCGAGTACGTGATCGGCGGGTACGAACCCGGTCCCGCCGCCGGATAGGACCCGTGGGCGGATCACCGCCCGGACACCGGCACGGCGGGCCGCGTCGGCGGTCGGCGCTGCCGCGGGATCACCGGCGTGAACGACCCCGGCGCGCACCCGCACGGCAGGCCCGGCGGAGCGCTCGCGGCCGGTCACTGCCGTACGGGCCGGCGTACCCGGAACCGTTCCGGCACCCGCCGAACAGCACGAGCGCTGCCGCCTAACGCAGCAGCAGTTGCAGGGCGCCCAGGACGGTCGCGGCGATCACCAGGCGCTCGAAGAGCCGCTGGTTGATCCGGTGCACGGCCCATGTGCCGAGCAGCGCGCCGGGCAGCACGAACAGGACGAGTGCGGCGTCGAGCAGCAGCGACGTGCCGTCGATCAGCCCGAGGCCCACGCTGAAGGGGACCTTGGACACGTTCACGATGAGGAAGAAGAACGCCGAGGTGCCCAGGAAGCCCAGCTTCCGGAAGCCCGCGGACAGCAGGTACATCGACATCACCGGGCCGCCCGCGTTGGCGACCATGGTGGTGAAGCCGCCGAGGACGCCGTAGCAGCGGGCCTTGACGCGTCCGGCCCGGGTCGGGCCGGCGTCCGGCTCCGCAGCCTGCTCCGCGGTGTGCCGCCGCCACACCGTCAGCGCGGCCATGACCAGCAGGATGACCCCGATCGAGGCGCGGACGACGCCGTCGTCGGCCCGTGTCAGGAACAGCGTGCCGACGACGACTCCGGCCGCGACCGCCGGGAAGAGCCGCCACAGCGTGGGCCAGTGGGCGTGCCGCCGGTAGGTGAGGACGGCGAGCACGTCCCCGGCGATGAGCAGGGGCAGCAGCACTCCGGTGGAGGCCCGGGCGGGCAGCACCGCGGCGAAGACGGCCAGGCTGATCGTGTTCGCACCACTGACCGCGGTCTTGGAGAAGCCGACGAGCAGTGCCGCGAGGGCGAGCGCGGCGAATTCCCAGCCGGTGAGGTGCCAGAGCGTCATCGTGTCCATGCGGACACCGATGCTATGCGCACGCGACCGGGCCGGTGAGCGCCGCCTCGCCCGGTCGCGACGGTCCCGCGAGGTCACCGCCGCGGGGCCTCGCCGCGTGCCGGGTCACCGTCCGGCGTGCCGCCCCAGCGGCTCCCGCCTCGGCACCTTCGTGCCCGCCCCGGCGGCAGCGCACCGGTGGATCCACGCGGCACGGGTACGCGGGGCGCCCCACGTGTTCCCTTGACCGGTCGGTGATCCCCCTTGGCATCGGGCGCGGTGCACGCGGGCACGACCGCCTCGCGGACTTCCTCCCCGGGCAGTGCGGGTCCGGCGGGCCGACGACCGCGGCCCGCGCGACGCCGGGGTGGCGCGCCGGCACCTCCTCGACGGCCCCTAGGTGTATTGGTCACGAGCGTTGTTGACCTAGTGCCGCTCGACGAGGAGCGCGCTCCCCTGTCCCACCCCCACGCACATCGTCGCCAGCCCGCGTGCGGCCCCGGTGCGGCGCATCCGGTGCAGCAGGGTGGTCAGGATGCGGGCGCCGGAGCAGCCCAGCGGGTGGCCGAGGGCGATGGCGCCGCCGGTGGGGTTGACCAGGTCGGGGTCGATGCCGAGCTGGTCGACGCAGGCGAGGGCCTGGGCGGCGAACGCCTCGTTGAACTCGGCCTCCTCGATGTCGCCGATGGTCCAGCGGGCGCGGTCCAGCACCTTGCGGGTGGCGGGGACCGGGCCGATGCCCATGACGTCGGGGTGGACCCCGGCGGAGGCACCGGCGACATAGCGGCCGAGGGATTCGAGGCCGAGTTCGTTCAGCGCCTCCTCGCTGACCAGGAGGAGGCCCGCGGCGCCGTCGTTCATGGGCGAGGCGTTCCCGGCGGTGACGGTGCCGCCCTCGCGGAACACCGGCTTGAGGCGGGACAGCTTCTCGTACGAGGTGTCCTCGCGCACGCACTCGTCGCTGTCGACGACGATCCCGTCCGGGCGGGTCACGGGCAGCAGCTCGTCGTCGAAGTGGCCGTTCTTGCGGGCGAGGGCGGCCCGCTGGTGGCTGCGCAGCGCGAACTCGTCCTGCCGTTCGCGTCCGACGCCGTACCGCGCGGCGACCTCCTCGGCGGTCTCCCCCATGGCCAGCAGGCCGTGCAGCTCCCGCATCGCCGGGTTGACCAGTCGCCAGCCGAGCCGGGTGTCGGCGGTCTCGATCCGGTGCGGCAGGGCCTCGTCGGGGCGGGGCAGCACGAAGGGGGCGCGGCTCATGGACTCGGAGCCGCCCGCGAGCACGATGTCCGCCTCGCCGGCGGCGATGGTGCGGGCGGCGGTGGTGACGGCCTCCAGTCCGGAGGCGCAGAGCCGGTTGACGGTGGCGCCGGGCACGGAGTCGGGCAGTCCGGCGAGCAGGGCGGCCATCCGGGCGACGTTGCGGTTGTCCTCGCCCGCCTGGTTGGCGGCGCCCCAGTAGACGTCGTCGACGCGGGCCGGGTCCAGCGCGGGCACGTCGGCGATCAGGCCGCGGATCACGGCGGCGGCGAGGTCGTCGGGCCGGACGCCGGAGAGGGCTCCGCGCAGCTTGCCGATGGGTGTGCGGCGGGCGGCCGCGAAGTGGACGGGACGCACGAGGGACTCCTGACCGTCATCGCTCAGCGGACAAGGCAGTGCCGGGGCGATGTGGAGCGCCCATTAATTAGCACTGCTAGTTTTCGACTATAGACCTCCGGACGGCCCGCTGGGAAGATCCCCCGGAACTCGTCCGGAACTGTGACCCATCCTTCCCCGACGCGGCTGGAGGAGCCCATGACCGACGCCCGCGAACACGTCCTCACCGGAACGCGGGGCACGATCAGCGCCCGCGAGTGGCCGCACCCGCGCCCCCGCTGGATCGCCCTCGTGGCGCACGGCTACGGCGAGCACATCGGCCGGTACGCGGAGCTCGCCGGCGCGCTCGGGAAGCACGGCGCGGCCGTGTTCGGACCCGACCACACGGGCCACGGGCGGTCCGCCGGTGAGCGGGTGGTGATCGAGGACTTCGAGGACGTGGTCACGGACCTGCACACCGTCGCCCAGCGGGCGCGGTCGACGCACCCGGACGTGCCGGTGGTGCTGATCGGGCACTCCATGGGCGGCCTCGTCGCCGCCCGGTACGCCCAGCGCCACGGCGACCGGCTCGCCGCGCTGGTGCTGTCCGGGCCGGTGATCGGCACCTGGGAGACACCGGCGCGGCTGCTCGCCCACGACTCGGCGCACGGCGAGGTGCCCGGCATCCCGGTCAGCCCCGCCGCGCTCTCCCGTGACCCGGCGGTGGGCGCGGCCTACGCCGCGGACCCGCTGGTCTGGCACGGCCCGATGAAACGGCCGACGCTGCGGGCGTTCGTCCGGACCCTGGAGGATGTCGCCCGGGGCGGTGACGTGGGCCGGCTGCCGCTGCTGTGGCTGCACGGCGACGACGACCGGCTGGTGCCGCTCGCGGGCAGCCGCCCCGGCGTCGAGCGGCTGAGCGGCGGCGCGGCGACCGAGCGGATCTTCCCGGGCGCGCGGCACGAGGTGTTCCACGAGACGATCAAGGCGGCGGCCTTCGCCGAGGTCACGGCGTTCGTGGACCGGGTACTCGGGGGCTGAGCGGGCGGACCGCCGCGCCCTGAGGCCCCGCCGTCCGCCTCGGCGTACGCCGGGTTTGTGCCGGTACGTACGGGGCACCCGCGCCCCCAGGGAGCGGTCGCGGCGAGCGGTCCGCGCCGCCCCGCACGTCCAGGAACCGTCACGGACGAGGCAACAAGGAGAAGCCCCCCATGACCGTAGTGAAGAGCACGCTGCCCGACGACGCCCGCCGGGTCGCCTGTGACGCCCTGCAGGACACCCTGGTGGACCTGCTAGGGCTGTCACTGATCGGCAAGCAGGCCCACTGGAACATCGTCGGACCCCGCTTCCGCTCGATCCACCTCCAGCTCGACGAGGTGGTCGCCTCGGCCCGCGCCCACTCCGACACGGTGGCCGAGCGGTGCGCCGCGCTGGGCGTGTCGCCGGACGGCCGGCCCGAGACGATCGCCGCGCGGTTCGCGCTGCCCGGGCCGAAGGAGGGCTGGGTGCGCGACAACGAGGCGGTCCAGGTGCTGGTGGAGTCGCTGGGGGCGGCCATCGGACGGCTGCGGGAGCGGATCGAGGCGACCGAGGGGCCGGATCCGGTCACCCAGGACCTGCTGATCGCCATCACGGCCGACCTGGAGAAGCAGCGCTGGATGTTCGAGGCCGAGAACTTCCCGCGCGAGGACTGACCCGGGCTCAGGCACCACAGGGAAAGGGCAGGCATGACGGACTCCCGCGAACTCGACGCGCTGTGGGAGGACTTCCACCGCGTGGTCAACATGACGTCCAAGGAGCTGGCCGACTGGCTGCGGACCCGCGACGCCGGCGAGCTGGCCGAACCGCTGCCGGACCAGGCGGGGCCCCCGCTCGGCAAGCAGGTCCTCGCCGTCCTGCAGAAGCGGCGCACCGACCTCACCGACGAGGACGTCCGGGTGATGTCGCTGGTGGTGGAGATGGTGTCCGGGCAGACGGACATGGCGGACGAGCCCGAGGCGGAACGGACGCAGCGGCGCCACACCCTGATGTCGATCGGTCACGACCCGCTGAAACCGTGACGGCGCCGCGGCGGGTGGTGCGCGAGCCGGTGCGGGCGCACGGGCGCACGTACACCGGGAAGGCGGTACGGCGGCCGCGGGAGACCCCGCGGCCGCCGTACCGCCTTCCTCATGCCGTCGGTCCCTGCCCAGCGCGAGGAAACGCGCGTCCGTCGCCGTCGCCGTCGCCGCCGCCCTCTGCACGAACGCACGGCCGCCCTGCCCGGTGACGGCGCGGGACCGGTGACGGGCGGCCCGCGCCCGCCGCGCCGGGGGACGCGCGGGGACACCGGCGCACCGCGGCGGCTGCTGCAGAAGGTGCCCGGCCTCGGCCCGGCCGGCGCGTACACCTTCCCGCGCGAGGGCCGGCGAGTCAGTCCGGAAGCCTAGCCCCGCCTCGACGGCGGGGCGCTCGCCGGTGCCGGGCGGCTCGGCCCGCCGACGGGCCCGGACCAGCGCCGCGAGGCCGCCGGCGACACCGAACCGGCCGTGCCGCCAGCCGCGTTGGTGCGATCGGCACCGGCCGGGCACGTGGCCGAAGACCGGCTCCGCCCGGGCCGCGTGATCATGCCAGACTGCTCGCAGCCCCGGGAGTCCCCGGGGCCCACCCAGCGAAGGAGCAGCGCGTGACGGGGACCGAGCCGGCCGTACGTCGGATCGACACGACCCGGCCCCATCCGGCCCGGGTGTACGACTGGTATCTCGGCGGCAAGGACAACTATCCGGTCGACGAGGAACTCGCCCGGCAGATCATGGCGATCGACGACGGCGCCCCGCGGGCCGCCCGCGCCAACCGCTGGTTCATGCAGCGGGCCACCCGGCTGCTGGTCCGGGACGCGGGCATCCGGCAGTTCCTCGACATCGGCTCCGGCATCCCGACCGAGCCCAATCTCCACCAGATCGCCCAGGCCGCCGCGCCCGGCTCCCGGGTCGTCTACGTCGACAACGACCCGATCGTCCTGGCACACGCCGCCGCCCTGCTGCGCGGCACCCCCGAGGGCGCCACCGACTACGTCCAGGCGGACGTCCGTGACCCGGAGCGCATCCTCGAAGAGGCCGCCCAGACCCTCGACTTCGGCCGCCCGGTGGCCCTGTCCCTCATCGCCCTGATGCACTTCGTCGCGGACGAGGACGGTGCCTACGACCTGGTGGACACGCTCGTCGGCGCGCTGGCGCCGGGGAGCTGCCTGGTGCTGTCCGCGATGACCGCCGACTTCGAGCCGGAGAACGTCCGGCGCGGCATCGCGGCGTACACGGCGGGCGGAGTGACCCTGGTGGCCCGCTCGCAGGCCCAAGTGGCCCGGTTCTTCGGGGGACTCGAGCTGCTGGCCCCGGGCGTCGTGTCCGTCGCCGACTGGCGTCCCGAGCTGGCGGAGGGCGAATCCCCTCTCGGCCCGGGCCCGGTGTCCCTGTACGGCGCGGTCGGCCGCAAGGGCTGACCGCGGGCACCGCACCCTCGCGGCCGGCCCCCGGCCCTCCCCGGCAGGCGGTACGCCGACGGGAACGTGGACGACCCGGCGGCGGGGGCGAGGCGGTGCGGCCGTCCGCCACGGGGCCAGGAAGCGCGTGAAAGGGCCTGATCGCCGGGGCCGGTGCCGGGCGGCGGGGGGCCGAGGCGCCCGCGGTGATCAACGACCCCGCGCTGCCGGTACGCTGTGGCAGCCGCGGCGCTCCCCCCACCACCACCCGCACCCGCGCGGTGAGTTCGGCCCGCGGTTGTCGACCCACTCTGGACGAGGACGAAGCACAGGTGCTCATAGCGGGCCGGTACCGGCTGCAGGATCCGATCGGGCGCGGCGCGATGGGAGAGGTCTGGCGGGCGTACGACGACACGCTCGGCAGGCCGGTCGCCGTCAAGCTGCTGCTGCCCCAGGACTCCGACACCACGGCCGCCTCCCGGTTCCGGCTGGAGGCCCAGACCGCCGGCCGGCTCCACCACCCCCATGTCGTCGGTGTCCTGGACTTCGGCACCTACGAGAACAAGCTGTTCCTGGTGATGGAACTGGTCGAGGGCGACAGCCTGGCCGGGCTGCTCGCCCGCTCGGGCCCGCAGCCCGCCGAGCGGGTGGCGCGGATCGCCGCGGAGGCGGCGGCCGGGCTGGCCGCCGCCCACCAGCAGGGCATCGTGCACCGGGACATCAAGCCCGCCAATCTGCTGCTGGACGCCGACGGCACCCTCAAGATCGGTGACTTCGGCATCGCCCGCTTCATGGACGACCCGGCCGCCGCGCTCACCGCGACCGGGCAGATCGTCGGGACCAGCCTGTACATCGCGCCGGAGCGCGCGCTGGGCAAGCCCGCCGGTCCGGCCAGCGACGTCTACTCGCTGGGCTGTGTGCTGTACCAGCTCCTCACCGGCGCCCCGCCGTTCCAGGCCGACAGCGCCATCGCGATCCTGCACCAGCACCTCGACGCCGCGCCCACGCCGCCCCGCCAGCTCGGCGCCCAGCTGCCGCCCGCCTTCGAGAACTACCTGCTGGGCCTGCTGGCCAAGCAGCCCGAGCACCGGCCCGACGCCGCACAGGTCGCCGACTGGTTCGCCTCGGGCGCCTGGCAGGGCCGCCCGGAGCCGCTGCCCGCGCCCCTGCCCGCGGCTGCGCCGGGCTTCGCGGCGAACGAGCCCCGCCCCGAGCCGCAGCCGGCCCCGCGCCGCCAGGCCGCCCCGTCCCACCAGGCCACGCCCCGTCACCAGCCGGGCCCGCGCCACCAGCCGGCCGCGCAGCCACGGCCGCGTCCGGCCGGCGAGACCGGCCCGGCGACGACGTACATGCTGCCGTCCGCCACCGGATCCGGTTCCCGCCGCCGTCCGCGGACCGTGAACGGGCGCAAGGTGGCGGCCGGGGTGGCCGGGGTGGGCCTCTTCCTCGCCGCGATGCTCGCGGGCATGCTGATGTTCGCCCCCGACGACAGCGGTGCCCAGACCCGCACGGACCCCTCCGGCACCCCCGATCCCGCCGCCACGGCCACCGGGGCGCCGCAGGACCAGGACCCGCCCGCGGAATCCCTGGGCCAGGCTCCGGCCGCCGGCTCGCAGGGACGCGACGCCGCCGCCGACGCGCCGGGCCTGGTGCCCGCCGCCGGGGTGCACGGCGACGACGGCGACGAGGCCGAGGACGGCTGAGTCACCTCGGCTTGCCGTGCTCGGACAGGTCCTGGAGCAGATCGGCCGAGGGGACGAAGAACAGGGTGCCGGTGACCGCGCGCGAGAAGTCCAGCAGCGGGTCGGGTCCACCGGCCGGCGTGCCGAGGAACATGCGGCGCAGCATGGTCTCGGTGAGCTGCGGGTCGCGGGCGTAGGCGATGAAGTAGGTCCCGAACTCGCCCCGGCCCGGGCGGCCGAACGGCATGGCGGCGCGCAGGATGCGCTGCTCGGCGCCGTCCGGGCCGAGCACGGTGTTGACGTCCTTGTGCGAGCCGGGCGCGTCCAGTTCCAGGCCGGTCGCCTTGGTGCGGCCCACGATCCGCTCCTGCTCCTCGGTGGTCAGGCCCTCCCACGCGGCCACGTCGTGCAGGTACTTCTGCACGATCGCGTAGCTGCCGCCCCGGAACTCCGGGTCCTCGTCGCCGATCAGCGCCGCCTCGGCCGCGTCGGCGCCGGCCGGGTTCTCGGTGCCGTCGACGAAGCCGAGCAGGTTGCGGGCGTCGTAGTAGGCGAAGGCCTGGGTCTCGTCCTGGACGGTGGCCGCGCCGCGCAGCCTCTTCATGATCTCGGCGGTGAGCGCGAAGCACAGGTCGGGGCGGGCCGCCCGTATGTGGAAGAGCAGGTCTCCGGGGGTGGCGACGGCGTGGTGGCGGGGCCCGGACAGTTCGCGGAACGGGTGCAGGGCGGCGGGGCGCGGCACGCCGTAGAGCCGGTCCCAGGCCGGGGCGCCGACACCCGCCACGCAGGACAGGCGCCCCTCCGGGTGCGGGAAGGCCAGCGCCCGTTCCAGAGCCGGGAGTTCGGCCAGCACCTCCCGGGCCGGCGTCTCCCCGCCGGGGTCGACGGTGACCACCAGGAAGACCGCGGCGCGCGCGGGTGGCCCCAGCACCGGCTGTGGCCGGACGCGGGGCGGCGGAACCGACGGGACCGAGGACGGCATGGCTCCCCCTCTTCGACGTGACGTCACGGCCACAGCGGCCGGTCGGCAACGGTCACCATGCCCAGTCCGGCGCGGGGCGACACGGCCCGCCGTGGTGCGCCGGAGCGCGCTGCCGCGGACCGGCGGCGCGAGCGGCCCGCGAGCGCCGATCGTCTCGCGGGCGGCGGCCGGGGCGTCAGGCCGGCAGGCCGAGCACCCGCCGGATCGTGCGCAGCACGCCGTCGTCGTTGTTGGAGGGCGCGAGGTGGCGGGCCCGGCGGACGACCTCCGGATGGGCGTTGGCCATGGCGAAGGACCACTCGGCGGTGTCCATCATCTGCAGGTCGTTGAGGTAGTCGCCGAACACCATGGTCTGCGCGGGAGTGATGCCCAGCTCGCGCTGGAGGCGGCGGACGGCGGCGCCCTTGTCGGCGGTGCGGTTCATGACGTCGACCCAGTGCTCGCCGGAGACCACGACCTGGTGGGTCCCGGCGAATTCGGCCAACGCCGGGGCGGTGGTGCGTTCGGCGGAGCCGAAGTCGTAGAGGGCCACCTTGAGGACGTCGTCGTCGACGGCGGTGACGTCCCCGACGATCCGGTTCTCCACGTAGTAGCGGCGGACCTCGGCGAGGAAGGCCGCATCGGTGCGCTCGACGTAGGCGGACTTCTTGCCGCAGACGACGGCGCCGACGTCGGTGCCCGCCGCGGACAGCCGCCGTACCGCCGCGACGACCTCGGCGACGACGGCCCGGTCCAGCGGGTCGGAGCTGATCTCCACCCCGTCGCGCACCACGTAGGTGCCGTTCTCCGCGATGAACACCATGCCCTGCGCGGCCCGGGCGAACTCGCGGGCGAGGGTCGCGTACTGGCGGCCGCTGGCCGGGGTGAAGAGCACGCCGCGTTCGCGCAGCCGTTCCAGCACGTCCCACAGTCCGGCCGGCGGCCGTTTGTCGTCGTCCAGCAGCGTGCCGTCCATGTCGGTGACGACGAGCCGGATGTCGGCGGCGGCGGGGGCGCTCGCGGGGTCGGCGGGGGCGGGGAGGGGTGAGGGGGAGTACGGCATGTCCTGCTTCCTGCGACGGCAGCCCTTGGTCGTTCGGTGGACGGCTGTCAACCCTACCCGGGGAACCTCACCCGCCCGGGTGAGCGTCCTCGTCCCCGGTGACCGGCCCCCACCGGCCGCCCCGGGCGCTCGACGGGTTCCCCGGACGGGCTGATCACGAGCGGGGCACAATGACGGGAACCGCGGTACGGGCGAGGAGAGGAAGCGACGTGAGCGAGGCCCCCACCCCGGCGGACGGATCGGCGCGCCCGAACACGGGCGTGGCGCACAACGCCCGGGTCTGGAACTACTGGATCGGCGGCAAGGACAACTACGAGGTCGACCACCGGGTCGGCGACCACGTGGCCTCGATGTTCCCGCTGATCCGGGACATCGCCCGCGCGGACCGCGAGTTCCTGGGCCGGGCGGTGCGGTTCCTGGCCGGCGAGCGCGGGGTGCGGCAGTTCCTGGACATCGGCACCGGGCTGCCCACCGCGGAGAACACCCACGAGATCGCCCAGCGCGTCGCACCGGACGCGCGGGTCGTGTACGTCGACAACGACCCGACCGTGCTGATCCACGCCCGCACCCTGCTCACCGGCACCGCGGCCGGCGTCATCGACTACATCGACGCCGATGTGCACGACCCGGACGTCATCCTGGAGCGCGCCGCGCGCACCCTGGACCTGTCCCGGCCGGTCGCGGTGATGATGCTCGGCATCCTCAACTTCGTGCTCGACACCGGGAAGGCGCGCGAGATCGCACACCGGGTGATGGCAGCCGTCCCCTCGGGCAGTTTCCTGGTGCTGACCCACCCGACCTTCGAGCCGGAGCTGGGCGGCGAGGGCCAGATCCCGGCGATGCGGTTCTGGAACGAGAACGCCACGCCGCCGATCACCGCCCGCGGCCGGGCCGACGTGGCCGCGTTCTTCGAGGGACTAAACCTGCTGGAACCGGGGCTGGTCTCCTGCGCGCGGTGGCGCCCGGACGTGCCGGACCCCGTCGTGGTCCCGCAGTTCGGCGCCGTCGCCGTGAAGCCCTGACCACCGCCGCCGCCACCGCCGCGACGGCGGCCGACGTCCGGCCGGACGCGTGCGCCGAAACGGTTTGCCGACGCCACCTGAAAGTATGATCAAGCAATGTCTGACATGACCGAAACCACGCCCGGTTGGCTGACACCCGACGAACTCGAACTGGCCCGCGCCCGCATGCCGATCCTGTACGTCGAGGCCGTCCCGGTCCGCGTGGACGACAGCGGCGAGGTCACCAGCATCGGCCTGCTGCTGCGCATCGGCCCGGACGGCACGGTCAGCCGCACCCTGGTCTCCGGCCGGGTGCTGCACCACGAACGGGTCCGGGACGCCCTGCTGCGCCACCTGGAGAAGGACCTCGGCCCGGTCGCCCTCCCCCGGGTCCCGGCCTCGCTGCAGCCGTTCACCGTCGCCGAGTACTTCCCGACCCAGGGCATCACCCCGTTCCACGATCCGCGCCAGCACGCGGTGTCCCTCGCCTACATCGTCCCGGTCACCGGCGACTGCCGGCCCCGGCAGGACGCGCTGGACCTGGTGTGGTTCAGCCCCCAGGAGGCGGCCTCGGAGGCCGTGCGGAGCGAGATGCCGGGTGGTCACGGCGTGCTGCTCAAGCAGGCCCTCGCCCACGTGGGCCTGGCGATTTGAGCGCCCCCGGTACCTCCGCCGCCCTCCGGTTCACGCCCCGGCCCTGCACCCTCGTGGTGTGCCGGGGATGCTGCTGCGGCAACCCGCGCAAACACCCGGGCACCGACCACGCCTGGCAGCTGGAGCGGCTGCGGGCCGCCGCGGCGGACTCCGGCGGCCGGTTCACCGTCCGCACGACGGACTGTCTGGGCCCGTGCGACCAGGCGAACGTCATCGTCGTACAGCCCTCCAGCGCGGGCCGGCGGGCCGGGGGACGCGCGGTCTGGGTGGGGTTCGCGACGGACGACGCCGCGACCGAGGAGCTGCTGGAGTGGGCGGCGGCGGGGGGTCCCGGGGTGGCCGCGCCTCCGGTGACGCTGGAGCTGCAGTTCATTCCGGCTCCCCGGGAGGGCAAGGTGCGCCGGGCGGGGAGCGCCCGCCCGGGAGGGGAGGGCCCGCCGCCGCTGAGGTCCGGCACCGATCACGGCCCCTTTTCATAATGGGAACCGTTTTCATGTAGCGTGCTGCCTGGTTCACCGACCCAGGAAGGACTCCCATGGCCGTTCCCAAGCGGAAGATGTCCCGCAGCAACACCCGCCACCGCCGCGCCCGGTGGAGGGCGAGCACGCCGAACCTGGTCCCCGTGACCGTCGACGGCGTCCGCCACCTCGTACCGCAGCACCTGGTCAGGGCGTACGAGCGCGGGCTGCTGCGCCCCGGGGACTGACCGGCGGGGCTCCGGCGGAACGCGGGAACGCCGGGACGGCCGCGCCCCGGTTCCGGCCGCCGGCGCCGAACCTCTCCGGCGCCCGCCGTCGAGGACCGCCGCGGCTCCGGTGAGGGAGGGCGCCCCAGGCCCGGGGGCGCCCTCCCTCCCGGTTCAGGCCGCCGCCGCCAGCAGGTCGATCAGCGTCGCGCGGGCCCGGGCGACCCGGGACCGCAGCGTGCCGACCGGACAGCCGCCGATCCGGGCGGCCTCCGCGTACGGCAGCCCGAGCAGCTGGGTGAGCACGAACGCCTCCCGGCGCTCGTCGGGCAGCGCCCCCAGCAGATCGAGCAGCGCGACGCCGTCGTCGAACCCGGGCAGACCGCACGGCTGCGCCCGCTCCACGGCCAGCCGCCAGTCCGCGCTGTCGCACGACCGCGGCCGGGTGCCGGCGTACCGGTAGCTGTCGACGACCGCCCGGCGGGCGATGGCCAGCAGCCAGGAGCGCGCCGAGGAGCGCCCCTCGAAGCGGTGCAGGCTGCCGAGCGCCCGCAGGAAGGTGTCCTGCGCCAGGTCGTCGACCGCCTGCGGATCGGCACAGAGGTGGGCGACGTACCGCAGGACGTCGTGGTGCAGGGCGCGGACGAACCGCTCGACGGCGTCGGGGTCGCCGCCCCGGGCGGCGAGCGCCCAGGCCGTTGTCGACTCGTCGGCGCGTTCGGGTACGGGGGTGGCGGAAGTGATCACCTGGTGTCCTTCTCGTCAACGGGAAAGCGGCCGTACGGCCCTGCTCGGGCGTACGGCCGGGGCCGCGAGGCGCACACGGGCGGCCTCGGGAATCCGGCTGTCGTCAGGCGACAGCGGTCCCCGGCGGCGGACCCCGAGAGGTGATCGCGTGGACGAGAAGGAGCCCGCGCGGTGTCCGGTGCGAGCGGCGCCGCCGGACCCGCGGGCGCGGCGGCGGCGCCACGACGGCCGGGCCGAGCGGCAGCCGCAGCGGTGCCGCGAGCCAGCCGGCCACGGCGCGCAGGATGCGGAAGGCGGCCCGTTCACCGTGGGCGAGCCACAGGCCGCACAGCACCGCGGCCAGCAGGTGCGCGGCGAGCATCCCGGACGACGAGGAGCCGGCCGGAGCGGGCCCGGCCGCGGAAGGACCGGTCTGTTCCAGGCCGGCCGTGTGGCCCGCGTGCGCCATGTGCGCCATGTGGTCGGCGTAGGCCAGGTGGGCGGCGTGCCCGAGGTCGGGGGCGCCGGACTGGGCGAACGAGAACGCCGAGTGCAGGGCCGTCTGCGCGGCGACGACGACGCTCGTGATCAGCGGCAGCCCCCGCTCCCGGCCCGCCAGCCCCCAGCCGGCCAGCCCGGTCGCGGCGAACCCGGCGGCCAGCGTCCAGCCGGGCACGTGCCGGCCGGACATCAGGACGTGGCCCAGGGCCGCGAGCAGCACACAGACGGCCGCGAACACCGCGGCCCGCACCGTGCGCGCTCCCCACCCTGCCGTCATGACGGCCTCATCCTCCCACCCGGGGTCCGGACCTCACCCATGCCTACGGACATCGGCGGCCCGGCGACTCAGAGCCGTGCGCCGGGGAATGCGGCAGGAGCCGGAAGGATCCCGGAGACGGACGAGCGGCGGCCTGCGGCAGGCCGGCCGGTCACCCGGGAGACGGGCGCATGCCGCTCGGCCAGGGAAACGGAGAAGGGCCCCCGTGGGCTCTCGCCCGCGAAGACCCTCCGCACCGTCGGGACGACAGGATTTGAACCTGCGACCCCTTGACCCCCAGTCAAGTGCGCTACCAAGCTGCGCCACGTCCCGATGCCGTCTGACCTGGGGTTTCCCCTGGCCGAACGCGCAGAGAAACAATACCGCACTCGGGTGGGTGGTCGCGCACCCCTTTTGGTCCGGGAGGGGTGGCCCGGGCCTACTCGCGGCGGACCAGGCCGGCCTTGCCCGGGGCGGGCGCGCGGGGCGCGGGGGCCGGGTCGACGCGGACCAGGCCGCGGATCGCGGGAACGGCCAGCAGTGAGATCACGACGACGAAGCTGGTCACCCCGGAGACCAGGAGCACCTGCTCGGCGCCGAGGGCCGCGGCGGCCGGGCCGGCGAGGGCCTGGCCGATCGGCATCATCGCCAGCGAGCCCGCCACGTCGTAGGCGTGGATGCGGTTCAGCACGTCGGGCGGGACCTGGGTCTGCACGCTGGTCGCCCACATCACGCCCCAGAAGGACAGGCCGGCCCCGGCGACGGCGGCCCCGGCGGCCATGGCGGGCACCGTCAGCCCGAGGCCGACGGAGAGGGGGAACGCGGCGAAGCCGGTCAGGGCGACGGCGCCGGCGCGCAGCATCCGGCGCGGGCGCAGCCGCAGGGCGAGGAGTCCGCCGACGACGGTGCCGGCGCCGAGGGCGGAGTTGACCAGTCCGTAGGCGCCGGGGCCGTGCTCGCGCACCACCTCGGCGGCGACCAGGGGGCCGGTCGGTCCCCAGACGGCGATCATGTAGAGGCACCAGACGGCGATCACCGCCCACAGCCAGGTGCGCGACCGGAACTCGCGCCAGCCGTCCACGAGGTCCGCCCGGAAGGTGCCCGGGGTGTGACCGGTGGGCCGGTGGTCGGGGGCGGGCGGGGGCAGGCGCAGCAGCAGCAGGCACACGGCGCTGATCGCGTAGGTGGCGGCGTGGGCGGCGAACACACCGCCCGGCGTGGCGAGGCCGACGACGAGTCCGGCGACGGCCGGCCCAGCCAGCTGGGCCACGGACTCGGCGACCCGGACGGCGCCGTTGGCGCCCTGCACATCGGTGGCGAGGCGGGGCACCATGCTGGCCACGCCGGGCTGGAACAGGGCGCCCGCGGCGCCGTTGACCAGGCCGATCGCGCAGATCTCCCAGAGCACCACGTGGTCGGCGAAGAACAGCGCGGCGGCGAGGGCCTGGGTGCCGAGCCGGGCGACGTCGGCCCAGACCATCAGGGTGCGGGTGGCGAACCGGTCGGCGATCACCCCGGCGAAGACGACCAGGCCGGCGAAGGTGGCGGCGGTCGCGGCCATCGCGAGGCCGACCGCACCCGCCCCGTAGCCGTGCTGGAGCAGTCCGGCGGCCAGTGCCACCGGCAGCATGGTGTCCCCGAGCCGGGCGACGGCACGGGCGGTGAAGAACAGTCCGAAGTCCCGCGACCACAACCGCGGCGGGTCGCCGCCGCGTTCCCCCTCACCGGTGGGCTCGTCCACCGGTCTTCCGGACATCACTTGGCATGTCTCCCTCCGGCCCCTGCAAGCCCGGGATCATGCCACGGCCGCCGGACGCCACCAAGGCGATTTCACTCCGCGGCCGGCAGCCCCAGCTCCGGGTGGGCGTCGAGGAGCCGGGACGGTGCGGCCTGCCTCCACGAGTCGGTGAGGATGTCCCGCAGCTCGGCCTCGTCCTCCAGCGCGGCGAGCCGAACCCGCACCCACGCGAACTGGGCCTCGTGGTCGGCGATCCAGAACTTGCCCGGCTCGGCGAGGACCAGTTCGTCGCGCTCCACCTTGGGGCAGCGCACCGCCATGGAGGTCTCCTCCTCGGGCAGCGTGGCGAACATCTTGCCCGCCACCCGGAAGGTGGGCATGCTCCAGGCGGTCTTCTCCGTGGTGTCCGGCAGGGACAGGGCGATCCGGCGTACGTCTTCGGCATCCGACATGCCCCGCACGCTAGCTCGTGCCACTGACAGTCACCTGGTGGGAGCGGTTGCCGCCGGGCTCGTGAGCTGCTTGTAGTAGATCGTCGTGGGGCGCAGTGCCCCGCCCGGGTCGGCCGCGTAGCCGGGGATCGCGCCGAGCCTCGTCCAGCCGGCCGCGCTGTAGAGGCGCTCGGCGGGACTGCCGGTCTCGGTGTCCAGGTGGAGCAGGGTGATCCCGGCCGCGGCGGCGGCCCGTTCGGCGGTGTCGAGCAGCCGCCGGCCGTGTCCCCGGCCGCGGCCGTCCGGGTGCACCATCAGCTTGACCAGTTCGGCGCGGTGGCGGCTGTTGGGCTTGTCGGGGAAGGCGAGGCCGACCGTGCCGACCAGCCGGCCCGCCTCGTACGCGGCCCAGACGGCGAGCCGCCCGCCGGCCACGGCGGCGGCCCGCTCCTTCCACCAGGCGGCGGCCTGGGCGGGGGCGAGCGGGGCGAGGAAGCCGACGGAGGCGCCGGCGGCCACGGTGTCGGCCAGCAGGCCGGCGAACTCCTCGGCCTCGTCGAGGAGCCGGCGCGCGTCGAGCCGGGTGACGGTCACGGCAGCACCACCGCCAGCGCGTAGCGCGCGTCCCGGGGGCCGGGGCAGCGGAACCGGGTCGGGCCCCACACCCGCAGCCGCAGGCAGTCACCGGCGTCGAGGCGGTGCGCGACGTCCTGGGCGGTCACCTCCAGCGTGCCCTCCAGCAGCCAGATGTGCTGTTCCAGGCCGGGTACGGGCGGGCGGTCGTAGGCGAGGTCGGCGCCCGCGGTGAGCCGGCCCTCGACGAGTTCGCCGCGCAGTCCCGGGTGCGGCGGGGACACCGAGCGCCGCACGAAGCCGGACGCGCGGTCCTCCCACACGGGCTGCTCGGCGGCGCGCAGCAGCAGGGCGGGCTCGGCCTCCACCTCGCTGAGCAGCTGGGACATGGTGCGGCCGTAGACGTGGCACAGGCGGTTCAGGACGGCGGCGGTGGGACTGATCTCGGCGCGTTCGGCCCGGGACAGGGTGGAACGGCTGACGCCGCTGCGCTCGGCCAGTTCCCCGAGCGACCAGCCGTGCTCGGTCCGCAGTTCGGCGAGGCGGGTGCCGAGCCGCACGTCGACGGGGTCCGGACCGGCCTCCAGGGCATGCTGTTTCATATCCGGGATGCTATCCCGGATATGGGATGTCGTCTCTCTCCTGTGGGACACGGGCGGCTGTGGCGGCCGTCACTCGCCTCCGCCGACGGTCTCCCGCGGCCGTGCGCCGCCGGTGTCCCCCAGCTCCCGCGCCGCGCCCTCCCGCACCCCTCCCGCCGCGGTCTGCCGAGACTGCCCCGTCGCGGTCCTCCGCGGCTCCCCGGCAGCCGCCTCGCGCAGTTCCCCCGCAGCGGCCTCGCACAGCGCGTCCAGCACCGGCCGGATCAGCGGATGTCCTTCGGCGCCCCGGCGTACGGCGGCGAACACCCGGCGCGTGGGCGCGACCCCGTCCACCGGGCGCACCACCACACCGGTCAGGTCCATGCCGCGCAGCGCGGAACGGGGCACCAGGGCGACGCCCGCGTCGGCCGAGGCGAGCGCCACCACGGCCCGGAAGTCGTCGGAGGAGTGCTCCAGGCAGGGCTGGAACCCGGCGTTCTCGCAGGCCAGGACGACCACGTCATGGCAGGGGTTGCCGGGGTACGGGCCGATCCAGGGGTCCTTGGCCAGCTCGGCCAGAGGCACCTCGGCGGCCTCCGCGAGCCGGTGGGTGACGGGGACGACCGCGTCGAACGGCTCCGCGTACAGCGGCACATGGGTCAGCCGGGGGTCGTCGGCGGGCGGCGCCCCCCGGTACTCCACGGCCACCGCCACGTCCACCTGCCGGTCCAGCACCATCGGCAGGCTCTCGTCGCCCTCGGCGTCCCGGACGCGGATGCCGATCCCGGGCGAGGTGGCGGCGAGACGGGCCACTGCGGGCGCGACGACCTGCGCGATACCGGTCGCGAAGGCGGCCACCGTGACCGTGCCGGCCGCGCCCGAGCTGTACGCGGCCAGCTCGGCCTCGGCCCGCTCGAGCTGGGCGAGGACCAGGTTGGTGTGGCTGAGCAGGATCTCGCCGGCCGGGGTGAGGCGTACGCCCTTCGCGCCCCGCTCGACCAGCCGGTGGCCGGTCTCCTGCTCCAGGGCGGTCAGCTGCTGCGAGACCGCCGACGGGGTGAGGTACAGCGCGGCGGCAGCCGCCGTCACCGTGCGGTGGTCGGCCACCGCACGGAGGATGTGGAGCCGCCGCGCTTCGATCACCACCCGATTGTCTCAGCTCACCCGGCCAGCTCCGCCCGGGCGGCGACGAAGGCGTCCACGGCGCGGTCGACGTCGTCGGCGGAGTGCGCGGCGGACAGCTGGACGCGGATGCGGGCCTGGCCCTGCGGCACCACCGGGTAGGAGAAGCCGATCACGTACACGCCGCGCTCCAGCAGCAGCTCGGCCATCCGGCCCGCCTCGGCGGCGTCACCGATCATCACGGGGGCGATCGCGTGGTCGCCGGGGAGGATGTCGAAGCCCTCCTCGGTCATCCGGCGGCGGAACAGCGCGGTGTTCTCGGCGAGCCGCACCCGCAGGTCGTCGGCCGACTCCAGCAGGTCGAGCACCTTCAGCGAGGCGGCGGCGATCACCGGGGCCAGGGTGTTGGAGAAGAGGTACGGCCGGGAACGCTGGCGCAGCAGGGCGACGATCTCGGCGCGGGCGGCGACGTAGCCGCCGGAGGCGCCGCCGAGGGCCTTGCCGAGGGTGCCGGTGATGATGTCGACGCGGTCCATCACCCCGTGCAGCTCGGGGGTGCCGCGTCCGCCGGGGCCGACGAAGCCGACGGCGTGCGAGTCGTCCACCATGACCATCGCGTCGTAGCGGTCGGCGAGGTCGCAGATCTCGCGCAGCGGTGCCACGTACCCGTCCATGGAGAACACGCCGTCGGTGACGATCAGGCGCCTGCGCGCGTCCGAGGCCTCCTTCAGCTGCCGCTCCAGGTCCTCCAGGTCGCGGTTGGCGTACCGGAAGCGGCGGGCCTTGGACAGGCGGATGCCGTCGATGATCGAGGCGTGGTTGAGGGCGTCGGAGATCACGGCGTCCTCGGGGCCGAGCAGCGTCTCGAACACGCCGCCGTTGGCGTCGAAGCAGGAGGAGTACAGGATGGTGTCCTCCTGGCCGAGGAACGCCGACAGGCGGGCCTCCAGCTCCTTGTGCACCTCCTGCGTGCCGCAGATGAAGCGCACCGAGGCCATGCCGTAGCCCCAGCGGTCCAGCGCCTCGTGGGCGGCGGCGATCACCTCGGGGTGGTCGGCGAGGCCCAGGTAGTTGTTGGCGCAGAAGTTGAGGACCTCGCCGGGCCGCCCGCCGGCGGTCACGGCGACGGTGGCGGACTGCGGGGTGCCGATCACCCGCTCCGGCTTGTGCAGGCCGGCGGCGCGGATCTCGTCGAGGGTGGCGCGCAGGTCGTCGCGCACGGAGTCGAACATCGAAGAAGCTCCTAGAGGGATGCGGACGTCACACGGTCCAGTCGAGGATGACCTTGCCGCCGCGGCCGCTCGCCGCGTCGGCGAACGCCGCCTCGAAGTCGCGGTAGCCGTACCGGCCGGTGATCACGGGGGCGAGGTCGAGGCCGCCTTCGAGCAGCACCGACATCGCGTACCAGGTCTCGAACATCTCCCGGCCGTAGATGCCCTTGATGGTGATCATCGAGGTGACGATCCGGGCCCAGTCGACCGGGAACTCCTCCGCCGGCAGGCCCAGCACGGCGATCCGGCCGCCGTGCGTCATGTTGGCGATCATGTCGCGCATGGCCTCGGGCCGGCCGGACATCTCCAGGCCGATGTCGAAGCCCTCGCGCAGGCCCAGTTCGCGCTGCCCGTCCGCGATGGCGGCCTCGGAGACGTTCAGGGCGAGGGTGACCCCCGTCTTGCGCGCCAGTTCGAGCCGTTCCTCGCTCACATCGGTGATCATCACGTTGCGGGCGCCCGCGTGCCGCGCCACGGCCGCAGCCATCAGCCCGATCGGCCCGGCGCCGGTGATCAGCACGTCCTCGCCGACCAGCGGGAAGGACAGCGCGGTGTGCACGGCGTTGCCGAACGGGTCGAAGATCGCCGCCACGTCGAGGTCCACGGGCACGCGGTGCACCCACACGTTGGACGCGGGCAGGGCCACGTACTCCGCGAACGCCCCGTCGCGGCCGACGCCGAGTCCGACCGTCGCCCGGCACAGGTGGCGGCGCCCGGCCAGGCAGTTGCGGCACTTGCCGCACACCAGGTGGCCTTCGCCGCTGACCCGGTCGCCCACCGTGATGTCGGTGACGTCCCGGCCGGTCTCGACCACCTCGCCGACGAACTCGTGCCCGACCACCAGCGGGGTGCGGATCGCCTGCTGCGCCCAGCCGTCCCAGGACCGGATGTGCAGGTCGGTGCCGCAGATACCGGTGCGCAGCACCTTGATGAGCACGTCACCGGGTCCGACGGCGGGCTCCGGGACGTCCACGAGCCAGAGCCCGGGCTCCGCCTTCTCCTTGACCAGCGCCTTCAACGCTACGGCTCCTGAGGGTGAGTTCCCGGCCGGGGGCATGCCGAAGGGGCCCGCCGACGGGGGAAGGGGTGGAATCGCCTAGCAATCTGCCGTACGAGGATGCCCCGGGTCCATCGAGGTTTTCTTAAGCAGCGCCACAGCTTTGCTTCACACCCCCCGGAGGGGTCAACGCGGAGGGGTCAACGCGGACGGGTCACGCGGGAGGGACCCGGTACGCCGGTCCGCCCTCCAGTCGTACGGCGAGGTCCGCGGCCGTCGCCTTGATGGTCTCCAGACCGCCCCGGCCCCAGGCCCTCGGTGCCGTGTCGGCGACGGAGACCGTGCCGAGCACCATGCCGGTGGAGTCGATGAGCGGGGCGCCGAGGTAGGAGCGGATGCCGAACTCGTCGACGACCGGGTTGCCCGCGAACCGCGGATAGTCGCCCACGTCCTCCAGGACCAGCGCCTTGCGCCGCACCACGACGTGCGGGCAGAAGCCGTGGTCGCGGGGCAGCCGGCGGCCGAGCACCGGCCGGTCGCCGCCGTCGGGCCCGGCGGGGCCGCGGGCCGGGGCGTGCAGTCCGGCGTAGAACTGCCCGTCCTCGTCAGGGAAGTTCACCATGGCGTACGGCGTCGCGGTGTGCGCGGCGAGACGGGCCGCGTAGTCGTCGAGGGCGGGCTCCGGGCCCCGGCCGAGACCGAGGCCGCGCAGCCGCACGGTGCGGGCGGGGGCCTCCTTGTCGTCGGGGGTGAGCAGCAGGCGACCGGCCGGACGCGGCGGCTCGTAGCTCATGGCCGGGCTCCGTCGCCGGGGGCGGATGTCATGTGCGGCTCCGTACGGTGGGGCTGGGGTGCGGGTGTCACCGGTGGGCGCCGTGGCTCGGCGCGGGCACGGCGGGGGCGTGCGCGATCAGGTGCCGGACCAGGGTCAGCAGGGTCTGCACGCCGGAGGCGGAGATCCGGGCGTCGCAGCGCACCACGGGGATCCCCGGGTCGAGGTCGATGGCGGCGCGTACCTCCTCGGGGTCGTAGCGGTGGGCGCCGTCGAACTCGTTGACGGCGATGACGAAGCCGAGGCCGCGTTCCTCGAAGAAGTCGACGGCCGCGAAGCACTCCTCCAGACGGCGGGTGTCGGCGAGGACGACCGCGCCGAGCGCGCCCTCGGACAGCTCGTCCCACATGAACCAGAACCGCTCCTGCCCGGGGGTGCCGAACAGGTAGAGGACGTGGGAGGAATCGAGGGTGATGCGGCCGAAGTCCATGGCGACGGTCGTCTCCGTCTTGTTCTCGACGCCGTCGAGGTCGTCGGTCCCGATGCCGGCGGTGGTGAGGAGTTCCTCGGTGCTGAGCGGGGCGATCTCGCTGACGGCGCCCACGAACGTGGTCTTGCCGACCCCGAACCCGCCCGCGACGAGGATCTTCAGCGCGGTGGGGAAGGGATCGGCGCCGTCGTGGACGCCGTCGTCGCGGCCGGGGCCGCCGTACGCGGGGCCGCCGTACGGAAGGCCCCCGTTCGGGAGGCCGCCGTGCGCGGGGCCGCCGTCGCCGTGTTCAAAGCTGTCGTCGTAGTCCATCGAGCACTGCCTCCAGAAGGGCCCGGTCCGTGGGGGTGTGGTGGAACGCGGGGGGCTTGGTGGTGAGCGCCCCGCAGTCGAGGAGGTCCGCCAGCAGCACCTTGGCGACCGCTGCCGGCAGCTTCAGGTGGGCGGCGACCTCGGCGACCGAGACGGGCGCGTGGCACAGGTCCAGGGCTTGCGTGTGTTCCGGGGCGAGATGGCCGAGGGGGGTCGTTCCGGTGGCCATCACCTGCGAGATGAGGTCGAGCGCGACGGTGGGCCGAGTGCGGCCGTCGCTGACCGCGAACGGGCGTACCAGCCGTCCGGCCGCGTCGTCGAGCCACGGCCCGTCACCGGCCGCCGTCACGCTCAAGGCCTCATCGCCGTGGGTTCGACGGCGTGCTGCCTGGGCGCGGTCACGAGGTACGGGCGGACGCTCTTGACCAGCATCGCCATCTCGTACCCGAGGACGGCCGCGTCGGCCTCCCGGCCGGCGAGCACGGCGAGGCAGGTGCCGGAGCCGGCGGTGGTGACGAACAGCAGCGTCGAGTCCAGTTCGACGACGACCTGGCGGACGTCGCCGCCGTCGCCGAAGCGGACTCCGGCGCTGCGGCCGAGGGAGTACAGGCCGGAGGCCAGCGCGGCCATGTGGTCGGCGCTGTCGGGATCGAGGCCGTGGACGGACTTCACCAGTCCGTCGCAGGACAGCAGGACCGCGCTGCTGGTGTGCGGGACGCGCTGCACGAGGCCGCTCATCAGCCAGTCGAGATCGGATACATGGCCGGTGGGGGCTTCGCTCGCCATGGTGGATCGGCTCCTTGGGGTGCGGGTGGGGGTCGTGGTGGTGGGAAGGGTCATCCGGCCGGTGCGGTGCCGTCGTGACGGACGGTGGTCCGGTGGCCGGAGGCGGGGTCCTGCGCGGACGTGGGCGCGGGGTGCGTCAGGGGGGCGCGCGGCGGCTCCACGCGGCGAACGTCCAGCGGCGGTACGACCGTCATGCGGGGGCCGGTGGGGGGCATGGCGTCCGGGCCGGGGCCGTCCGGCGGTTCCAGGCTCTGCTGTGCCTCCGCGAGGCCGATGCCCCGCTGGAAGGCCGCCATCAGGCCGGGGTCGTGCCCGGCGGGCTCCTCGTCGTCCGGACGGGGGGCGGGGCCGCCGCGCAGTTGCGGGACGAGGTGTTCCTGGGCGCGACGGCGGGGCAGTCGCGGCTTGCCCATGGTGCCGCGCACGACTGCGCCGCGGCGCGGCGCGGGCGGCCCGCCCTCGCCCCCGGCGACGGCCGGCCGGTCCTCGGGCCGGATGCCGGGCGTGGCCTGCGCGGGGTTCGGCCGCTCCTCGTGCGGGCCGCGAACGGGAAGCGGCACGGGTGGCCGGCCGGGGGGCGGTGCCCCGTGGGCGGAGCCCGTCCCCGGGGCCGCGGCGGTGGCGGCGCCCGGCCCGGTCCCGGAGGCCGGGGCCGTGTGCGGGCGCTGCCCGGCCGGCCGGTGCGGCGGCTGCGGGGGGTCCTGGGGCGTCCGTGCCGCCGCCCCGGTGTCCCCCGCCGTGAGCGGTGGCCGCGCGGCGTCCCCGGCGTCGGCCGGTGCGGCCCCGAGCAGTTCCTGGGGGACGACGAGCACGGCCTGCACACCGCCGTAGATGTTGCTCTGCAGGCGGACCTCGATGCCGTGCCGGCGGGCGAGCTGGGAGACCACGTACAGTCCGATCCGGCCGTCCGCCAGCAGCCGGGCGACGTTGACCTGGTCGGGGTCGCCGAGTACGGCGTTCATCCGCTCCTGCTCGGCGACCGGCATGCCGAGGCCGCGGTCCTCGACCTCCACGGCGAGCCCGGAGGTGACAAGGCCGGCGCGGAGCAGCACCTGGGTGTGCGGGGCGGAGAACACGGTGGCGTTCTCGATCAGTTCGGCCAGCAGGTGGATCACATCGGCCACGGCGTGCCCACGCAGGGTGCCATCGACCGGCGGGACGAGTTTGACCCGCGAGTACTGCTCCACCTCGGCGATCGCCGAGCGCAGCACCTCGGTCATGGGGACCGGGTTGCTCCACTGCCGGCGGGAGACGGCTCCGCCGAGCACGGCGAGGTTCTCGGCGTGGCGCCGGATCCGGGTGGCGAGGTGGTCGACGTGGAACAGGCCCCTGAGCAGGTCGGGGTCCTCGATGTCCTGCTCCAGTTCGTCGAGGGCGGCGATCTCCCGGTGCACCAGCGACTGGAGCCGGCGGGCCAGGTTCACGAAGACCTCGAGCTTCTGCTCGCTGCGGGCCTGGCTGGAGAGCTGCGCGGCCTGGACGACGGCGGTGACCGCCCCGTCGTGGGCCCGGGCGAGGTCGGCGGCGAGCAGGTCGAAGTCGTCGGCGTCCTCGGGCGGCGGTCCGCCGGGCGTGCGGCGGGGAGGTGCCTCGCCGCGCCGCAGCCCTTCGACGAGGGCGCGCAGGTCGGCCTCGTGGCGGACACCGGCGCGGCGCAGCGCGGCGATGCGTTCGTGCACCGAGCGGGCGGCGCGTCCGGCGGCCACGGCGGCGATCAGGATGCCCGCGAGTGCCACGCAGACCGCTCCGGCGAGGACCGCCCACAGCGTGTGGCCGGTGCGCACCCCGGTGGAGCGCACGGTGAACAGCACGGCCGCGCAGCCGCCGAGGGCGACCGCGACGGGCGGCAGGACCGCGAGGCGCAGCAACTGGGACCGTATGTGGGCCTCGGGCAGTGCGGGGGCCGTGCGGGCGACCGGTCGTCCGTGCCGTCCGCCTTCACGGCGGTCTGCGCGTGCGGCCGGTGCGCGGAGGTGTGACATCGGTGTCCTCGTACTGGTCCGTCGGTCGGGGCCGGGCGCGCGGTGCCGCGCGGTGCGGGCAGGCGCCATGGCGGTGCCGGCCGGCGGGACCGCGGATGCGGCCCTGCGTCGCCCGACGGCCACTGACAGTAGTCGCCCGCCTCACCTGTGCGGTGGGCAGTTGACAAAGTCCCCCGCGGAGCGTCCCGCTCTGGTATGAGCACTCGTACGACAGGCCGATAACCCTGGTGTCTCGTCGGTCACTCGCCGAAAGTGAACGATCAGAGCTGGTCAGGAGCGGTCCGCATCGGACCGTGCGGCACCCCTCCCTTCCCCGCCCCGGCTCTCGCCCTCATGGACGCGCAACCGTTCGCCGGGCCCTTCACCACCGTCCGCCCCCGCCCACCCCTCCCCCACCACCGACACCGAGCCTGCGGGGAGCTTCACACACCGTCACCGCCGATGGGGCTCGTCACCGCCGCACGCCGGGCCCGGGTCGCCGGGCGCGACTGGCGGGGCAGGGGCGGCGGCGGCGGCACGCGGGTCCGACGGGACGTCTCGGCACCGACGAGCCGCTATACCGGTTCAAGACCAAGCCGGACCGATGCCGGACAGCGAGCGGAGTGTCACGAGACGACCACAGTTAACCAGCCGTCGACAACGTTGTCCACGTTCGAACGAGTGCCGCCGGGAACTCACTTAACCGGTTCGGCCAAAGGCATTGTGCTCGCGGGACGGCATCCATACGCTCGGGAATGCCGCAGGGCGGAAAATGGCCGAACCGGCGCGACACGCCGTCGTTTTCCCCGGGTCATGCCCGAGAGCGGGACGCCATCCGTCTCCCTCGGCGCCCTGCCGGCTGCGCGCGCACCGCACCACGCGACACAGGGACACCGGCACGGGGTGGCCTGTCATGCCCAGGTCACACCCTTGTGCCACGAGAGCCGGAGCATCCATGAGAACGAGAAAACTGGCCGCGGCCACAGGCACGATCCTCGCCGTCTGCGCCTCGCTGCTCGCCGTCGCACCGACCGCCCGGGCCGCGGACCCCGCCGGGTTCCACGTCCGCGACGGCCGGCTGCTGGACGCCGGCGGCAAGGACTTCGTGATGCGCGGGGTCAACCACGCGCACACCTGGTACCCCGCCCGCACCGACCAGGCGCTGAAGGACATCAAGGCCAAGGGCGCCAACACCGTCCGGGTGGTGCTCAGCACGGGCGACCAGTGGACCCGCAACGGCGCGGCCGACGTCGCCCACGTGGTCGCCGAGTGCAAGGAGAACCGCCTGATCTGCGTCCTGGAGGCGCACGACACCACCGGGTACGGGGAGGCCGGCGCAGCCGTCCCCCTGGGCAAGGCGGTGGACTACTGGCTCGGCGTCAAGGACGCGCTGGTGGGCCAGGAGAAGTACGTCATCGTCAACATCGGCAACGAGCCGTACGGCAACACCAACCACAGCGCGTGGACCGGCGACACCAAGACCGCCATCGCCCGGCTGCGGGCCGGGGGCCTGGACCACACGCTCATGGTCGACGCCCCCAACTGGGGCCAGGACTGGTCCTTCACCATGCGCGACAACGCGGCCGGTGTCTTCGCCGCCGACCCGGACGCCAACACCGTCTTCGACATCCACATGTACGGCGTCTACGACACCGCGGCCGAGGTGCGCGACTACCTCAGCCGGTTCGTGAACGCGAAACTCCCCATCGTCGTCGGTGAGTTCGGCGACATGCACTCGGACGGCAACCCGGACGAGGACGCCATCATGGCCACCGCGCAGTCGCTGGGCATCGGCTATCTGGGCTGGTCCTGGAGCGGCAACGGAGGCGGCGTCGAGTATCTCGACCTCGTCCAGGGCTTCGACGCCTCCCGCCCCACCGCCTGGGGACAGCGCCTCTTCGACGGGGCCAACGGCATCAGGGCCACCGCCAGGGAGGCGAGCGTCTTCTCCGGCACCGGCGGCGACACCACCGCGCCGACCGCGCCCGGCGCGCCGGCCGTATCGGACGTCACCGCCTCCGGCCTCCGGCTGAGCTGGCCGGCCGCCACCGACGACACCGCGGTGACCGGCTACGACGTGGTCCGGCTGGACGGCGGCCGGGAGACCCAGGTGGCCACCTCGGCCACCACCACGGCCACCGTGACGGGACTCGCCGCCGAGACCACGTACACCTTCGCCGTCTACGCCCGGGACGCGGCCGGCAACCGCTCGCCGCGCTCCGCCACGGTCACCGCCACCACCGCCCGCGGCTCCGGCACGGCGGCCTGCGCGGTGGAGTACCGGCTGAGCGACTGGGGCAGCTCGTTCAACGCCGAGGTCGTCATCCGCAACCGCTCCGCCCAGCCGATCGACGGCTGGGAGCTGGTCTTCGCCTTCCCCGGCACACAGCGGATCACCTCGGTCTGGAACGCGCGGGCCACCCAGGAGGGCAGCACCGTGCGCGCCGTGCACGAGTCCTGGACCCGGACGATCCCCGCGGGCGGTTCCGTGAGCTTCGGCCTCAGCGGCTCCTCCGCCGGCGGCAACGGCGTCCCCGCCGCGTTCACCCTCAACGGCGGGACCTGCTCCCGCTCCTGACCGGGACGCACACGAAGGGGCGCGGCCGGCGGCCGCGCCCCTTCTCTCATCCCGCCGGCGGGGGCGGCGCGGTCGAGGCGCGCGGCACCAGGGAGGGTGTCGCCACCGGCCGGGACGGCACGTCCTGCCCCGCGATCACGTCGAACAGCGTCCGCGCCACCTGGGCGCCGAACCCGTGCACGTCATGGCTCATCGCCGACAGCGTGGGATGGGTGAGCCGGCACAGCTGGGAGTCGTCCCAGGCCAGCAGCGACAGCTCGTCCGGGACGGCGACGCCCATCTCGGCGGCGACGCCGAGCCCGGCGACCGCCATGATGTCGTTGTCGTAGACGATGGCCGTCGGCCGCTCGCGAGCCAGCAGCAGCGTCCGCGTGGCGCGGGCGCCCTCCTCGCCCGAGAAGCCGGTCGCCAGGTGCAGGCCGCCGTCGAGCCCGAGGTCCGCCATCGTCCGCTGGAACGCCGCCGCCCGGATGGCGCTGTGGCCGAGGCCCGCCGGGCCGCCCACCCGGGCGATGCGCCGGTGGCCGAGGGCCACCAGATAGCGCACCGCCTCGGCGACGGCCGTGGCGTCGTCCGTCCACACCGAGGGGAGCCCTCCGGTGAGGGAGGGGTGGCCGACCGCGACGGCGGGCAGCCCGATCCCACCGAGCGGGCCGAGGCGCGGGTCGTCCCGGTGGAAGTCGACCAGGACGGAGCCGCCCACCTGGCGCTCCCGCCACCACCGCTGCTGGAGGTGGATCTCCTCCTCCAGGCTGCCCACCAGCCGCAGCAGCAGCGAGCAGGACCGCTCGGCGAGCACGCTCTCGATCCCGGAGACGAACTCCATGTAGAACGGCTCGAGACCGAGCAGCCGCGCGGGCCGGCAGATGGCCAGCCCGATGGCGTCCACCGACTGCCGGGACAGGCTGCGCGCCGAGGAGTTCGGCGCCCAGCCCAGTTCCCGGGCCACGGCGAAGATCCGCTCGCGGGTGGCCTCGGAGACGCCCGGCTTGTGGTTGAACGCCAGCGACACCGCGCCCTTGGAGACGCCCGCGGCGGCGGCCACGTCCTTGATGGTGACGCGCTCGGTGGGTGCGCTCACCTCTGGGCCACGCAGAACAGGGCGGCGCGTGCCGCGTCGGCGGTCACCGCGCCCGCGCCCCGCACCCGGAGCCGGACGTGCTCTCCGGGCAGCAGGGTGTGCAGCCCGGTGTCGCAGGCGGCGTCCGCGCCGAGCCGGTCGGGCTGGAGCAGAAGGTCGCGTACGAGGGTGTGTGCTGTCACCACGACCTCGACACTACCGCCGTCGCCGGCGGGCACGACCTCGACGTCGTAGCGCGGCGCGGGGTAGGCGAACTCCTTGTCCGGGACGGGGAAGTGGACCGCGCGCAGGCCGTCGGCGTCCGCGACCAGGAACTCCTTGCCCGACCGCTCGTCCGGCACCAGGTCGCGCGGTACGGCGTGCCGGGCCACCTCGCGCGCCCCGGCGGTCGCCTCGACCGTCGTGTGTCCCGCCACGGTGCCGTCCGCGCGCAGGCGGCGCAGGGTCACCGTCGCGCGCCAGAGGGCGGCGCCCTGGTTGATCACGGCGAGGGCGGGGCCGCCGGGGCCGGGCCGGAGGGTGAGGAGGCGGTCGGCGTAGACGCGGCGCAGCTCGTGGTGGAGCGGCTTGCGGCGGCCGTCGCCGTCGACGGCCGCCCAGGAGCTGACCGGCCAGCAGTCGTTGAGCTGCCAGACGACGGTGCCGGCGCAGACCGGCCAGTGCGCGCGCCAGTGCTCGATGCCGGCGGCGACGGCGCGGGCCTGGACGACCTGGGCGAGGTAGTGCCAGTGGTCGAAGTCGTCCTCGGGGAGCTCGAAGTGGCGGGCGATGCCGCGGTTCAGCTTGCCGTTGCCGTCCTCGGCCTTCTGGTGGTGGAGCATGCCCGGGGAGTCGGGGGCGAGTTCCTCGCCCGGCAGCGCGCGGCGCAGCGTGGCGTGGGCGGGGGGCGCCTGCCAGCCGAACTCGGCGACGAACCGGGGGACGGAGTCGCGGTACTCGGCGTAGTCGCGCCGGTTCCACACCTCCCAGGAGTGGTGGGTGCCGTGGGCCGGGTCGTTGGGGTGGTGGTCCCAGGAGCCGGACCAGGGGCTGCCCGCGGTGTAGGGGCGGGTGGGGTCGAGTTCGGCGACGATCCGGGGCAGCAGGTCCAGGTAGTAGCCGCCGCCCCAGGAGTCGCCCTCCAGGGCGGGCTCCCAGTCCCAGTCGCGGAAGCCCCACAGGTTCTCGTTGTTGCCGTTCCACAGCACGAGCGAGGGGTGCGGCATCAGCCGGACAACGTTGTCCCTGGCCTCCGCCTCGACCTCGCCGCGCAGCGGCTGTTCCTCGGGGTAGGCGGCGCAGGCGAAGAGGAAGTCCTGCCAGACCATCAGGCCGAGTTCGTCGCAGGTGTCGTAGAAGGCGTCGTCCTCGTAGATGCCGCCGCCCCAGACGCGTACGAGGTCGACGTTCGCCTCGGCGGCCTGGGTGAGGCGGGTGCGGTAGCGCTCGGGGGTGATGCGGGACGGGAAGGTGTCGTCCGGGATCCAGTTGACGCCGCGGGCGAAGATCCGTACGCCGTTGACGACGAAGGTGAAGCCCGTGCCGTGTTCGTCGGCCGAGCGGTCCAGCCGCACGGTGCGGAAGCCGATCCGGCGGTGCCAGGAGTCCAGCCGCCGCTCCTGCGGGCCGTCCTCGACGAGGGTCACCTCCAGGTCGTACAGCGGCTGTTCGCCGTATCCGCGCGGCCACCACAGGTCGACGTCCGGCACGTCCAGCGTGACGACGGCCCGGGTTCCGTCGACCGTGACCCGCTGTCGGACACCGCCCACCGAGGCGTGCACCGTGAGCGGGCGGCCGGCGCCGGACCCGGTGCGCTCGACGGCGACGTGGAGCTCGACCCGGCCGGTGCCGTCGTCGGCCGTCACCAGGGGCCGCACCTCGGCGAGCCGGGCGGTGGACCAGCGCTCCAGCCGGACCGGGCGCCAGATGCCGGCGGTGACCAGGGTGGGTCCCCAGTCCCAGCCGAAGCTGCAGGCCATCTTGCGGATGTACTGGAAGGGCTCCGGGTAGACGTTGGGCCGCTCGCCGGTCAGCGCGCGGACGGAGCCGGCCTCGTCGTAGGCGGACGCGAACTCGACGTGCAGCCGTCCGTGCCGGCCGGTGACGTCGAAGCGGTAGCGGCGGTGCATGTTGCGGGTGCGGCCCAGTTCCCGCCCGTCCAGGGTGATCGTCGCGGCGGTGTCGAGGCCGTCGAAGACGAGGTCGGTGCGCTCGTGGGAGTCCGCGGCGGTGTCGGCGGGGGCGAGGTCGCGGGCGTAGGTCCAGGCGCGGCGGCCCACCCACTGCACTTCCCGCTCGTTCAGGCCGGTGTACGGGTCGGGGATCTCCCCGGCGGCGAGCAGATCGGTGTGCACGCAGCCGGGGACCGTGGCGGGCAGCGGGTTCCCGTTGTGGTGGAGGCTCCAGCCCTCGGTGAGCGGAACGACTTCCTTCATGTGTGCGGCTCCTCTTGGCAGGACGGGCCTGTTTCGGTGTGCGACGCGGTTCAACCTAACGCGACCAGATGAACCGGTCTAGTCCCCCGGGCCGGGCAGCGACGACGTCAAAGACACAGGCCACAGTGCGGAACCGCGTGATCCGCTCGCAGAGCCAGGTAACGATTCCGCATCTCGGCGCGAAGCTGAGCTTTACCGGTTCACCAGCGGCTGACATAGTGCCGTCAACCACCGGAGCCCGAGCCGTAACCCTTGGAAGGAGTTGGGCACATGGGGAGGAAGACCCTGAGCGCCGCTCTGCTGGCCACCACGATGCTGACGGTCGTGGGGTGCAGCGGCGGAGGGACCCCGAACGCGAACGAGACCGCGGTCGCACCGCTGAACCCGAACGGTGTCTCGGGCACCATCACGGTCCTGACCAACCGTACGGACCTCGTGCAGAACGGCACGATGAAGAGGTACGCGGCGCGGTTCAACCGGATCTATCCCGAGGTGAAGGTCGAGTTCGAGGCCATCACCGACTACGAGGGCGAGGTCAAGATCCGGATGAACACCGAGGACTACGGTGACGTCCTGCTGATCCCCGCCTCGATCGCCAAGGGCGACTACCCGACGTTCTTCGCGCCGCTCGGCGCCACCCCGACGATGAAGGAGACCTACCGCTTCACCGACAAGACGGACGTGGACGGCAGGACCTACGGCATCGCCGCCTTCGGCACGGCCAACGGCTTCGTCTACAACAAGGCGCTGTGGAAGCGGGCCGGGATCACCGGCTGGCCCACCAGCCCGCGGGAGTTCCTCGACGACCTGAAGGCGGTCGGGGAGAAGACCGGGGCCACTCCGTACTACACCAACTTCAAGGACGGCTGGCCGCTCAGCAGCCCGTGGACCAACAGCATCGGCTCGGTCAGCTGTGACAGCCAGGCCTCCGACAAGCTCTCCGCGATCGACAAGCCCTGGCGGAAGGGCTCCGACCTCAACGTGATCGACACGCTGCTGCACGACATCGTCCACGCGAAGCTCTCCGAGAAGGACCCGAGCACCACCAACTGGGAGTCCTCCAAGACGCTGCTGGCCAAGGGGGAGATCGGCAGCATGCTGCTCGGCTCCTGGGCCGTCACGCAGCTGCGCGACGCCGCCGAGAAGGCCGGCGAGAACCCCGACGACATCGGGTTCATGCCCTTCCCGCACCAGTCGGACGGCCAGTTCTGCGCCACGCTGGTGTCGGACTACCAGATGGCCGTGAACATCCACTCCGAGCACAAGCCCGCCGCGCGCGCCTGGATCGACTGGTTCACCGAGAAGTCCGGCTACTCCGCGCACGAGGGCGCCGTCTCGGCGCTGAAGTCGGAGCCCTTGCCGGGCACGCTCGAAGACTATGTTGACAACGATGTCAAGCTGGTGGAGCGTTCGGAGGCGAAGACCGCCGAGGTCAACGCGATCGACAACGCCTCCGAGATCGGCCTGAACAAGCAGGACTACCGGCAGAAGCTGGTCGACATCGCCCGGGGCGCCCAGGACGGGTCGCTCGAGGACTACTTCGACGACCTCGACCGGCGCTGGGCCGAGGCCGCCCGGACCGCCGGCTCCTGACCGGCGCACGGCTGCGCCCGCCCCGGCGGGGAGCAGTCGTGCCGGCGCCCCGTGAGGACGACGAAAGGTTCTGGCCCGCTATGACCCGCACCACCACCTCGACCGCGGCCCCGCCGCCCGCCGCGCCGCACCCCGGCGAGCGGCGCACCCGGCGTTCCGCCGGCCGGCCGCGCACCTGGCGCGACCATCCCCTGCGCCGGGTCACCCCCTGGCTGTTCCTGCTGGTCCCCCTCGCCCTGCTGGTCACGTTCACGTACGTGCCGGTCGGCAACATGATCTACTACAGCTTCACCGACTGGGACGGCGTCAGCCCCGACCGCCACCACGTCGGCGCGGACAACTACGTCCAGCTGTTCACCCGGCCCGAGCTGTTCCGGGTGTTCGCGGTCAGCCTGTACTACCTGGCGGCGTCCGTCGTGCAGATCGCCATCGCGCTCTGGTTCGCCACCGTGCTCAGCTTCGACCTGCGGTTCAGGAACCTCTTCAAGGGCATCCTGTTCTTCCCCTACCTGATCAACGGGGTCGCCATCGGGTTCGTCTTCCTGTACTTCTTCCAGGACGGCGGCACGCTCGACGCGATCCTGTCGTTCCTCGGCGCCGGCACCGACCACGCCTGGCTGGGCGACCCCGAGTCGGCCAACACCTCGCTCGCCGGGGTCTCCGTGTGGCGCTTCACCGGGCTGAACTTCGTGCTGTTCCTCGGTGCGATCCAGTCCGTGCCCGGCGAACTGTACGAGGCGGCGCAGCTCGACGGGGCCACCCGCCGGCAGCAGTTCCGGCACATCATCGTCCCCGGCATCCGCCCGGTGCTCAGCCTGAGCGTCATCCTGGCGATCTCCGGATCGCTGTCCGTCTTCGAGATCCCGTACATCATGACCGGCGGCGCGACCGGCACCTCGACCTTCGTGATCCAGACGGTGAAGCTCGCGTTCCAGTTCAACAAGACCGGCCTGGCCTCGGCCTGCGCCGTGGTGCTGCTGCTGATCATCCTGCTGATCACGTGGGTCCAGCGCCGCCTGGTGCCCGACGAGAAGGTGGACCTCGTATGACCCTCACCGCCCCCGGCCGACCGCGGCGCCGGTCCCTCGGCATCGCCACCACGCTGACCTACGTGTCGCTCGTCGTCGCGTCCCTCGTGGTGCTGATCCCGCTCGCCGTCGTGTTCCTCACCTCGCTGAAGACGTCCCGGGAGGTCGCCGACGGCGGCGGTGCGCTGAGCCTGCCGGACGACTGGCTGAACTTCTCCAACTACGCGACCGCCTTCACCGACGGCCATATGCTCACGGCCTTCGGGAACACCGCGTTCATCCTGCTGTTCTCCATCACCGGCACGGTCGTCATCGGCTCGATGACCGCGTACGCCGTCGACCGCTTCGAGTTCCGGTTCAAGAAGCTGGTGATGGCCCTGTTCCTGATCGCCACGCTGGTGCCCGGGGTGACCACGCAGGTGGCGACCTTCCAGGTGGTCAACAGCTTCGGCCTGTTCGACACGCGCTGGGCGCCGATCCTGCTCTACATGGGCACGGACATCGTGTCGATCTACATCTTCCTGCAGTTCATCCGGGGCATCCCGACGTCGCTGGACGAGGCCGCGCGGCTGGACGGGGCGAACGCCTTCACCATCTACCGGAAGATCATCTTTCCGATGCTGAAGCCGGCGATCGCCACGGTCGTCATCATCAAGGGCATCACCACGTACAACGACTTCTACATCCCCTTCCTCTACATGCCCTCGGAGGACCTCGGCACCATCTCCACCGCGCTGTTCCGCTTCAAGGGGCCGTTCGGCGCGCACTGGGAGAACATCTCCGCGGGAGCGATCCTCGTCATCCTGCCCACCCTGCTGGTCTTCCTCTTCCTCCAGCGCTACATCTACAACGGCTTCGCGCAAGGGGCGACGAAGTAGCGCGGGAGGAGCGACGGACGGTGACCCGGCGCGCGGCGGAGCCTTCGGTTCCGCCGCGCGCCCGACTGCCGCAGGAGGGTGGGTCATCCCCCGGCTGCCGCAAGGGGGGTGGGTCATCCCCCGGCGGCCGGTGACTCCCCCTCCTGGGACGGTCGGCCGCGCACCCCGAGTGCCGCGATCACGGCGCCGAGGACGGTCAGTACCCCGGTGACCAGGGCGGCGCTGTGCACCCCGGACATGAAGGCGGTGTGGCTGCCCTCGACGACCGCGTTCGCCACCCGGGCCGGCATGTCGTCGGAGACGGGGGCGACGCCCATGGCGACGGCGTCCTTGGCCTCCCCCAGGCCCTGGGCCAGCGGTGCCGGGACGCCGGCGTCGGCGAGGGCGCCGGGGAGGGTGGCGCCGACCCGGCCGCTGATGAGCGAGACGAGGACGGAGGTGCCGAGTGCGCCGCCGACCTGGAGCGCCGTGGCCTGGAGTCCGCCCGCCACACCGCCGTCCCGGACCGGTGCGCCGCCGACGATCGCCTCGGAGGAGGCGGACATCACCATGCCGACGCCGAGGCCGAGGGCGATGAAGGGCGGCCACATCGTGGCGTACGCGGACTCGGCGGTCCAGGTGAGCAGGGCGAAGGCGGCGGCGGCCTGGAGGACCATGCCGAGGGGCATGGTCAGGCGCGGCCCGAACCTCTCGGTCAGCTTGGCGCCGAGCGGGGAGGCGACCACCGAGGCCAGACTCAGCGGCAGGGTGCGCACGCCCGCCTCGACGGGGGTGAAGCCGCGGACGTTCTGCAGGTAGAGCATGACGAAGAAGATCACGCCGAGCAGCACGAAGAAGTTCAGTGCGGTGATGACCGTGCCGATCGCCAGGGACGGGCTGCGGAACAGGCGCATGGGCAGGAGCGGGTGCGCGACACGCGTCTCGTACCAGCCGAAGACCAGCAGGAGCAGTACGCCGGCGGCGATGGCGCCCAGGGTGCCGGCCGCTGTCCAGCCCCATGTCTCGCCCTTGACGACACCGAGGACGACGGCGAGCAGGCCGGCCGCCAGCAGGACGACCCCGAGGATGTCGAACGTCTCCCGCGCGGCGGCGGTGTTCCTGCTCTGCGGCAGGACCAGGGCGCTGAAGACGAGCGCGACGACGCCGATGGGGGCGTTGAGGTAGAAGACCGACTCCCAGTCGACGTGCTGGACCAGCAGGCCGCCGACGATGGGCCCGAGAGCGGTGGACACCGAGGAGACCATCGCCCAGATGCCGACCGCCATCCCGAACTTGCGCGGCGGGAACACGGCGCGCAGCAGCGCGAGGGTGTTCGGCATCAGCAGGGCGCCGAAGAAGCCCTGTACGGCGCGGAAGGCGATGACGCCCTCGATGGACCCGGCGAGTCCGATGGCGACGGAGGCGACGGTGAAGCCCGCGACGCCGGTCAGGTACAGGGTGCGCCGCCCGAAGCGGTCGCCCAGCTTGCCGCCGAGGATCAGGGCGGCGGCGAGCGCCAGGAGGTAGGAGTTGGTGACCCATTGCAGGTCGGCGGTGCTCGCGTGCAGGGCGCGGCCGATCTCCGGGTTGGCGATGGAGACGACGGAACCGTCGAGTCCGACCATGAACAGCCCGAAGGCGACGGCGACGAGGGTCAGCCACGGGTTGTCCCGTACGCCGCGGGGCGCGTCCGTGGGCGGGGACGCGGCGGGCGGGGCGGCAACGGGCAGGGAAGGGGAGGGCATGGAGGTGGGGTGCCTGTTCTTGTCGTTCTTGCGGGGGACCGGTCCGGGGGTGGGCGCCGCGGGGCGCCGCGGGCAGGGTGCTCAGCCGGCGACGCGGACGCCCCGGTCCGCCCCGTTGCGGGCGGACGTGGCGGAACCGAAGGCGTCGAGCTGACCGTCGGTCCGAACGCGCGGCGCCGAACGGGTGGGGGAACCGGGAACAGACATGCCCTCCACTATAGGTACGACTACATACCTATAGCAAAATACTCAATGCGCCGTCGCCTGCTTCCATGCGCGTGGTCTCCGAGCGGAACCCATGGCCCACCTCCGGAGCGAGGCCGTGGTAGTGGCGGAAGTCGTGGATGAGCGGACTCCACCGCGCGGGGTCGACGTGCTGCGTGCCCGGCACGACGATGCGTTCGTCCGCGGGCACACGCGGCACCTCGCACTCCACCTTGAGGAAGAGCCCTTCCCCGCCGGGCGTCAGTGCCTTGCCCCCGGACCATCGGCGGGGTCCGCGCCCCGTCGAAGCGATCACCGGCCTCTTCGACGCTTCCCGGAGCTGCGGGAATCCGCGTGGCCGGCGAGGAGTCGCTGTGCCTGGTAGGCCTTGCCCATCGTGGTGAGCACCGTCGCGAGCAAGCCGACGACGGCCTTCGTCTCCGGGTGGCCGGCGCCGAGGACGCGCATGCTGCGCGCGAGGACGTCCTGCAGCAGGGCTTCGGCTGACTGGTGGTCGTGGAGCCGGTACAACACCGTGGCCAGGTTGCGTGCGGAGGCGAGCGTCGCCGGGTGGTCCTCCCCCATGACTCGGCGCCTCGACCTGAGAACGTGCTCGTGCAGCCATCGCGACTCGGTGTACTCCCCGAGGTCGTGCAGGGTGACGGCCAGGCCCTCCATGACGGTGAGGGTGTCGGGGTGGTCGTCACCGACCACCCGCCGGGACCGGGCGAGGACATCCTCCGCCAGCTCCCGGGCCGGAACCGGCTCGTGCAGACGGGCGAGGGCGACAGCCAGGATGTGGGCAGTCCTGAGGGTCCTCGGGTGGTCTTCCCCCAGAAGCCGACGGAGCCGCGCGAGGACGTCCTCGGCCAGTTCCCGCGCCGCGACCAGCTCACCGAGGCGGATCAGGATCTCCGCCAGGGTGTTCCCCGAGGCGAGCGTGGCGGAGTGGTCCTCGCCGAGGGTACGACGACGTCGTACGACGACGTCCTCGGCCAGTTCGCGCGCCGCGACCAGCTCGCCGAGATGACCGAGGATCCGCGCCAAGGTGTCCGCCGAGGTCAGGGTGTCGGGATGGTCCTCGCCGAGGACACGACGACGCCGTGCGAGGACCTCCTCGATCAAGGTCCGGGCCTCGGCCGTGTCCCCCGCATCGGCCGTCGCCAGGGCGGAGTACTGGGCCCACACGAGGGTCTCCGGGTGATCCGCGCCCATGGTGCGGGCCCACGACGCGTGGCACTCCCGGGACATCATCAGGGCCTCACCGACCTGCCCGCTGGCGAGCAGGTAGTGGGCCGCTCCGGCCAGCACCCGGCCCAGTGCCTGGAGGTCCTCCGGGGAATCGGGACGTGTCAGGAGGTGCGAGGTCAGAAGGGCCCAACTGTCCCAGCTCTCCGGGAGGTCCGGATCACCCGGCGAGACCTCGGCCAGAACCGTGACGACATCGGACCTTACCGCCGCGGCCTCCGCCTCACCCGTCCGGTCACGGACGATGGTCTGGGTCAGCCGGTGGATCTGCAGGGTGCCGCCGTCGATCCGCGCCAGGCCGTAGCGTGCGAGTGGCTGCAGCGCATGCTGCGGCCAGTGCGCCCCGGCGGTGGCGGGGACGGTCCTCAGCAGTCCTCGCGCACCCTCCAGCCAGTCGACGGGAATGGGCCCGGGGCCGAAGAACGACCCCAGGCTGAGGAGCGCCGCCGCGCCCGGGTGGTACGCGGCCAGGCCCTCCCTCGCGAGTGCCACCGTCGCCGCCAGGGACGTCGGGTAGGCGGGGACGGCCCCCTCGTTCAGCAGTGCGGTCGTGGTGCGCGACAGGATGCCCAGGTACTGCTGGGCCGGCATGCCGGCACCGATGACTCCGGCGGCCTGGGCCAGGGCGAGCGGAAGATCCCCGAGTTCCCGGGCGAGCGTGTCCGCCTCGTCCCCGGTGAGTGCGGGAAGGCGCGTCGTGAGGTAACGGCGGGCGTCGGCACGGGAGAACACGTCCAGGCCGATCGTGCTCACCAGGCCCTGCCACTGCGGGTTGCGGGAGGTGATCAGGACGTGACCGGGGCCGGCCGGGAGCATTCCGGCACAGGCCTGCGGATCGTTCGCGTCGTCGAGGACGACCAGCCATCGCTCCGTGCCGGCCAGATGCGCGAGGGCGGCTCCGGCGTTCCATTCGACTTCCCTGCCCGGGTCGGCGATGCCCAGCCGCGTGGCCAGCTCGCCGAACTGGACGGGCAGGTGCTCCGGTTGTCCGCCGTCGACCCACCACACGATGTCGTACTGCTCCGCGAAGCGGTGCGCGTACTCCACGGCGACCTGGGTCTTCCCGACGCCGCCCATCCCGTGCAGTGCCTGGATCGCCACCGGGCTGCCGACGGTCAGTGTGTCGCGGAGGTGGTCGATCAACTCCTCACGGCCGGAGAAGTCCGGGTCGCGCCTCCGTACGTTCCAGACCCGGGGCAGGCTTCCGCCGTGCGGCAGCCTGGGGGGCGGCCGCTTGCCGTGGGCGCGGGGAGCAGCAGTCCGGGGCGGGCCGCAGGCGTCGCCGACCGCCCGCAGGAGGGCCCGTACGGCGGCCGGCTCGTCGAGTCCGTGCAGGACGGTGCCCACGCTGCGGGCCGGCGGCTCGGGGACATCCACGGGCTCGACCAGCAGGGGAACGTACGGCACGCCGGCCGCCACGGCGGCCGCGGTCCGGCCTTTCCCGCCCGCGACGCTCACATAGTCCCGCGAGAGCAGAGCCGCCACCGCGTCCGCCCTGCCCGTAGCCGTCCCCGGGTCCTGGGATTCGCCGGCCCGCAGCAGGCGCAGTCCGGCCCCGTACCCGGCTCGCTCCAGCTGCCAGGCCACCCACTCCGCCCACATCCGGTCCTGCGCGGCGTAACTGATGTGCACCTTCGCCGAGTCGGCCGCGCCTGGGGCGTCCGGCTCCGTCCGCGGCTCCGCCGGGGCGTGCGGCGCGCCCATCCGGGACATGTCCGCCCGGGAGGCCCTGGCGAACGCCGCGCCCTCGGCCTCCACCGTCACGCCTCGGGGTGACACGCCCGTCAGTGCTGCCCGGATGCTGCGCGGATGGCCGTAGCGAGGTCTCAGATACTCCGTCAGTCGCGTACGGAGGAGGTCCCTGACCTCCTCCACGTCGGTGCGGTACTGGGCGGCCAGCAGAGCGTCCCGGGTCTGCGGGGAGAACTCGAAGCGCAGTTCCCCGTCGGCGGTACGGCCTTCCGGGCCGGTGGTACGGCGCAGGAGTCCGCCGAGGAAGACCTCCGCCAGGTCGCTGCGGGACGAGCCGGGCAGCAAGGCCTGCTGCACGAGGCGGGCCATGGGAACGGTCACCGTCGGGAGCGCGGAGAGCAGCCCTGCGAGCCGCCAGGCGCCGGGTGAGGAGGAGGCGCGGAACCGGCGGATCGCCACCTCCGGGGATACCTCGGCCGGTGTCGCGACGGGTCTCCCGGGCGGGCGGCGGGCCGGCGGCCGCGCGGGTGCGAGGAGCAGGGCCGCGGCGCTGGTCCACCGGCCGTTGCCCGCCGTCATCTCGGCCCAGGCCCGCACGGAACGAGGCTCCAGGTCGATGACGGGGACCGGGACGACGGCCGCGCCCTGACGGAGACGGTGCCGATCCCCGTGGTGATCCGGTGGCACGGTCGGGGACACGACCTTCCAGCGGGCGTTGGGCAGCCCGGGCCGCGGGATGTGCATCCGGGTCGGAGCGGGCGCGATGCCGACCCGGTTCCACAGGTCGGCCGGGAGCAGGTGGGCCAGGGCCACCTGGGCACGGCCCGCCCAGCCGGTGAGCAGGTGGTGTGCGGCGCCGGTCCGCCACATGCCGCCCACCGTATCGCTGAGCACGAGGATCAGTTGGTCGCCCGCCGGGTCGACGATCTCGCGGGGGTGCCGGGGCGGGCGGTGCGCGGCGGGGTGGGGGCGCAACTCGACAGCGCTGCCGTCGGTGGACGGCAGGAGGTTCCAGCGGCGGATGTCCCGGAAGGCGCCCAGCCGCGCCAGCTCGCGCTGGATCTCGTTGACCTCGTCCTGCCACAGGCTCATCGACGGACCGCAGTCCACGACGAGGGTGAGGCGAAGCCACCGGCTCGGCTCGGGGCGGAGCACGGGGAGGAGGACGTCCTCGTCCACCAGCCGGGTGACGGTCGCCTCCTCGTCGAGTTGGAAGGCGGTGCGCGACGGAACCTTGCGGGTCAGGGGTTTCAGCGACCGGGCGAGCGCCAGGGCGTGCGGCAGGGACGCGGCGGCCGGGACACGGACGGGGGTGCCGGAGGTGCAGGCACCCCCGTCCGTGCCGTCCCGCGGGCCGGTACCGGTGGCATGGACGCCCAGCGCATCCTGGCCGGAGGCGGAGTCCTCCCAGTCCGGTCGCCCCGACGGTTCCTCGGGCGCTTCCCCGGCTGTCCCTTCCGCCGCGGGCGGGTGCGGCCCGGCACCCGTCGGATCGCCGCTGCTGCCCGACGGCCGGCCCGGCGGGAGCACCCGCTGTGCGAGCCACAGGATGTCCGCCAGTTCCTCGGCCCCGGGGTCGTCGACCCCGCCGCGGGCCAGCAGCGCGAGGAGGTCGGAGATCACGTGGCGTCCGGTCCGCTCAACTGGTGCATGGTCGCGTCGGCCAGCCGGGCGAGGTCCTCAGGGGCGGTCCAGGCGCCGGCCAGCCGGAGCTGGACCGCGTTGAGCAGCTGGTCGGTCGCCAGCTCGCCATGGCTGCGGCGCTTGAGGAAGGTTTCGATGACACCGCCGGGCCCCCGTGCCTCGTCGGCCGCCTGCCGGCCGATGCGCCGCACGATGATGCGGTGCAGCTTGTCCTCGTCGGGCAGCGGCAGGTTGAGGCGGATGCACCGGCGCAGGAAGGCGGGCGGGAACTCCCGTTCACCATTGCTGGTGAGCACGACGACCGGGAAGGCTCGGCACCGCACCCGGCCGCCGACGATCCAGGCCCGGCCCGCTTGGTCGTCGGTGCCCACCGCGACCCTCGGCGTGGACTCGGACAGCCGGACGAGTTCGGGGATGTCGAACCGTCCCTCGTCCAGGACGGTCAGGAGATCCCCCGGCAGGTCGATGTCACCCTTGTCGATCTCGTCGATGAGCAGGACACGAGGCCGCTCGGTGGGCAGGAACGCGGTGCCCAGCGGCCCGAGTTGCAGGTATCGGCCGATCGACCCACCCGGATCGGTGCTCTCGGCGGGGAGCTGGTCCGGCCGCTGCTCCAGCCGCCCGAGGTTGGCGTCCTCCAGCCGCCGCAGCGCGTCGTACCGGTACAGGCCGTCCCGCAGGGTGGTCCTGCTGGTGATGGGCCAGCGCAGCACCGGTCCCAGTTCCAGGTCCTCGGCGATGCTGTGGGCGAGGGTGGACTTCCCCGCGCCCGGGACACCGGTGACCAGCAGCGGGCGGCGCAAGTACAGGGCGGTGTTGACGAGGTCGATCTCCGGCTCGTCGGCGATGTAGCCGGCGCCGCGTTCCCGGTCGGCGGCATAGCGCTCGTCGTCCAGAGAGGGCACCTCGTAGCCGAGGTCGACCTCACCGTCGAACGTCCGCCAGGGAGGCTGGTGTTCGGCGAGCCGGGCCAGCCGGTCCGTGGCCCGGTCGCCCTTGTAGATCCACCAGTCTTTCACGGCACCTCCGGTCGTCGGTATGCGGTCGCGGTACGGGTCTGGGTGGTCAGGCGGGGAAGAAGCCCGCATCGGTCAGCGGAGCGGTCTCCAACGCCTGGTCGGGGTCGTCCCACAGGAGGACCACGCTGGACCGCGCCGACGCCGGGACGTTCCGGTTGCGGCGCAGCCGCTTCACCTCCCGGGGCAGCTCCGCGACGTCCGCGACGGGCAACAGGGTTTTCAGCCTGGGCAGTTTGGGGTCGCGGCGGCTTGAGGCGCGCTGCCATACGACGACCGGCATGCCGACGTGCAGCGCCGCGCGCCAGACCGGCTCGGCGTCGTCCGCAGCCACGGCGACGCAGACGGGGTGCTCGGACTCCTCCCAGTCGGTGACGTGATCGTCCAGCCGGTCCAGATCCTCGTTCCCGACCCAGACGGTGGCCTTGTCGTCCGTACCGTCGTTGCGGCCCAGCCATCCCCAGCGAAGCGTCCACAGATGGGCGAAGTCCGCGAGGTCGCGCGCGTGCGGGCACCGTACGACCACCTCGTACCGCTGGCCGAGCCGCCATGCCTTGTAGACGCTGACGTCACACAGCCACTGGTCGAATTCGGTCTCCAGCAGGGTGTCGGTGACCGCGAACTCGATACGCCGCAGCTCGGAGGGCGGTCCGCCGTCGGCGCCCTGCCCCCGGAAGCCCCGTGCCTCGTCCCTGAAGGAGCGCACGCATCGTTCCACCAGGCGCCGCGCACCCTCCAGCGAGACCCTGATGCGCTCGGTGGCCGTCTCCGGCGGCTGCACCCGTTTCCAGTCGGACGGGTCGAGTGAGGGGCGGAGCCACACTTCCGCGAAGACCTGTCCGGGTTCCTGCGGATCCTGGTCGAGCCGGACCAGCATGGTGACCTGGTGCGTGTTGATCTCCCGCACCGGGGGTGGTTCGGGCAGACCCAGTCGTTCGCGCACCTCGCGCACCCATGTGCTCAGGGCGAATGCGCGCCGCCGCCCGTCCGGCCCCGCACCGGTGCTGAACCCGGTGGCCAGCGCGTGCGCGAACGCCAGTACCTTCGGCGGCCCGCTGTGCTCGCGTGCGTCGAGGTCCAGCGCCCAGTCGTACAGGTCGCCGGCCGGTGTCACGAACGGCGCGGCGGCCCGTCCCTCCGCCACGCCGAACGACGAGCGGTAGGCGTCCTCGCACCAGAGGGCCGGCCGCACACCTCGCAGCAGTTCCCCGAGCCGTTCCCAGGCCGGCGGGTCCAGGGTCAGCGGCGGTGGGGCGGGGACGGCGGACGGCCCACGGGCGGGGGCGACAGGGCTGTTCCGGTGCCCGAGCAGCGCCTGCAGCAGCCCCACCTCGAGCTGCTGCGGGTCACGCACCTTGTGCACCGTGATCCCGCTTTCCCGCAGACGCCGTCGGAACGCCTCTTGGCGATCCGCGTGGACATCCAGGATCTCCCGGGGAGGCAGCCCCACGTCCTCGTCCTCCGCCAGGAGGAACACCAGCCGCTCCAGGCCCGCCTCGGTGGCCTCCTCGAATTCCAGCTCGGTGTAGGAGAGGTCCGGAAGATCGCGGACCGGCGATCCGTAGCGGAAGCCGATGATGCCGACGTAGACGTCGGAGTCCCGCACCCGCGCACGGCAGTAGTCGGCGGGCTTGCCGTCCCGCGCGGTGAAGTACCGCATGTCCACGGGCACGTGCTCGGCGCGCAGCACGGCCGCCTCCGCGGCGTCCACGAACGACCGCCCGTCCGGATACCTCCGTAACTCCGAGGTATGACTGAGGAAAACCCGTCGCGTATCCCTCACGCACCCCACCCCGTCACCACGTACGCACCCCCTCTGCCCGCCCCGCCGCCGGTCTACCGGTCGCCCGCGAGGTCGAGGTCCTTCCGCTCGGACTCGGTTGCGGGCCCGACCGGCCGGGTCCGTTCCCACGGGCGGGCGATCGGCCGCGACACCGTCCGCCACCACGGATCGACCGGCAGCTTCCCGGCCGGTTCGAATGGCTCGCCGGGCCGCGGCAGGGCGACCGCCTGACCCACCGCCCCGGCGGCGTCCTTCGTCCACTCCCCCGGCTCGGCCCAGGCGTGCGGCGCCAGGTTGAAGGTGGCCCAGTGGATCGGGAGCAGCACGCCGCCCGGGCTGCCGCCCTGGAGGTCGAGGTGAGCCCGGACGCCTTCCTCGGGGGTCATGTGGATGTCGGGCCAGAATTCGCTGTACGCCCCGATCTGGATCATCGTGGCGTCGAAGGGGCCGTACGCGGCGCCGATGTCCTGGAACCCCGTGAAGTAGCCGGTGTCGCCGCTGTGGAATATACGGTGCTCCTCGCCGGCGACGGTCCAGGACGCCCACAGGGTGTGCTGGGTGTTGCGCAGGCCCCGGCCGCAGAAGTGGCGGGCCGGGGTGGCGGTGAGGGTGAGGCCGCCGACCCGGGTGGACTCGTGCCAGTCCAGTTCGCGCAGCCGGCCGGGGGAGACGCCCCAGGTCTCCAGGTGGGCGCCCACGCCGAGCGGGACGGCAAAGAGGGTGTCCGTTCCGGCCAGTGCCTTGATGGTGGGCATGTCGAGGTGGTCGTAGTGGTCGTGCGAGACGACCACGACGTCGACCGGGCCGAGCGCGGCCAGCGGGAGGGGCGCGGGGTGCAGCCGCCGCGGGCCGGCGAAGGGGAACGGGGAGCAGCGCTCGCCCCAGACGGGGTCGAACAGCACCCGCTGGCCGTCGATCTCGGCGAGGACGCTGGAGTGGCCCATCCAGGTCAGCCGCAGCCCGGTGGCGGGGGGCTCGGCGATGTCGGCCAGAGTGGTGGCGTGGACCGGGATGCCGCCCCGGGGGACGCGGCGGGTGCGGGCGTCCTTGTCGAAGTAGGTCTTCGCGAACTCGCGGCCCGAGCCGGCGGGACGGATCCGGGCGGGGCCGCCGGGGTTCTGGAAGACGCCGTCCTTGAAGTGGGGCGATCTGCGGATCCGTGCCAGGCGCTCACCCGCGGGATCCGCGCCGAAGGCCGCGGGCCGCAGGGCGCGGAGCCCGGGGCTCAGGGGACGAGAACCGGCCACGGTACCTCCAGGTGGAGTCGGTGAGGCATCCATTATGGTCCGCGCCGCCGACACCACGTCGGCCCGTCCGGAAGCCGGCCCCGGCAGCGGGCCGTGGTTCGGGACAACTCCTGGCGCGGAGCGGCCGCGGCAGCCCCATTAGGGTGACGGGGTGACGAGAGTGCGGTTGAGCGTGGAGGAGCGGCGGCAGGAGCTGCTGCGGGCCGCCGTGCAGCAGATCGAGGCACGGGGCGTGGCGGCCGTGCGGATCTCGGACGTGGCCTCGGCGCTCGGGGTGAGCAACGCTCTCGTCCTCTACCACTTCTCGACGAAGGAGAAGCTGGTGGCCGCCGCGTTCGCGTACGCCGCCGAGGGCGACCTCGCCCGGCTGCGCGGGCTGCTCGGCCGCCGCACCACGGCGCTGCGCCGGTTGCGTGCCGCCGTGCGCTGGTACGCCCCCACCGGCCAGGCCAAGGGCTGGCGGCTGTGGGTCGAGGGCTGGGCGGCGGCGCTGCGCGAACCCGCGTTGCGGAAGGTCTCCCGCGACCTCGACCGGCAGTGGAAGGCCGCGCTGGGCGAGGTCATCGCCGAGGGGGTGGCGGCGGGCGAGTTCCGCTGCCCTGACCCGGCGGGCACCGCGCTGCGTCTCACCGCCCTGCTCGACGGGCTCGCCGTGCAGCTCACGGCGTACGGGGGCACGGTCTCGCGCGCGCGGGCGCAGCAGTGGGTGGACGAGGCGCTGGCCCGGGAGCTGGACCTGCCGCGGGAGTAGCCGGCGGCCGGGTCCGGGTTCCCCGGCGGGGCAGGGCCCGGCGGGTGCGCGGCCGTGCCGCCCCCGCCCCGCACGGCGCCGGCCCGCCCTGGCCGGGGACCCGCCCCAGTCAACGCGTCCTGGACGCCCAGGGTGAGCCCCTGCCCACCGGCCGGCGGGTGGATGTGCGCCGCGTCGCAGATGTGTCGGCTGCCGGCCGGGCCGGGAAGGGCCGGAGCGGGGCCGAGACGAGCCTGGACCGGGAGGACGAGGAGGGGGCCGGCCGAGGCGCGGGCGGGGGCGGGCCGAGGCGCGGGCGGCGGAGGCAGGCCCGTCCGGTCAGGGGCAGGCCCGTCCGGTCAGGGGCGGGCCCGGCCCCGTCCGCGGCCTGCCCCGTCCCGCCCGCGCCCCCGCCCGGGTTCACGCCACCGCCGCGATCCGGTTCCTGATGTCGGCCGGCGACAGGGCGCCCTTGGCGGTGATGTGGTCGCCCGAGGACTCGCCGCGCAGGCGGCGGCCGATCCACGGCACCAGGTACTCGCGCGCCCACTGCACGTCGTCCCGCCGCACGTCCAGGGTGCCGCGCGGCGGCAGCGGGGGCCAGGGCTGCTCGGGGTCGGCCGGGACGGGCAGCCCCAGCACCTGGCCCGCGCGCAGCGCCACCCGGGTGTGGCCCTCGGGTGAGAGGTGCAGCCGGTCGTGGTCCCAGGCCCGGCGGTCCTGGACCGACTTCAGGGACCACAGGTCCAGCACGGGACAGCCGTACCGGTCGGCGATGGCGCGGACGTGCCCGTTGTACGTCGCGATCTTGCCGCGGAGGTGCTTGAGCAGGGGGACGCGCCGGGTGTCGAACCCGGTCGTGACCATCACCGTGCCGGCGGCGGCGGTCAGCGCGGCGACCGCCCGCTCGAAGCGCTCGGCGACGTCGTCGGGGTCGGTGCCGGGCCGCAGGATGTCGTTGCCGCCGGCGCAGAACGAGACCAGGTCGGGCGCGAGTTCGATGGCCCGCGGCACCTGGTCCGCCACGATCTGGTCGAGCAGCTTCCCGCGCACGGCGAGGTTGGTGTACCAGAAGTCGCCCTCGGGCCGCCGGTCCGCGAGCAGGACCGCGAACCGGTCGGCCCAGCCGACGAACGCCCCGTCGGGGCCGGGGTCGCCGACGCCCTCGGTGAAGCTGTCCCCCACCGCCACGTACGACCCGATCACTGATGCGCTGTCATTCTTCGAATCGTCTGCCACATCGGCTCATGATTCACCTTCGAATGTGACTTACGCGACCGTAGGCAGGGATTGACGGCCGGTGAGATAAGCCACTCTTCAAGGATTGGTCAACTACGGAACAAGCCGCCGTGCCGGGAAGTCGCCGATGCGGAAATGACTCCGCACACCCGGCCCCCGCCGTGCGGCCGCGAGGAGACGGGCCGCGCGCCCGGGACCTCCGCGCCCGCACACGGCGAAGGCCGGACCCGGGGAAACGGGTCCGGCCTTCGCCGTGCGGTGTGCGCCGGCGTCAGATGGAGACGCCCTTCGCGCGGAGGTAGCCGATCGGGTCCACGTCCGAGCCGTAGTCCGGGGTGGTGCGGATCTCGAAGTGCAGGTGCGGACCGGTCGAGTTGCCGGTCGAGCCGGAGAGGCCGACCTGCTGCCCGCCGGTCACGGACTGGCCGGCCGACACGGAGAGCGAGGACAGGTGGGCGTACTGGGCGTAGTAACCGTCGGCGAGCTTGATGACGACCTGGTTGCCGTAGGCGCCGGCCCAGCCGGCGGAGACGACGGTGCCCGCGCCGACGGCCTTGAGCGAGGTGCCGGTCGGGACGACGAAGTCGACACCCGTGTGGTAACCGCTGGACCACATGCTGCCCGCCACCTTGTAGGCGGTGCCGACACCGGCACCGGACACGGGAGCGGTGTAGCCGCTCGCGGCGGTGGCCGCCTGGGCGGGCGCGGCGGACTGCGAGGACGGGGACGCGAAGGCGCCCGACGACTGCTCGGAGCCGGAAGACTGCGCGGAGCCCGACGACTGCTGAGCCGGCTCCTGCGAGGACTTCTGCGCGGACCGCGACGGCTGCGACTGCGACGGCTCGGCGGCCTCGGAGGACGAGGACTTCGGCGCGGCGGCGGTGGCATTCTTGCCGATCGAGAGCTCGAGGCCGGGGTGGATCAGCGAGGGGTCCTCGCCGACGACGGTCCGGTTGTCCTCGTAGAGCCGGTGCCAGCCGCCGTCGACGTGCTGCTCCTCGGCGATCTTCGACAGGTAGTCGCCGGACTTCACGGTGTAGGTACGGGCACCGGAGGTGTTCCCGGCGGCCTTCTTCTCCGCGGCCTGCTGCACGGAGGCGACCGACTGGACGGCCTTGTCCGGCACGGACTGCGGGGTGGCCGCCTGGGCGTTCGCGGCGCCCATCAGGGGCAGCGCGAGTGCGGCGCCACCGGTCCCGGCGACGGCTATGGAACGGGTGAAGCGCAGGGTCTTCGGACGGCGGTGCTTACCCTTGGCGGGCATGACGAATTCCTCTCCGGCGCCTGCGAGGTGAGCTGTCGGGTGCGGACTGGAGATGTCCGGCCGCGCCGGGGGCGCGACTTGACCCCAAGCCTGTTCCGGAGACCGGGACAGGCGGTTGTACCTGTGGGTCCCCCGCTCCTGCCGTTCACGGGTGGGTTTGCGCGGGCACCGGGCGGCGGCAGGATTAGGCGTCCGCCCGGATCGGTCTGGAACGTAAGCGACCAGGACGCGCAAGGACAAGCGAATGGTTGCCCGGAAATGCGTCACAAGGCGGCCCGTCCCGGAATTCACGGTCACCCTGCGTCGATTTCGGAGCCCCTCTCTTCGGCGAAAACCCTTGTCGCGAGCGCACATTACGTGGACATGACGGACGACTCACGGTCACGGGTATGAGCCTCCTCACGTGACGCCGCTCCAGAAGCCCTTCTCTCGGCGCGAGTTACACGGAAGCCCCCAATCCGGACAGATCACTCAGATGCGACGGAGGTGGAGGACTGCCGCATCGAGGTCACCGCGCAGGGCGAGCCGCAGTCCGTGATGCAGCAGAATGGCACCTCGGTGCACTTCGCCCGTTTCACGGCATTCGTACGATGCCGTCGGATCGAGTCCGCGCAGCCGCAGGGCCGGGACGGGCTCGCCGTGGTGCTGCGCCTGGAGCCAGGCCAGGACGACCGCCTCGTCCCCGAGGACGTACTGGACGGCGCTCAGCCCACCCCGCGGGGGCCGCAGGCGGTAGAGGTCCCCGCGCTGCACCAGGGGCCGGATCTCCTTGTAGAGGGCCACCCAGTCGCGGGCCTCGGCCAGCTCCTGCGCGGTCCACCGGGTGAGGTCGCCGCCGATGCCGAGCACCCCGGCCATCGCACTGACGAAACGGAAGCGCAGCGAGCTGACCCGGCCGTTGAGCATGGCGTTGGGGCTGTCGGTGACCCAGGCGGCCATCACTCGCGCGGGGTGGATCTGGCTGAAGCCGTGCTGGATGGCCAGCCGGTCCAGCGGATCGGTGTTGTCGGAGGTCCACACCTGGTCGGTACGGCTCAGCACCCCGAGGTCGACCCGGCCCCCGCCGCCCGAGCAGGACTCGAAGGCCACCCCGGGATGGGCGGCGCGCAGCCGGTCCAGCAGGGCGTACAGGGCCCGCACATGGTCGACCCACAGGCGCTGCGGGTAGGGCTCGCCGGGCCACCCCGCGTCGGTGAAGCAGCGGTTGAAGTCCCACTTCACATAGTCGATGGGGGCGCTGGAGAGCAGGGCGTGCAGCCGCTCCCACAGATACTCCTGGACATCCTCCCGGGCCAGGTTCAGTACGAGCTGATTGCGGAACTCTGTCCGCTTTCGCCCTTTCTGGTGCTGCACCCAGTCGGGGTGGGCCCGGTACAGGTCGCTGTCCGGGTTGACCATCTCGGGCTCGACCCAGATCCCGAACCGCATCCCGAGAGCGTGCACCTCGTCGGCGAGCGGCCCGAGACCGGCCGGGAAGCGGTCCGGGCTGGGCCGCCAGTCGCCGAGGCCCGCGTGGTCACCGGTACGGGCACCGAACCAGCCGTCGTCGACGACGAACAGCTCCACGCCCAGGTCGGCGGCCCGCCGGGCGAGCGCCCGCTGCTGCTCCTCGCCGATGTCGAAGCCGGTGGCCTCCCACGAGTTGAACAGCACCGGCCGGTCCCGCCCGGCGTCGGGGACCACGTGGGCGCGCTGGTAGGCGTGCCAGCTCCGGCTGGCGCCGCCGAAGCCGCCGTCGCTCCACAGTCCGGCGAAGACCGGCGTGGTGAAGGACTCCCCGGCCGCCAGCCGGGCCAGCCCCGAGTCGTCGTGTCCGGCGCCGCCGCTGATCTGCACGCGCGCGTCCGGCAGCTGGGCCACAGCGATCCGCCAGGAACCGGACCAGCCGAGCGCGCAGCCGTAGACCTCGCCGTGCTCCTCGGTGGCGTCGGTGTCCAGCGCCACCCAGGGCAGATGCTGGTGCCCGGTGTGGCCGCGGCGGCTGCCGACGACCTTTTCGCCGTAGGTGAGGGGGGCCGCCGTCAGCCGGGACTCCGCGGCCCACCTGCCGTGCAGCTGGGACAGCCGCCAGCCGTCGCGTTCGGGCAGCGTCCAGGTGGCGGAGTCGGCGCGCAGCAGCTCCACCGCCGGTCCCTCGTTGCGCAGGGTGACCCAGCGTTCGACGACGTCGTCCCGCATCCGGTAGTGCAGGGTGATCGTCAGTCCCGCGTCCCGGAAGCGGAGGCGCAGCTCGTCGGGGCCCTCCCCGCTCCCCGTCTCGCACGCCTCGAAGGTCCATTCGGTGCCGCGCCGCTCCTCGGTGCGCACGGACAGGGCGGGCCGGGTGAACCGGGGGCCGCCCTCGACCGGATACTCCTCGCGGCCGTCGAGGGCCGACTCGAAGGGCCAGTGACCGGGCAGCGGCAGGGCCGCGAGCGCCTCCGCGTCGGCGAGCGAGATCCGCGGGCCCCAGTGCAGGTGCAGCAGCTCGTCGTCCTCGGTGAGGTGGACCGCGTAACTGCTCCGCGGCCCCGACAGCAGCCACGTACGGCCGTCCCCGGCGGTGTCCAGCATCATGCCCCCCACAGATCCCGGCAGTTTCGCTCAGGACCGACATCATCGAGGCGGGGGGCGCTCGTCGGCAACGCCTGTGGACAACGCGCTCCAGCTCGGGTATGCCGCCTGTGGACAACTTCATTGCCTCAGGAATCCATGTCGTATCGTCGAAGACGTGCCCGCCGACGAGCAGCGCCGGCGGGGCCGACTGGGAGGAGCCCACGTGACGCAGCAGGTCCCGTCGACCGAGCCCGAGCTGGCCGGGGTGCGCAACTTCCGTGACGTGGGCGGCCTGCCGACCGTCGACGGACGCCGGGTGCGGTACGGCGTGCTCTACCGCAGCGGCCACCTCGCGCACGCGACCGCCGAGGACGCGGTGTTCCTCTCCTCCCTGGGCCTGCACACCGTCTTCGACTTCCGCAACGCGGCGGACCAGAAGCTGGAGGGCCCGGACGTCGAGCTGCCGGGCGTGCGCAACGTGAACCTGCCGCTGAGCGACCCGGCCGACGGCGTCGAGTTCTGGAAGATGGTGCGCGACGGCGACCTCGACCAGCTGCGCGAGATCCTCGCGGACGGCAAGGGGGCGGCCCGGATGGTCGCCTCGTACCGGATGATCATCAAGGACCGCACCGCCGAGCACTCCCGGGTGCTGCACGCCCTCGCCGAGGACAGCGTGCCCGCCCTGATGCACTGCGCGGCGGGCAAGGACCGCGCGGGCCTGTCGGTGGCGGTGACCCTGCTCGCCCTGGGTGTGGAGCGCGAGGCGATCTTCGCGGACTACCTGGAGTCCAACGCCAAGCACCGCCGGTACAAGGTCCAACGCAGCGGCAGTTCCGCCTCGGCCTACTCCCCCGAGGTGATGGAGCTGCTCAGCCCGCTCTTCGACGCGCGCGCCGAGTACCTGTCGGCGGCTTTCGAGACCATCGAGGACACCTGGGGCGACGTCGGCACCTACCTGGAGCAGGGCCTGAAGCTCAGCCCGCGGACCCGGGAGCGGCTGCGCGAGCGGCTGCTCGACTGAGCCGGGGCGCGGGCGCCCGTCCGCGCCGGGGCCTCACTTGCCGCCGAGGGCGAACAGCAGGTAGAGGAAGGCGGCGAAGGCGTGGCCCGCCACGACGTAGATGAACAGCCGGACCCAGATCTGGCGGTCCAACTTCTGCTGTATGCGGCTCATGGCGTCTCTCCGGTGACATGGGTGGCGGGGCCGAGGCACAGCGCGGCCGTGGGACTCTGCAGCAGGGTGTGGACGAAGAGCAGGTCGACCCCGTCCGGGTCCTCCGCGGCGATGCGGTGCGGGGTCAGCGAATCGAAGTGGGCGCTGTCGCCCGGGGCGAGCCGGTGCACGGTGTCGCCGAGGTGCAGCCGCAGCCGCCCCTGGAGGACGTACAGCCATTCCTCGCCGGGGTGCACCCGCACGATGTCGCCCTGGGAGCCGTGGGGCACCTGGACGCGCAGCGCCTGCATGCCGCGTCCGGGCGCGCCGGCCTGCCGGTACGACCAGCCGCCGGCCACGGTCGGTTCCATGTCGGCGGCGCGCACGACGGCGTCCCGGTCGGCGACCGTCTCGCCGAGCAGTTCCGAGACGGTCGTACCGTAGACCCGGGCGAGAGCGAGCAGCACGGGCAGCGAGGGCTGCCGCTGCCCGGTCTCCAGGCGGGAGAGGTGGGCGGGCGAGAGCCCGGCCGCGCGGGCCGCCGACTCCAGGGTCAGGGAGGCCCGCCGGCGCAGGGACCGCAGCTGGGGGGCCACGGTGGACAGGTCACCGGCGGGCTCGGAGCCGGGACCGGCGGCGGGGGAACTCATGACTCCATTGAGCCCCAGTCTTGCCCCGTAGGCAAATTTGTTGCCCCAGAGGCAAAACCCCTCGCGCGAGCAGGGCGGGTCCCCCGGCTACCGGTTGGCAACCGCCTGCTTCATCAGCGTCTTCCCGAAGTCCCACATCAGCCCGCTCCCGCTGTGCGCGTCGTCCATCACCGCCGTGAAGGCGGTCACGAACCGGTCCACCTCCCGCTCCCCGATGATCAGCGGCGGAATCAGCTTGATCACCTCCAGGTGGTCGCCGGAGACCTGGGTCAGGATCCGGTGCCGCTGGAGCAGCGGAACGACCACCATCTGGGCGAACAGGCCCTTGCGGGCCCTCTGGAGCATGGTCCACTGGCCGCGCAGCCGCAGCGACCGGGGTCGGCCGAACTCGATGCCGATCATCAGCCCCCGGCCGCGTACGTCGGCAAGCAGCTCGTAGCGGTCGATCAGCGCGGTGAGCCGGGACTTGAGCAGTTCACCGGTGGCGCGGACACCCGCGACGACCTGGTCGTTCTCCATGACCGACAGCACGGCGAGGCCCGCCGCCATGGCCTGTGCGTTGGATCCGAAGCTGGCCGAGTGGACCAGCACCCGGTCCATCGACGCGTACACCTTCCTGAAGATCCAGTCCCTGCCCAGGGTGGCGCCCACCGGCACGTAGCCGCCCGAGAGCGCCTTGGCCACGCACACCAGGTCCGGCTCGACGCCCTCCTCGTGCTGGTAGGCGTAGAAGTCGCCGGTCCGGCCCAGTCCCGTCTGCACCTCGTCGGCGATGAGCAGGGCCTTGTGCCGGCGCAGCAGGTCCTGGGCGGCGCGCAGGTAACCGGGCGGCGCCTCGTGCACGCCCTTGCCCTGGATCGGCTCCACGATGAGCGCGGCGACGTCGCCCCGCCCCAGCTCGCGGGCCAGCGCGTCGAGGTCCCCGAGCGGGACGGCCGTGTCCGGCAGCAGCGGGGCGAAGCCGTCGCGGAAGCCGGGCTCCCCGTTCACCGACAGGGAGCCGGTGGTCAGCCCGTGGAAGGCGTGCTCGCAGTACAGGATCCTCGGCCGGCCGGTGACGTACCGGGCGAACTTCAGCGCGGTCTCCACGGCCTCCGTGCCGCTGTTGCCGAAGAACACCCGGTCCAGGTGGGGGCTGTGGGCGAGCAGCCGTTCGGCGAGCAGTCCGGGCAGGGGCTGGCAGTCGAAGCGGGTGAGGTCGGCGAGGTCCGCGTCGAGCACGTCGTGCAGCGCCTTGCGGACGACGGGGTGGTGGCGGCCGAGGCCCATCACCCCGAACCCGGCGAGCATGTCCAGGTAGTCGTCGCCGTCCGCGTCCCAGAAGTAGGCCCCCTCGGCCCGTTCGTAGACCTTGTCGAAGCCGATGGTGCGCAGCATGCGCGGCAGCTGGTGGTTCAGGTACCGGGCGTGCAGCTCGTAGCGCTCGGCGCCGCGCTCGGCCAGCAGCGCGGCCAGGTCGAACGTCTTCGGGCGCGCCGACTCCGGGGGCTGGGACGCGGACTGAGCGGTGGTCATGCGTGGGTCTCCTTGGACGGCTTCTCTCCGGCGGGGTCCCCGGCCGCGGCCCGCCGCGCGCTCCATGCGCCCCTGCCGGTTCCCTCCCGTTCCACGGGCGCCCCGCCGCCGGCCGGCCTTGCGGGCGGGCGCGGGGCGACGGCGGTCATGACGTCACTCCCGGTTCCCGGAAACCGTCTCGCGCATGGCCCGCAGGGACTCCTTCAGGGACCCCATGGTGGCGAGGACGGCGGTGGGCTCGTAACCGCAGTGGGCCATGCAGTTGGCGCACCGGGGATCCTTCCCGCGGCCGTACCTGTCCCAGTCGGTCTCCTCGATCAGCTCGCGGTAGGTCGGCACGTAGCCGTCGCTCATCAGGTAGCAGGGACGCTGCCAGCCGAAGAGCGAGTAGTTCGGGATCGCCCACGCGGTGCACGGGAAGTCGACCTTGCCCTCCAGGAAGTCCAGGAAGAGCGGCGAGTGGTTGAGCCGCCAGCGGCGCCGGTTGCCGCCCGCGAAGGCCTTCCGGAACAGCTCGCGGGTCTGCTCCACGCCGAGGAAGTGCTCCTGGTCGGGCGCCTTCTCGTAGGCGTAGGCCGGCGAGATCATCATTTCGTCGACCTCCAGGTCGTCGTTGAGGAAGTTCAGCACCTCCACGACGGTCTGCGGGGTGTCGGTGTTGAAGAAGGTCGAATTGGTGGTGACCCGGAAACCGCGCCGCTTGGCCTCCTTGATCGCCTCGACCGCCTCGTCGAAGACGCCTTCCTTGGCGACGGACTCGTCGTGCCGCTCGCGCAGTCCGTCGATGTGCACGGCGAAGGCGAAGTAGCGGGAGGGGGTGAACTGGTCCATCTTCTTGCGCAGCAGCATGGCGTTGGTGCAGAGGAAGACGTACTTCCGTCTGGCCACCAGCTGGCGCACGATCTCGTCGATCTGCGGGTGCATCAGCGGCTCGCCGCCGGCGATGGACACCATCGGCGCACCGGACTCGAGCACCGCTCCCACGGCCTGCGCGACCGGCATGCGCTGCTTGAGCACCCCCGCCGGGTGCTGGATCTTCCCGCAGCCCTCGCACTTCAGGTTGCAGGCGAAGAGCGGCTCCAGTTCGACGATGAGCGGGAACTTGTCGCGCCGGCGGAGCTTTTGTTCAGCCAAGTAAGCAGCGACCTTGACGGACTGGCGCAGCGGCATGGCCATCTGGCTCACCTCCTGGGGAGCAGCACATTGCGGTGCCATTCAAAGAATGCGGGAAGGACGGAACGCAGGACGCGGAAAGCCGATATTCCACCGCGCACCGTGCCGATCCGGACGAGTTCATGTTCTGGAGCGTCCACCACCACCCGGACGGCCGCAACCGGGCGCTCGCCCGCGCGCACGGCGCTCCGGAGCGTGGCCGCCGACTCCATGTCCACCGCGATCGCGCCGGTGGCCAGCAGGTCGGCGCGTTCCTGCCCGCGCACCACGTGGTCGGAGCCGGTGACCGGGCCGGTGTGGACGGTGCGGCCGGGTGCGGCCCGCAGCAGTTCCCTGACCAGCAGGCCGGTGCCCACGCACGGTGTGCCGTCGCCCGGCTCCCCGGTCTCCTCGGCGACGACCAGGTCACCGGGGTGCATCCCGGGGGCGAGCCCCGCGCAGAAGCCGGTGGCGAGCACGGCGGCCCCGGCCAGCGTCGGCTCGGCCAGCACCCGCGCGACGGCGCGCCCGGCCGCCCTCGGGCCCATCCCGGTGCGCAGCACGGTGACGGGCCCGCCGGCGCCGCTCCTGTCCCCCAGGCGCAGGGCCAGGTGCTCGATGCCGAGCGCGCAGGCGATCAGCAGCGGTGCCGGGGCGGGGGGCACGGTCATCAGCTTCCCTTGGCCACGGCGAGCGGTTTGCCCGGCCGCTTGCCGTGGAACGGCTCGCCGTGCAGGTACCGGCCGAGCGCGGTGAGCGGGAAGACCTGACGGTAGAGGTGGTAGTTGATGGAGAAGTCCCAGGGGAAGCCGGTGCCGGTGAAGTACGGCTCGTCCCAGGAGCCGTCCTCCCGCTGGGTCGCGACCAGCCAGGCGACACCGCGCTCGACGGCCCTGGAGTCCCGCTCCCCCGCGGCCAGCAGGGCCATCAGCGCCCACGCCGTCTGGGAGGCGGTCGAGGCGCCCCGGCCGCGCCACTGTGCGGCGTGCCGGTAGGAGCGCAGGTCCTCGCCCCAGCCGCCGTCGTCGTTCTGCACCGACTCCAGCCAGGTCACGGCCCGCCGGATCGCCGGGTGCGCGGCCGGGAGCCCGGCGGCGACGAGGGCGGGGACCACCGACCCGGTGCCGTAGATGTAGTTGACGCCCCACCGGCCGAACCACGAGCCGTCCGGCTCCTGTTCGGCGAGCAGCCACTCGATGCCGCGCCGGGTGCGCGGATCGTGGGCCAGGCCCTCCACGGCCAGCATCTCCACGACGTGCGCGGTGACGTCGGCGGACGGCGGGTCGATGACCTCGCCGAAGTCGCAGAACGGCAGCCGGTTGGGGAAGGGGCTGGTGTTGTCGACGTCGAAGGCGCCCCAGGCGCCGTTCCTCGACTGCATGCCGAGGGTCCAGCGCACCCCGCGCCCGATCGCCCGTTCCACCCGGGCCGGTTCGGGGTGCCGGACCCGGCGCAGTGCGAGGACCACCTCGGCGGTGTCGTCGATGTCGGGGTAGTTGTCGTTGTGGAACTCGAACGCCCAGCCGCCCGGCGGCAGTTCGGGGCGCCGTACGGCCCAGTCGCCGCGCCGGACGACCTCCTCGCCCAGCATCCAGTCGACGGCCTTCACCAGCCGCGGGTGGTCGGCGGGGAGTCCGGCGTCGGCCAGGGCGATGGTGGCCAGACAGGTGTCCCACACCGGTGACTGGCAGGCCTCGATCATCCGGGCGCCGTCCTCGCGCCAGACGGCGAACCGGTCCAGCGAGGCCAGGCCCTCGCGCATCACCGGGTGCCGGAGGTCGTAGCCGAGCAGGTGCAGCGCAATGATGGAGTACACGGCCGGCGGCTGGATGCCGCCCCAGCAGCCGTCGTTCTCCTGGCGCTCGACGATCCAGCGGGCCGCGGTGTTCATCGCCGCCCGGCGCAGCCGCTTCGGCACGGCCCTGCGCAGGACGTGCAGCCCCTTGTCGAGCCGCTGGAACGCGCCGTCCCAGCTGGCCGCCGGGGCCGGCGGCCGCGGCGGGACGGGACGCGCCGGGTCGGTGTGCAGCTCGTCCAGCGGGAAGGGCGCGGGGCGCACCGGGCGCTTCGCGGAGACGATGCTCAGCGGGACGATCGTCTGCCGGGCCCAGCAGCCGAAGTCGTAGATGTTGAGCGGCATCCAGGACGGGAGCCAGATGAGTTCCGGGGGCAGTTCGGGCAGGTCCTCCCACTTCCACCAGCCGAACAGGGCGAGCCAGATCCGGGTGAAGACCCGGGCGGCGGCGATCCCGCCCCGGGCGCGGATCCACGCGGCGGCCTTCGCCATGTGCGGCGCGTCCGGCGCGTCCCCGGCCAGGCGCAGGGCGACGTACGCCTCGATGGTCGTGGAGAGTTCGCCCGGGCCGCCGTGGAAGGTGGCCCAGGTGCCGTCCTCGCGCTGCTCGCCCCTGATGAACAGGGCGGCGGCCCGGGTGGTCCGCTCGTCGCGGATGCCCAGGAACTGGCGGAGCAGCAGGTCCTCGGCGTCCATGGTGACGTTGGTCTCCAGGTCGCCCTTCCACCAGCCCTCCGGGTCCTGCCGGGAGAGCAGGAAGTCGGTGGCGCGCAAGGTGGCGCGGACGGCGGCTTCGTGGGCCCCGGCCGCCGCGGGGGTGTCGGTGTCGGTTTCGCTGGCCGCGGCTGCGCGGGGCGGCGGGGCCCCGGTGCTTCCGTCGGTCGTCGCTGTCATGGCTTCCCCTTCCTGCAGTCCTGCGAGTGCTGTCTGCTGTGGGTCCGCCGTCGGCCGGTGCGCGCTCCCTCGCACACCGGCCGGCGACTACGCGAGGGCTATTCGGCCGATGGTGATCATCTCTTTCGTACGACGACGAAGTCGGCGAGCGCGGTGAACTGTGCCCGCACCCGGTCGGGCATGTCCACGGCGTCGAGGGCTTCGATGGCGACGGTGTGCTGACGGCGCGCCTCGTCGGCGGTCCACTCACGTCCGCCCGCCTCCTCGATGAGGGCCGCCCGGGCGGCGAACTCCTCCTCGGAGAAGGTGGCGAAGTCGCTGCTCTTGGCGTCGGCGGCGAGGATGTCGCCGAGCCGCTCCGAGGCGCTGCCGCCCGCCGCGAGGGCGGCCACCACCGGCAGCGACTTCTTGCGCTGGCGCAGGTCGCTCCAGGTCTGCTTGCCGGTGGCCTCCGGGTCGCCCCAGATGCCGAGCAGGTCGTCGACGGCCTGGAAGGCGAGGCCGAGGTGATAGCCGTACCGCTCCAGGGCGTCGGCGGTGCGGTCGTCCGCGCCGCCGAGCACCGCGCCGATGGAGCTGGCGCAGGCGAGCAGCGCGCCGGTCTTGTTGCCCTCCATCTCCAGGCACTCCTCGACGCTGACCCGGTCGCGGTGCTCGTAGGAGATGTCCTGCGCCTGGCCGTCGATGAGGGCGCGGGAGGCGGTGGTGAGCCGGCGGGTGGCGCGTCCGGCGTCGACGGTGCCGAGTTCCAGGAGCACCTCGTTGGCGAGGGCGAACAGGGCGTCACCGACCAGGATGGCCTGGGCGGGTCCGTGCACCTTCCAGACGGTGTCGCGGTGCCGGCGCTGTTCGTCGCCGTCCATCAGGTCGTCGTGCAGCAGGGAGAAGTTGTGGACCAGCTCGACGGCGACGGCACCGGGCACGCCCGTCTCCGGGGCGGCGCCGGTGACCTCCGCGGACAGCACGGCCAGGGCGGGGCGCACGGCCTTGCCGCCGTCGCCGGACGTGGGGTTGCCCCGGGCGTCGATCCAGCCGAAGTGGTAGGCGGCAACCGTGTCCATCGGAGGCGCCAGGCGGTCGATGGCCGCCCGCAGTACCGGGGTGGCCAGGGTCCGGCCGCGCTCCAGGAGCGCGGTCACGTCCACCGCGGTCTCGCGAGCGGCCGTCGAGGCCGGGGGCACAGGGGGCACAGTCTCTCCTCTTGTTGCGGTACCGGGGGTGCGGGGACCCGCCGCGCCGTGCTGCCGGGACATCAGGCCGCCTCCTCGACGTCGAAGAGGTGGCGCGGGCGGGGCCGGCCCAGGGCGCGCAGCGCGGCGTCGGCCGCGCTGATGCCGCTGCGGACCGCACTCTCCATGGTCGCGGGCCACCCGGTGGCGGTCCACGCTCCGGCCAGGTAGAGGCCGGGTGCCTTCGTGCGGGCGCCGGGCCGCAGCCGCCCGACGCCGGGGGCGGGAGCGAAGGTCGCGGTGCGCTCCCGGGTGACGAAGAAGTCCCTCACCTCGGCATCCCGGGTGCGCGGCAGGGCTCGCTCCAGCTCGGGCAGGTACCGTGCGCGCAGCTCGGCCACCGGGGCGTCGATGTCGTCCTGGGCGGCCGACTGGGACAGTGCCAGGTACTGGCCGTCCGTCAGCCCGGACGCCTCGGTGCGGTCGAAGACCCACTGCACCGGGGAGCCGAGCGCGGTCAGGAACGGGGTGTTCAGCACCTTGCGGTCGTAGACGACGTGGACGTTGAGGATCGGTGCGGTGCCGATCCGCAGCAGCCGCTCGGGCGCGTCGAGCGCGCCGTCGGGCAGCAGGTCGTGGGCCTCGCGCTGCGGTACGGCGAGCACCACGGCGTCCGACTCGATGTGCTCGCCGGGCAGCCGGACGCTCCAGCGCCCCTCGCCGGTCCGGGAGACGGCGGAGACCCGGGCACGCAGGACGGTGCGCACGCCCGCGGCGTCGAGCGCCCGGCGCGCCAGCCGGTCGTGCAGGTCGCCGAGGGGAACCCGGGCCCAGCCGATGTCGGCCGCGCCCGGTTCGGACAGCAGCCCGGTCCTGAACACCATCGCGGCGAGCCCGAGGGAGCTGTCGCCCGCGACCGCGTTGAGGGTGGCGACGCCGACCAGGTCCCACAGGGCCTCGACGGCCCGCGCCGACTGGCCGTGCGCGGTCAGCCAGCTGCCGAAGTCCTGCTCGTCCAGGGCCGGATCGGCGGGGTCGAGCCCTTTGAGCGCGAGCGCGGCCCGGCCGGCCTTCGCCCGCTCGGCGAGCGAGAGGTGGGGGTACGTCGCAAGGCTGCGGCCCAGGTGCAGCGGGACCGGCAGCGCGTCGCGCCGCAGCCTGCCGAGTCGCCGGCCCTCGGGCTTGGCGAGGTCGAGCACGGGCACGTCGAGCCGGTCCTGCAGCGGCGCCAGCGCCGCACCCCCGATCCGGTCGAGGAACCACCGGTAGGCGGTGCAGCAGCGCAGGTAGACGTGCTGGCCGTTGTCGACGGTCAGCTCACCGCGCCGGAAGGAGAAGGCCAGGCCGCCGAGGCGGGGCCGGCCTTCGAGCAGGGTGACGCCGACGCCCGCGTCGGCGAGTGCCAGCGCGGCGGTGACCCCGGCGAGTCCGCCGCCGACCACCACCGCCTTCCGGCCGTGCCCGGTGGGAGCGTCGGTCGTCACGGGTCCGTTCCTCGTGCCGTCGGTCATCGTGCGCCCTCCCCCGCGCGGGCGCCGCGGCGCGGGGTGAGTCCGGGCCCGGCCTTCGCCGGCAGGGACGCGGCCGCGCGCCGGCGGGCTGCCCGCGGGTTCCCTCCGGCGGGCGGCGCGGAGGGTGAAGCGGAGGTGCCGTCGGTGGCACCGCCGCCCACGGCGCCGGTGACTCCCCCGGCCCGGCCGCGACCGCCGCGCACGGACCCGCCACCGGGACCTCCCGGCCGAACGGCACCGGCACCCGCGCCCGCACCATCGCCCCGGTCGCCGAGCCGGCCGCCGAGGGCGCGTGGGCGTGCGCCGGCCCGACGACCACCGACGGCGCGGGCGGGCCGGCCGGCGGCACCACGCCCCGGCCGTCCGGCGACGGCGGCACCACGGTGCTCGCCCTCCCCGGCGTGGCGCGCGCCGTCGGCGGCACGCACGCTGCGGCCGTCGGCGGCGCCGGGATGTGCGCCGGTGGTCTCGTCCGGTCCGGAGGTCCGCATCAGACGCGCCTCCTGACGGTGCGCCGGCTGACGTGGCGGGTGTCCAGTCCGGACAGCCCGCGCACGGCGACGTAGGCCTTCTCCCGGCCGGGCAGCGAGACCCGGCCGCGCAGCACGGCCTCCGGGTCGCGCTCGATGCGGTCGAGCAGGCGGCGGTAGATGCCCGCCATGGCGGCGACGCAGGCGCCGCTGCGCCGGTCGAGCATGGGCAGCAGCTGGTAGCCCTCGGCGAACAGGGCGCGGGCGCGGCGCACCTCGAAGTGGACGAGGCCCGCGAAGTCGGAGCCGTCCGGCGGGGTCGGCCCGGCGAACCCGGCCGAGCAGCCGAACTTGGCGAGGTCGTCGGAGGGCAGGTAGGTGCGCCCGCCCTCGGCGTCCTCGCGGACGTCGCGCAGGATGTTGGTGAGCTGGAGGGCCAGCCCGAGGGTGTCGGCGTACTCGGGGGCGCGCTCGGCGTCACGCGCTCCCGGTTCGGTGCCGAACACGCCGAGGGAGAGGCGCCCGATGGCGCCCGCCACGCACCGGCAGTAGCGCTTGAGGTCGTCCCACGTCTCGTAGGTCTCGCCGCGGACGTCCATGAGGACGCCGTCGATCAGCTCGTCCAGGCCGTCGAGCGGGATGGGGAAGGTGCGGGCGGCGTGGGCGAGGGCTACGCCGACCGGGTCGGTGTCGTCCTCGTCGACCGCGTCCTCGCGGATCCGGGTGAGCAGCGTCCGGGTGTCGTCCAGCCGGGCGGCCTTCACCTCGTCGGTGAGCGCGCCGTCGCCGATGTCGTCGACACGCCGGGAGAAGGCGTACAGCGCGGACATCGCGCGGCGCTTGGCCGTCGGCAGCAGCCGGATGCCGTAGGCGAAGTTGCGGGCCTGCTGTCCGGTGACGGCCTCGCAGTAGCGGTAGGCGGCGAGTACCGGTGCGGACACGTGCGGTTCCGACTCCACGGTCCGGATCACCCCTCTCCTCGCAGGGTCACGCCCACCTCGCGCAGCAACCGGAGTCTGCCGGGCTTGGGCGGGCCGGGAAGTACGTCGTGGCCGACGGCGGCGATGGCGTCGAGGGCCGCCCTTCCCCCGGCCACGAACCCCGCGAGCAGCAGCCTCAGCCTGCCGTGCACGCTGCCCACGAGGGGGGCGCCCGCGGCCAGCAGGTCACGGGCACGGCGCGCCTCGAACGCGACCAGGGCGCGCACCGGCGCGCCCGCCGAGGCGGCGGCGAGATCCGCCTCCTGGACCTGGAAGCGCTTCATGTCCTCGGCGGGCAGGTAGATCCGGTCACGGCGCAGGTCCTCGGCGACGTCCTGGAGGTGCTCGGCGATCTGGAGCGCCGTGCAGACCGCGTCGGAGAGGCGGATCCGCTCCGGGGTGGCGGTGCCGGTGACGGCGAGCACCAGCCGGCCCACGGGGTTGGCGGACAGCTCGCAGTAGGCGAGCAGGTCGTCGTAGGTCTGGTACCGGCCGACCAGCTGGTCCTGGCGGTTGGCGGCGATCAGGCCGAGGAACGGCTCGGGGGTGAGCGAGCGGCGGCGGACGGTCGGCTGGAGCCGGCGCAGCAGGGGGTGGCGGGGCACGCCGTCGAAGACGCGGCGCAGGTCGGCCTCGAACGCGTCGAGCAGGAGCAGCCGGTCCTCGGCCTCGTGCGCGGACACGCCGAGCAGACGGGCGTCGGCGCCGCCCGGGGCGAGGTCGCCGTCGCCGATGTCGTCGACGAGGCGGGCGAAGCCGTAGACGGCCATGAGGTCGGTGCGCCAGGCGCGGGGCAGGAAGAAGGGGGCCACGGGGAAGTTCTCGGACGCGGCCTTGTCGAGCGTGGCGCGTCCCGGGTCGTCCCGGTGCACCGTGCGGATTCCCGTCACCGTGTGCTGCCTCGGGCGGGGACGGCGCATGCTTCGGGGAGCCGGGGAGTTTCCGTCGCCATTGCCGTCACATCTCCCGTTCTACACTGCCGACCCAATTCACACTATTTCGGACACGCCGCCCGGCGTTCGCACGGCCGTTCCGGTGAAGGGTGTCGCGCACGATCGTCACACTTGCCGCGATTCGGCACCGGTACAGCTTACGTCGTACAACGCAGGGGGGTCCGCGGGGGTGTCCCGCGCATCACGAGAACACACCGATCGGCCCCAAGGTTGTTGCCGCCGACCGGGGTTGACGTTCCCTCCGCAGACGCCGGGCCCCGCCGGAGTCCGTTCCGGCAGGGCCCTGGGCGGACCGGGTCACTTGCCCGCGAACTTCTCGTACTCCTTCAGGACCTCGTCGGTCGGCCCGTCCATGCGCAGTTCGCCGCGCTCCAGCCACAGCACGCGGTTGCAGGTGTCGCGGATGGACTTGTTGTTGTGGCTGACCAGGAACACCGTGCCCGCCTGCTGGCGCAGCTCGCGGATGCGGGCCTCGGAGCGCTTCTGGAAGGAGCGGTCGCCGGTGGCCAGCGCCTCGTCGATCATGAGGACGTCGTGGTCCTTGGCGGCCGCGATGGAGAAGCGCAGCCGGGCGGCCATGCCGGAGGAGTAGGTGCGCATCGGCAGGGTGATGAAGTCGCCCTTCTCGTTGATGCCGGAGAAGTCGACGATCTCCTGGTAGCGCTCCCGGATCTCCTCGCGGGACATGCCCATGGCGAGCCCGCCCAATATGACGTTGCGTTCGCCGGTCAGGTCGTTCATCAGGGCCGCGTTGACCCCGAGCAGCGAGGGCTGTCCGTCGGTGTAGACCTTGCCCCGCTCGGCGGGCAGCAGCCCGGCGACGGCGCGCAGCAGGGTGGACTTCCCGGAGCCGTTGGAGCCGATCAGGCCGATCGCCTCGCCCCGGTAGGCGACGAAGGAGACGCCGCGCACGGCGTGCACCTTGCGCACGCCGCGCTGCGCGTCGCCGGAGCCCCGCTTCAGGATGCGGCTCAGGGCGGCGGTGGCGCTGCCCCTGCCGGTCCTGGCGCCGTTGACGCGGTAGACGATGTGCAGATCGTCCGCGATCACGGTGGGAACGCGTGCCTCAGCCACGGCCGTACCTCTCCTCCGCCTTCCAGAAGTACACGAAGCCGCCGACGGCGACGAGCGCCGCCCAGCCCGCCGCGACCGCCCAGACGTGCGGGGGCAGGTTCTCGGAGCCGTAGCCGTCGATCAGCGCGAAGCGCATCAGGTCCATGTAGATGGCGGCAGGGTTCCACTGGAGCACGTCGGCGATCCAGGCCGGCTTGTCCTGGAGCATGATCGGGATGGAGAACATCACCCCGGAGGCGTACATCCAGGTGCGCATCACGAACGGCATGAGCTGGGCGAGGTCCGGGGTCTTCGCGCCCAGCCGCGCCATCACCAGGGCGAGCCCGGTGTTGAACAGGAACTGGAGCACCAGCACCGGCACCATCAGCGCCCAGGACAGGTCCGGGTAGCTGCCGAAGGCGCAGGCCACCGCGACCAGCACGATCATGGAGAACAGCAGCTGCTGGAGCTGCTGGAGCGCGAAGGAGATCGGGAGGGAGGCCCGCGGGAAGTGCAGGGCGCGCACCAGGCCGAGATTGCCGGAGATGGCGCGGACGCCGGCCATCACCGAGGACTGGGTGAAGGTGAAGACGAAGACCCCGGTGACCAGGAACGGGATGTACACGTCCTTGGTCATGCCGCGGCCCGCGTCCAGGATCAGGCCGAAGATCAGGTAGTAGACGAGCGCGTTGAGCAGCGGAGTGGCGACCTGCCACAGCTGGCCGAGCTTCGCCTGGCTGTACTGGGCGGTCAGCTTGGCCTGGGAGAAGGCGACGATGAAGTGCCGCCGCCCCCAGAGCCGGCGGACGTACTCGGCGAGCGAGGGCCGGGCGCCGCTCACGGTCAGGCCGTACTTCGCGGCGAGCTCGGCCGCCGTCAGATGCTCGTCGGGCGACGGAGGCTCGGTCACGGCGACTCCGCCGTCGTGCGTTGTCTCACTCACTGCGGGAAACTTTCGTCTTCGAGAGATGCGCGGCCGGTGCGGCGGGGCGGGGCCGGTGCCCCGGACCCCGCGGGGACGAGCTTGTCAGATCACGGGGGGCCGGCCCAGCCGGGTCAGCCGCCACACCGTACGCCACTTCATGGGCCGGCGGGGGCCGCACGCCGTCGCCCAGCCCTCCCGGAATCCGCCGAACCACGCCTTCAGCGCGGGCCGCGAGGGGCGGCGCGCCAGGGTGAGCAGCAGCCAGACGCCCAGGTACACGGGGACCAGCGGGGCGGGCAGGTTGCGGCGGGCCAGCCAGACCCGGTTGCGGGCCACCATCCGGTGGTACACCGCGTGCCGGGAGGGGGCGGTCGTCGGGTGGTACAGCACCATGTCCGACCGGTAGTCGATCATCCAGCCCGCGTCCAGGGCGCGCCAGGCGAGGTCGGTCTCCTCGTGCGCGTAGAAGAACTCGTCCGGCAGCCCGCCGACCTCGGCGAAGACCTTCGTACGGACCGCGTTGGCGCCGCCCAGGAAGGTGGTGACCCGGGAGGAGCGCATCGGGTCCGACGCGCGCAGCCGGGGCACGTGGCGGCGCTGGGTGACGCCCGTCTCGGGATCGGCGATGCGGAAGCTGATGATGCCGAGCCGGTCGTCGGCGGCGAACGCCTCGCGGCACAGCTCGGCGGTGTCGGTGCGGGCGAGCAGGCCGTCGTCGTCGAGGAAGAGCAGGATGTCGACGTCCCGGCCGCCGGGCCCGAAGGCCTCGATGCCGACGTTGCGGCCGCCCGGGATGCCGAGGTTCTCGGGGACCTCGACGGTGCGCACGCCCCCGGGGACGTCCGGGACGGGCGAGCCGTTGCCGACCACGACCACCTCGACCGGGTCGCCGTCCTGCTGGGCGACCGAGTCGATGAGCGCGCGCAGCTCCTCCGGGCGGTTGCCCATGGTGATGATCACCGCGCCGACCTTCAGGGATCTCTCCGGTGTCGCCATCCCGCTCACCGCAACCGGCTCGACGCGAGGATGGACACCAGGTGCAGCACCGTCTGGAGCAGTGCGATGCCGGCGAGGACGGCGGTGCCGAGCCGGGTGAAGAACAGGTCGCCGCGCGCCTGGTCGGCGATGGCGAGGACCAGGATGAGCAGCGACGCCTCGATGCCGAGGATCAGCCGGTGGAACTTCAGCGCGGCGGCGGCCCGGCGGGCCAGCGCCATGCCGGAGGAGCGCGGCTCGGCCGCGGACTCCTGCACCGGCGGCTTGCCCGCCTGGTGGCGGGCCACCCCGACGAGGTCCGTCTCGGCCTTGATCAGGATGGCGCCGAGCGCGGCCAGGGTGCCGAGGAAGGCCCAGAGCCAGTCGATCCGGCCCTCGCCCCACAGGTCGGCGGCGCGCAGCCCGAGGCCGACCAGCACGGCGGCGTCGGTGAGGTAGGCGCCGACGCGGTCGAGGTAGACCCCGCCGAGCGAGTACTGCTTCTTCCAGCGGGCGATCTCGCCGTCGACGCAGTCGAGCAGCAGGTACAGCTGGACCATGATCACGCCGAGCACCGCCCCCGGGATCCCCGGCACCAGGAGTGCCGGGGCCGCGAGGACGCCGCAGACGGTCATCAGGTACGTGAGCTGGTTGGGCGTGACCCGGGTGTTCACCAGGTAGCGGTCGACCCGCAGGGACACCTCACGCATGTAGAGGCGTCCCATCCAGTGCTCACCGCTGCGCCGGTCCTTCACCCCCGGGGGGTGGACGACCGGCCGGAGTTCAGCTACCGATGGCCTTGACATAGTCGGCGTAGATGTCCTTGATCTGGTGGGTTTTCAGGTCGAGGTGTTCGAGGATCGTGTAGCGGCCGGGCCGGGTCTCCGGGGCGAACTCCACCACCCTGACGAACTCCTCCGGGGTGAAGCCGATCTCCTCCGGCAGCACCGGCAGTCCGTGCCGGCGCAGGACCTCGGCCATGTACGCCGACTGCTCGTGGGCCCCGCGCAGGTACATCGCGAAGGCCGCGCCCAGTCCGCACTGCTCGCCGTGGGCCGCCGCGCGCTTCGGGTAGAGCAGGTCGAAGGCGTGGTTGATCTCGTGGCAGGCCCCGGACGACGGGCGGGAGTCGCCCGACACGGACATGGCGATACCGCTGAGCACCAGCGCCTCGGCGAGCACCTGGAGGAAGTCGTTGTCCCCGATGCCGCCCGGGTGGCGCAGCACCGCCTCGCCGGCCTGGCGGGCCATGGCCGCGGCGAGACCGTCGATCTTCTCGCCCTTGACGCGGTTGGCAAGCTCCCAGTCCGCGATCGCGGAGACGTTGGAGACGGCGTCGCCGATCCCGGCCCGCACGTACCGGACCGGCGCCTCGCGGATGACGTCCAGGTCGATGACGACGGCGATCGGATTGGGCACGCCGTAGGAGCCGCGCCCGGCGTCGTTGTCGAGGGTGGCGACCGGCGAGCACAGTCCGTCGTGCGCGAGGTTCGTCGGCACGGCGACCAGGGGCAGGCCGACGCGGGCCGCGGCGAACTTGGCGCAGTCGATGATCTTGCCGCCGCCGAGGCCGACCACCGCGTCGTAGTGGCCGGCCTTTATGTCGCCGGCCAGCCGGACCGCGTCGTCCAGGGTGCCGCCGCCGACCTCGTACCAGGTGGCGCCGGGCAGTTGCGGGGCCACCCGCTCGCGCAGCTTCGCGCCGGAGCCGCCGCTGACCGCGACGGCCAGCCGGCCGGAGTGCGAGATGCGCTCGTCGGCGAGGACACAGGCCAGGTCGTCGAGGGCGCCCGGGCGGATGTCGACGACCAGCGGCGAGGGGATCAGCCTGGTCAGTACCGGCACGCGATCTCCCGTCCCCGGGCGAGATCGTCGTGGTTGTCGATCTCCACCCAGTCGACCTCGCCGATCGGCGCGACGTCGATCCGGAAGCCGCGGTCGACCAGCTCCTGGTAGCCGTGCTCGTAGAACTGCTGCGGGTCGGTCTCCCAGACCGCCTTCAGCGCGTCGGCCAGCTCCGGGGCGGCGTCGCCCTCGATCAGGGTGACGCCGATGTACTCGCCGGTCGCCTCGGCCGGGTCCATCAGCTTGGTGATCTTCGTCATGCCCCTGGCGGGATCGACGACGACCTTCATCTCCTCCTCGGCCAGGCTCTTCACCGTGTCCAGCGCGAGGATGATCTTCTTGCCCTCGCCGCGGGCGGCGAGCAGCGTCTTCTCGACGGAGACCGGGTGGACGGTGTCCCCGTTGGCGAGGATCACGCCGTCCTTGAGGGCGTCACGGCCGCACCACAGGGAGTAGGCGTTGTTCCACTCCTCGGCCTTGTCGTTGTCGATGAGGGTCAGCTTGAGGCCGTACTTCGCCTCCAGGGCCGCCTTGCGCTCGTAGACGGCCTCCTTGCGGTAGCCGACGACGACCGCGGCCTCGGTCAGGCCGATCTCGGCGAAGTTGCCGAGGGTGAGGTCGAGGACCGTGGGTTCGCCCTCTATGCCCGCGGGCCCCACCGGCACCAGCGCCTTGGGCAGGCTGTCGGTGTAGGGGCGCAGACGCCGTCCGGCGCCGGCCGCCAGCACGAGGCCGATCATGCGGGTTCTCCTTCATCGTGTACGGCGGGCGCGCCACCCAGGTGGGAGGCCACCCAGAAGCGGATGCTCTCGACGAGCACCACCAGGGCCACCGCCACGGCCAGGACCGTGAGCGCGACCTTGAACTGCGCGGCGGTGAGCAGCGCGGCCAGAGCGGTGACGAGCAGCGTGCGCCCCTCGTGCCCCCCGATGGTCCGGGTGAGCCAGGCCGGGGGCGCGCCGGCGTTGCCGCGGATGCGGTACACCGTGTCGTAGTGATGGTAGGCGACGGCCGCCACCAGCCCGAAAGCCGCCGGAAGCGCTCCGTTCACCCCCGCGTGGGCCGCGAGCGCGAGGACCGTGCCGTACTCGGCGGCGCGGAAGAACGGCGGGACGAGCCAGTCGAGGGCGCCCTTGAGGGGGCGGGCGACGGCGAGGCCCGAGGTCAGTGCGTAGCCGACGGCGGCGACGGCCGGCCAGGGGCTGCCGGGACCGGTGGACGCGGCGGTGGCGACGACGGCGGCCGCGCCGAGCAGGGCGAGCGCGGGGACGGCGATGCCGGGCAGCCGGCGGGCCGGCTTGCGCAAGGCCGCCGCCAGGCCCTCGGCGAGCGGTCCCGAGTCGGCCAGGTCGGCGAGCGCGGTGGCCGCGCGGTCGGTGCGGTTCGCCTTGCGGGTCAGCGAGCGCAGGACCCGGCCGGCCGTGGTGTAGGCGGCGGCGAAGGCGCAGCCGGCGAGCAGCGCGTAGAAGGTGGTGCGCGGGGTGGTGAGGGCCGTCAGGACGGCGATCATCGCCCACCGCTCGCCGATCGGCAGGACGATCATGCGGCGCACCCAGACCGTCCAGCCGACGCTGTCCAGCTTGTCGGAGAGGGCGGCGGTGGGGCTGGTGTTGGCGGTCGCGTCGTGGTTGGCCTCGTTGAAGGAGAAGTCCACGACGTGGCGGCAGGTCTGCAGGACCATCGCGCCGAGCGCGAGCGCCCACACGTCGTCGCCGCCGCGGGCCGCGCCGAGCGCGAGACCGGCGTAGTAGGCGTACTCCTTGGCGCGGTCGAAGGTGGCGTCGAGCCAGGCGCCGAGGGTGGAGTACTGCAGCGAGTAGCGGGCGAGCTGGCCGTCGGTGCAGTCCAGCACGAAGGAGGCGATCAGCAGGATCCCGGCCGCGACGAAGCCGCCGCGGGTGCCGGTGGCCGCGCAGCCCGCCGCGACCAGCGCGGTGAGCAGCGAGGCGGTGGTGACCTGGTTGGGGGTGAGACCCCTGCGGGCGCACCAACGGGCGATGTAGCGGGAGTACGGGCTGATGAAGAACGTGGTGAAGAAACCGTCGCGGGCCTTCACGGCCGACTTCAGCCGGACGGCCTCGTCGTCCACGGCGGCCACGGCCTGGCGGGCCTCGTTGCGGGTCTGCGGGTCGCCGGGAACGGTGGCGACCAGGCTGCCCAGCTCGGGGCGGTGCACGGTGGCGCCGTCGGCGTCCAGGGCGGTGACCACGCGGTCGGCGAGGCTGCCGACGGCGACGGCGGTGCCACCCCCGGAGGAGTTCTCGCGGGCCATGGCGCGGGTCAGGGCCTGGCGGCCGGCCGGGCGGGCGGTGACGGCGCCGGGGACGGCGGCGAGCGGGAAGCGGGGGTCGGTCAGGCCGAGGCGCAGGGCGTGCAGGTGGCCGACGAACCGGGCGTCGACGATGGCCACCCGCTGGTCACCGGGCACCTGGGCGAGCAGCGTCTCGGCGTCGGCGGCGTCGGCGGCGGTGCGCACCTCGAAGCCGAGGGACCGCAGATCGCCCTCGATCGACGATCCGGGGACCGGCTGACCGGTGAGGATGGCGGTCGGCAACCGAACTCACTCCCTGCGTGCCGGCGCGGTGGCGCCGGGCCTGAACATGATGGGGGCGCCCCCTTGGCTGCGCATCGGCTGCGCCAGGCGGCGGCATGTCGGCTGAGGCTATCGGATGATCGGAGACCCGTGTTCACCGCCTGTTCACGGCCTCGACGCCCCGCCCCGCGAGCCGCCTCGCCGCGATCATCATGGGGGCTGCGGGGGCCGGCGCACAAAACGGCCCCGCCACAACGGGCATAGCGGACACGCGGCGGTGAGCGTGCGGTTCCGGAGGGTGCGCGCCGCGGCGGCGGCAGCGGGCGGAGTCGGCCCGCGGCGGCCCCCGGGACTAGGGTGGACGACCATGACGTGGCTGATCACCGGCGGTGCCGGGTACATCGGGGCCCATGTGGCGCGGGCCATGGCCGAGTCCGGGGAGCGGGTCGTGGCGCTGGACGACCTCTCCGCGGGCGTGCCCGCGCGGCTGCCGGCGGACGTGCCGCTCGTGCGGGGCTCCTCGCTGGACGGGGAGCTGCTGAAGCGGGTCCTCGCCGAGCACGAGGTGTCCGGTGTGGTGCACCTCGCCGCCCGCAAGCAGGTCGGCGAGTCGGTGGACCGGCCGACGCGGTACTACCAGGAGAACGTCGGTGGGCTGGCGACGCTGCTGGACGCGGTCGCCGAGGCCGGGATCCGGCGGTTCCTCTTCTCCTCGTCGGCCGCCGTCTACGGCAACCCGGAGGCGGACCTCATCACGGAGGACACCCCGTGCGCCCCGGTGAACCCCTACGGCGAGACCAAGCTCGCCGGTGAGTGGCTGGTGCGCGCCGCGGGCCGGGCGCACGGCATCGCCACCGTCTGCCTGCGGTACTTCAACGTGGCCGGCGCCGCCGCCCCGGAGCTGGCCGACACCGGCGTCTTCAACGTCGTACCGATGGTCTTCGACCGGCTGACCCGGGGTGAGGCGCCGCGGATCTTCGGCGACGACTACCCGACGCCGGACGGCACCTGCGTGCGCGACTACATCCATGTCGCCGACCTCGCCGAGGCGCACCTCGCGGCGACCCGGCGGCTGTCCGCCGGGGACGCGGCGGGCGATCTGACCGTGAACATCGGCCGGGGCGAGGGTGTCTCCGTGCGCGAGCTGGTCACCCTGATCGGCGAGGTGACCGGTGACCGCCGTCCGGCGGTGGTGGAGCCGCGCCGCCCCGGCGACGCCCCGCGGGCCGTCGCCTCGGCCGAGCGGGCCGCCGCCGAACTGGGCTGGACCGCCCGCCGCGGAGTACGCGAGATGGTCGAGTCGGCGTGGCGGGGCTGGCGGCTGCACCAGGGGCGCTGACCTCGGCGAGGCGCTGACCTGCGCTTCCTCCAGCACCCCGACGCCTGGCCGTTTTCGCAGGTCAGAGCATATGACAACGGTGTTCAGTGCCGCGTTGCCGGATACCCCCCACCCGTAGTTGACTGTGGTCGCGGACCGACCGATCACAGGAGGGCGGGTTTCATGGGGGCTGGTCACGACCACGGGCACGCGCACGGCGCGCCGGTCACGGGCACGGCCGCCGCGGCGTACCGCGGCCGGCTGCGGATCGCGCTGACGATCACGCTCACCGTGATGGTGGTGGAGATCGTCGGCGGCCTGCTCGCCGACTCGCTGGCGCTGATCGCCGACGCGGCGCACATGGCCACGGACGCGCTCGGACTGGGCATGGCCCTGCTCGCCATCCACTTCGCCAACCTGCCCCCGACCGAGAAGCGCACCTTCGGCTACGCGCGCGCCGAGATCCTCGCGGCGCTCGCCAACTGCCTGCTGCTGCTCGGCGTCGGCGGGTACGTGCTCTACGAGGCGATCCAGCGGTTCCTCACCCCGGCCGGCACCGAGGGCGGGCTGACCATCCTCTTCGGCGGGATCGGCCTGGTCGCGAACATGATCTCGCTCACCCTGCTGATGCGCGGGCAGCAGGAGAGCCTGAACGTGCGCGGCGCCTTCCTGGAGGTGGCTGCGGACGCGCTGGGGTCGGTGGCGGTGCTGATCTCGGCGGCGGTGATCCTGACCACCGGCTGGCAGGCCGCGGACCCGATCGCCTCGCTGGTGATCGGTCTGATGATCGTGCCGCGCACCGTGAAGCTGCTGCGCGAGACGCTGGACGTGCTGCTGGAGTCGGCGCCCAAGGGCGTCGACATGGCCGAGGTGCGGGCGCACATACTGGCGCTGGACGGGGTGGAGGACGTGCACGACCTGCACGCCTGGACGATCACGTCGGGCATGCCGGTGCTGTCCGCGCACGTCGTCGTCCGCTCCGACGTCCTGAACGCGATCGGCAACGAGAAGATGCTGCACGAGCTGCAGAGCTGTCTCGGCGACCACTTCGACGTGGAGCACTGCACCTTCCAGCTGGAGCCGAGCGGCCACGCCGAGCACGAGGCACGGCTGTGTCACTAGGGCCTTTCGTTCGGATCAGCCCGGCTTGAGGTCCGGAGCCTCACGACCGACCCGAGCGGGGTCTGGTGCGTGCTCGCGCATCCGGGGGACGGGAGGCGCCGGGCGGGTGGGGTGGCGTACACCAGTACGGGCGGTTCCCCGCCCGGTGGCCGGGCACGCTCACCTCCCGGGCCCCTTCCGGTGCCTGCCGTGCGGGACATGCGGGTCGTTCCGGGAAGTGCCGGGAGTGCCGGATTCGTACGGCAGACTTGGGGTGCGAGGAACGAGGCGAAGGATGGGTATGCCGATTTCACCTGCCACCGCGACGCACAGCTCGTCGAGCGGCACCACGGACGCGATCTTGCTGGAACTGGTCGACGAGGACGGCGTCACGATCGGCACCGGGGAGAAGCTGGCGGCCCATCAGCCGCCCGGGCAGCTGCACCGGGCGTTCTCGGTCTTCCTCTTCGACGAGCGTGGCCGGCTGCTGCTCCAGCAGCGGGCGCTGGGCAAGTACCACTCCCCCGGGGTGTGGTCGAACACCTGCTGCGGCCATCCTTATCCCGGTGAGGCCCCCTTCGCGGCGGCGGCCCGCCGCACCCACGAGGAGCTGGGCGTCTCGCCGTCGCTGCTCGCGGAGGCCGGCACGGTCCGCTACAACCACCCGGACCCGGCTTCGGGCCTGGTGGAGCAGGAGTACAACCACCTCTTCGTGGGTCTGGTGCAGTCGCCGCTCGCCCCGGACGGGGAGGAGGTCGGCGCCACCGCGTTCGTGACCTCGGCCGAGCTGTCGGAGCGGCATGCCAGGGACCCGTTCTCGGCGTGGTTCATGACCGTCCTGGACGCGGCCCGCCCGGCGATCAGGGAGCTGACCGGCCCGTCCGCGGGCTGGTAGCGGCCCACGCGGGGACCGCCCCCGCGTGCGGCTAGTGCCGTGCGGGGGCGAGCGGCAGGGCGGCCCAGATCACCTTGCCGCCCGTCGTCGTGTGCTCGACGTCGCACGCTCCGCCCGCCTCGCGGGTGATCTCCCGTACCAGCAGCAGTCCGCGCCCGCCGGTCTGGGCGTGGTCGGCCTCCAGGGCGGTGGGGCGGTAGGGGTGGTTGTCCTCGACCGAGAGCCGCACCCACTCGGCGCCCACGGCGATCTCCACGGCGATCGTCGGCGACAGCAGCGCCGCGTGCCGGACGGCGTTCGTGACCAGCTCGGACACGATTAGCAGCAGGCCGTGCGCCACGTCGTCGCAGACCGGTACGCCCTGTCGCCGCAGCAGGTCCCGGACGGCGTGCCGGGCCTGCGGGACCGAGGCGTCGACGGCGGGGGCGGTGAACCTCCAGACCCCCTCGTACGGCAGCGGATCGGGCGTCTTCTCCTCCAGGGGTGCCTCTGGGCCGCCTGCCATCGTCCGGTCGCCACCCTCGCGCTCGATTGTCACCACATCCCGAATGGTGACAACGAGCCCGCCGACGCCGCGGAGCTGAACACAAGTCAGCGACTATCGAGCGCTTTTGACCGATGGCGTATGACGCGGTCAGTTGTGGGACTACTCCTGCCCCGCCCGTGCCGACTTCGCGAACTCTTCGGGTTGTACGGGTTTGTCGCTTCCGCCCGGCCGGGGCCGCCGTCCGGGACCGGGCCCACGGCCCGGCGCCCGCCGCACCCGGCGGCGACCGGCCCGGGTCCGCTCAGGGGTGTCCCGTCGATCGTGTGTACGCCCGCGGCGGTTAGCATCCCGCGCATGGAGCCCCAGCTGCTGCACCACGTCGCCGACTCGGTCGCCACCGTCGTCATCCACCATCCGGCCAAGCGCAACGCGATGACCGCCGCGATGTGGGAGGCGCTGCCGCCGCTGCTGGCGGCCCTGGCCGCCGATCCGGAGGTCCGCGCGCTGGTGCTCACCGGAGCGGACGGCACCTTCTGCGCGGGCGCCGACATCTCCACCCTCCAGGGGTCCCCGGAGCGGGCGCAGGCGCTGGCGGTGGCCGCCGAGGAGGCGCTGGCCGCGTTCCCGAAGCCGACGCTCGCGGCGGTCCGGGGGCACTGCGTGGGCGGCGGGTCGCAGCTCGCCGCCGCCTGTGACCTGCGGTTCGCGGAGCGGGGAGCGCTGTTCGGGGTGACCCCGGCGAAGCTCGGCATCGTCTATCCGGCGTCCTCCACCCGGCGGCTGGTGTCGCTGGTCGGTCCGGCCGCCGCGAAGTACCTGCTGTTCTCCGGCGAGCTGATCGACGCGGAGCGGGCGCTGCGGACGGGACTGGTGGACGAGGTGCTGCCGGAGGGCGGACTCGCCGGGCGGGTCGCCGCGTTCACCCGCGTCCTGGCCGCGCGCTCGCAGCTGACGCAGGCGGCGGCGAAGGAGTTCGCCAACGGCCGGACCGACCGGGACGGCCACTGGGCGGCGCGGGCGCGGGAGAGCTCCGACACCGCGGAGGGCGTCACGGCGTTCCTGGAGCGCCGCGCGCCCCGCTTCACCTGGACTACGTCAGGATGAACCGGCTCTTGCCGCGGAACTCCTCGACGAGGTGCGCCGGGGCCTTGTCCGGCGAACCCGCGTCGTAGGGCGGCTGCGGGTCGTACTCGGTGAGCAGCTGCACGGCTTGGGCGTGCTCGTCGCCCGCGATCCGGCCCAGCAGGGCGAGGCCCATGTCGATGCCGGAGGAGACCCCGGCGGCGGTGACGTACTTGCCGTCGAAGACGACCCGCTCTCCGGTGGGCTCGGCGCCGAGGCCCGCGAGGAGGTCCAGGGCCAGCCAGTGCGAGGTGGCCCGGCGTCCGGTCAGCAGCCCGGCGGCGGCCAGCAGCAGCGAGCCGGTGCACACCGAGGTCGTCCAGGTGCTGGTCGCGTCGGCGGCCCGGAGCCAGTCCAGCAGGGCCCGGTTCTCCATCTGCTGGGTCTGCCCGGGACCGCCGGGGACGACCACGATGTCCGGGCCCGGCACTTCGGCGAGGGTCCTGTCGGCGGTGAGGGCGAGGGTGCCGGTGTCGGTGCGGACGGGGCCGGTCCGCTCGGCGACGAACACCGTCTCGGCGCCGGGCAGGCGGCCGAGGGTCTCGTACGGCCCGACGGCGTCCAGGGCGGTGAAGCGGTCGTAGAGGACGACGGCGATCTGCATGGGGGTCCCTTTCGGTGGTGGAGACTCGGCTCAGAGGACGGGGGCCGGGCGGAACCGCCGGCGGTACTCCGCCGGGGCCGCTCCCAGCGCGCGGACGAAGGCGCGGCGCATCGCCTCGGGGGTGCCGTAGCCGCTGGCACGGGAGATCTCCTCGATGCCGTCGGCGGTGTCCTCCAGGAGGCGGCGGGCGTGTTCCAGGCGGACCCGGTCGACATACCGGCCGGGGGTGATGCCGGTCTCCGCGCGGAAGGCGCGGGCGAAGTGGCGCGGGGACAGCCGCGCGCGGGCGGCCAGCGCCGCCACGCTCAGGTCGGCGGCCGGGTGCTCGGAGACCCACTGCTGGACGTCGCGCAGCGGCTCGCGGCGGGCGGTCTGGGCGGCGAGCTGGGCGCTGAACTGGGCCTGGTTGCCCGGCCGGCGCAGGAAGACCACCAGGTGGCGGGCGACGGTGAGGGCGGCGTCCCGGCCCAGGTCCTCCTCGACCAGCGCGAGCGCCAGGTCGATGCCGGAGGTGACGCCGGCGGAGGTGGCCACGTTGCCGTCCCGGACGTAGATCGGCTCGGGGTCCACCCGGACGGCCGGGTGGTCGCGGGCGAGGGCGGCGCAGTACGCCCAGTGGGTGGTGGCGCGCCGCCCGTCCAGCAGGCCCGCCGCGGCGAGCAGCGCCGCGCCCGTGCACACCGACACCAGCCGCTCGGCGCGCGCCCCGTGCCGGCGCAGCCAGTCGGCCAGCCGTGGGTCCGGGTGCCGGGTGCCCGGCCCGCCGGGGACCACCAGGGTGTGCGGAACGGCGGCAGTGGCCAGGGCCCCGTCGGAGACCAGGGTCAGTCCGCTGGAGGTGCGGACGGGGGCCCCGTCCGGGGAGGCCGTACGGACCCGGTAGGAGCCGGGGGTGTGCTGCTCGGCGCCGGTGAAGACCTCCACGGGGCCGGTGACGTCGAGGCTCTGCACCTCGTCGAAGACCACGACGAGCACGGTTCGCTGCGGCATGCGTCGATTCTTCGGGGTGCGGGCGATGGCCGCAATGACGAGCAGCCCACCTTTCCTGCCATGTGTGCCCCGGCTCCGGCGAGGTACCCGAGAGGTACCCGCGCGTCCGCACCACAGCGGACGCGCAGGCGGCTCACAGCGACTCGAAGCGACTCCGAGCGACGAAGGAGAGATCGACGTGTTCCGTGCCATCGCGGACGTACTGCGGCAGATCGGCGGCGCCATCGCCACGGTCGTGACGCTGCCCTTCCGGGCACTGGCCCGCCTGTTCGGCGGCGCCTCCTCCTCCGGCCGGAGCGCCCGGCGGGCGTGACCGCCTGCCGCGCCCACGACCCGCCCTGATCCCCGGTTGTCGGTGCCACCTGCCACAATTGCCGCGCAACCCGAAGCGGAGAAGGCGGTACGGCATCGTGACGACACCGGGGTCCCTCGGAGCAGGGTCCATCGAAGGCAGGATCGCCGAGGAGCTCGGCGTACGGGAGCGGCAGGTGAGGGCTGCCGTGGAGCTGCTGGACGGCGGTTCGACGGTGCCCTTCATCGCCCGCTACCGCAAGGAAGCGACCGAGATGCTCGACGACGCGCAGCTGCGCACGATCGAGGAGCGGCTGCGCTATCTGCGGGAGCTGGAGGAGCGGCGCACCGCGATCCTGGACTCGGTGCGCGAGCAGGGCAAGCTCACCGGGGAGCTGGAGGCCCGCATCCGGGGCGCCGAGACCAAGGCGCGCCTGGAGGACATCTACCTGCCGTACAAGCCCAAGCGGCGCACCAAGGCGCAGATCGCCCGGGAGGCCGGTCTGGAACCGCTGGCCGACGCGCTGCTCGCCGACCCGGCCGTCGAACCGGCGGCGGCCGCCGCCGCTTTCGTCGACGCCGGCAAGGGCGTCGCCGATCCGCAGGCCGCGCTGGACGGCGCGCGCGCCATCCTCACCGAGCGGTTCTCGGAGGACGCCGACCTGATCGGCGAGCTGCGCGAGCGCATGTGGGCGCGCGGACGGCTGGTGGCGAAGGTGCGGGAGGGCAAGGAGGAGGCGGGCGCCAAGTTCGCCGACTACTTCGACTTCGCCGAGCCCTTCACCGAGCTGCCCTCGCACCGCGTCCTCGCGATGCTGCGCGGTGAGAAGGAGGAGGTCCTCGACCTCGTCCTGGAGCCGGAGGAGCCGTCCGACGGCCCTTCCTCGTACGAGGGGATCGTCGCCCACCGCTTCGGCATCGCCGACCGGGGCCGCCCCGGCGACAAGTGGCTGACGGACACGGTCCGCTGGGCCTGGCGCACCCGCATCCTCGTGCACCTCGGCATCGACCTGCGGCTGCGGCTGCGCACGGCCGCCGAGGACGAGGCCGTCCGGGTGTTCGCGGCGAACCTGCGCGACCTGCTGCTCGCCGCCCCCGCGGGCACGCGCGCGACGCTGGGCCTCGACCCCGGGTTCCGTACGGGCGTGAAGGTGGCCGTGGTCGACGCGACCGGCAAGGTCGTCGCCACGGACGTGATCCACCCGCACGTCCCGGCCAACAAGTGGGACGAGGCGATCGCCACGCTGGCCCGGCTCGCCAAGGAGCACGCGGTCGAGCTGGTCGCCATCGGCAACGGCACCGCCTCCCGGGAGACCGACAAGCTCGCCGGCGAACTCATCGCCAGGCACCCCGAGCTGAAGCTCACCAAGGTGATGGTGTCCGAAGCGGGCGCGTCGGTGTACTCGGCGTCCGCGTTCGCCTCCCAGGAACTGCCCGGCATGGACGTGTCGCTGCGCGGCGCCGTGTCGATCGCGCGCCGCCTCCAGGACCCGCTCGCCGAGCTGGTGAAGATCGACCCCAAGTCGATCGGCGTCGGCCAGTACCAGCACGACCTGTCCGAGGTGAAGCTGTCGCGCTCGCTGGACGCGGTGGTCGAGGACTGTGTGAACGGCGTCGGCGTGGACGTGAACACCGCCTCCGCGCCCCTCCTCGCGCGGGTCTCCGGCATCTCGTCGGGGCTGGCGGCAAACATCGTGGCGCACCGCGACGCCAACGGCCCCTTCACCTCCCGCGCGCAGCTGAAGAAGGTGCCGCGGCTCGGCCCCAAGGCGTACGAGCAGTGCGCGGGCTTCCTGCGGATCCGCGGCGGCGACGACCCGCTGGACGCCTCCAGCGTGCACCCCGAGGCGTACCCGGTGGTGCGGCGCATGGTGAAGAGCACCGGCCAGGAAGTGGCCGCGCTGATCGGCAACACCGGGGTGCTGCGCTCGCTCAGGCCGCAGGACTTCGTGGACGAGACGTTCGGTCTGCCCACGGTCACCGACATCCTGAAGGAGCTGGAGAAGCCGGGCCGTGACCCGCGGCCCGCGTTCCGGACGGCCTCCTTCAAGGAGGGCGTGGAGAAGATCTCCGACCTGGAGCCGGGCATGGTCCTGGAGGGCGTGGTCACCAACGTGGCCGCGTTCGGCGCGTTCGTCGACGTCGGTGTCCACCAGGACGGGCTGGTCCATGTGTCCGCGATGTCGAAGACGTTCGTCAAGGACCCGCGCGACGTGGTCAAGCCGGGTGACATCGTCAGGGTGAAGGTGCTCGACGTCGACATCCCGCGCAAGCGGATCTCCCTGACGCTGCGCCTGGACGACGAGGCCGTCCCGCAGGGCGGGCAGCCGTCCGGCGAGCGCCGTCAGCAGCGCGGCGGCCGGCCGCCGCAGCAGCGGCAGGGCGGGCGCGCGGGCGGTGGGGCCGGACGCGGCGGCGGCCGCCAGGCCCCGGCTCCGGCCGACGGCGCGATGGCGGACGCCCTGCGCCGCGCGGGTCTGCTCGACCCCGGGAAGGGCGGCAGGCGCTGAAACGTCCGCGGGCCCCGGCACGGGCGTGCCGGGGCCCGCTCCCGTCCCGGGGGGTGAGGTCATGACCGCGCTGCCGGAGGCCGACGCGCGCTCGGCTCCCCTCCCTCTTCCGCCCGCCGGAGGCCGGGGCCGGCTCCCGCCCGCCGGAGGCCGCGGCTAGCGTTCGGTGACCTTGCCGTCCGCGACCTCCAGGCGGCGGGTCACCCGCACCGCGTCGAGCATGCGGCGGTCGTGGGTGACCAGGAGCAGCGTGCCGGTGTAGGCGTCCAGGGCCGACTCGAGCTGCTCGATGGCGGGCAGATCGAGGTGGTTCGTCGGCTCGTCGAGGACGAGGAGGTTGACGCCGCGGCCCTGGAGGAGGGCGAGGGCGGCGCGGGTGCGCTCACCCGGGGAGAGCGTCGCGGCGGGGCGCAGCACATGGTCCGCCTTCAGGCCGAACTTGGCCAGCAGGGTGCGCACGTCGGCCGGCTCGGTCCCGGGGACGGCCGCGCCGAACGCGTCCAGCAGGGTCTCCGGGCCGTGGAACAGTTGGCGGGCCTGGTCGACCTCGCCGACGAGGACGCCGGAGCCGAGCACCGCGTGCCCCGCGTCGAGCGGGACCCGGCCGAGCAGGGCGGCCAGCAGCGTCGACTTGCCCGCGCCGTTGGCGCCGGTGACCGCGACCCGGTCGGCCCAGTCGATCTGGAGGGTGACCGGACCGAGGGCGAAGTCGCCGCGCCGCACCTCGGCGTCCCGCAGGGAGGCCACGACCGCGCCGGAGCGCGGGGCGGAGGCGATCTCCATGCGCAGCTGCCACTCCTTGCGGGGCTCCTCGACTACTTCCAGGCGCTCGATCATGCGCTGGGTCTGGCGGGCCTTCGCGGCCTGCTTCTCGCTGGCCTCGCTGCGGAACTTGCGGCCGATCTTGTCGTTGTCGCCGGCCGCCTTGCGGCGGGCGTTCTTCACTCCCTTGTCCATCCAGGCGCGCTGCATCTGGGCGCGGTCCTGGAGGGCGGCCCGCTTGTCGGCGTACTCCTCGTAGTCGTCGCGGGCGTGCCGGCGGGCCACCTCGCGTTCCTCCAGGTAGGCCGCGTAGCCGCCGCCGTAGAGGTTGATCTGCCGCTGCACCGGGTCGAGTTCGAGCACCTTGGTGACGGTGCGGGTGAGGAACTCGCGGTCGTGGCTGACGACGACGGTGCCGGCGCGCAGGCCGCCGACGAAGCGTTCGAGGCGTTCCAGGCCGTCCAGGTCGAGGTCGTTGGTGGGCTCGTCGAGGAGGAAGACGTCGTAGCGGGACAGCAGGAGGGAGGCGAGGCCCGCGCGGGCGGCCTGGCCGCCGGACAGGGACGTCATCGGCTGGTCGAGGCCGACCCCGAGACCGAGGGAGCCGGCGACCTCCTCGGCGCGCTCGTCGAGGTCGGCGCCGCCGAGGGCGAGCCACCGCTCCAGACTCGCGGCGTAGGCGTCGTCCGCGCCGGGCCGTCCCTCGACCAGTCCCCCGGTGGCCTCGTCCATCGCCCGCTGGGCGGCCGCCACGCCGGTGCGGCGGGCCAGGAACGCGCGCACGCTCTCGCCCGGCCGGCGCTCCGGCTCCTGCGGCAGGTGGCCGACGGCCGCGGTGGGCGGGGAGAGCCGGAGTTCACCCTGCTCGGGGGTGTCGAGGCCGGCGAGCAGGCGCAGCAGGGTGGACTTCCCGGCACCGTTGGCGCCGACCAGGCCGATCACGTCGCCGGGGGCCACGACGAGGTCGAGACCGGTGAACAGCGAGCGGTCGCCGTGGCCGGCGGCGAGGTCCTTGGCGACGAGGGTGGCAGTCATCAGACCGCCGATCCTAACGGCCGTCCCGGCAGCCGTTCACCGCGCTCGCCCCGCCACCCCTGGCGCAACGGGCACGCCCTTCACGGCTCCGGCGTCCGGACCGCGTGCACGGTCCTGAGCGCGGCATGACACCTTCGGCTACCGTCCCCGCATGGACAGTGACGTGCGGGGTGACGTGGTCGTCGTGGGGGGCGGGATCATCGGGCTGACGACGGCCGTGGTGCTCGCGGAGCGCGGCCGGCGGGTCAGGCTGTGGTCGCGCGAGCCCGTCGAGCGGACCACCTCGGCCGTCGCCGGTGCCCTGTGGTGGCCGTACCGGATACGGCCGGTCGCGGCGGCCCGGGCGTGGGCGCTGCGCTCGCTCCAGGTGTACGAGGAGCTGGCCGCGCGGCCCGGGGCGACCGGCGTACGGCTGGCCGAGGGGGTGCTGGGCGAGACGGATCCGGACGAGGTGGGCGGCTGGGCGGCGGGGCGGCTGCCCGGGCTGCGGGCGGCCACCCCGGAGGAGTACGCCGGGGCGGGACTGTGGGCGCGGCTGCCGCTGCTCGACATGACGGCCCATCTGCCCTGGCTGCGGGAGCGCTTCCGGGCGGCGGGCGGTGTGGTCGAGGAGCGCGCGGTGGCGACGCTGGCCGAGGCCGACGCGCCGGTGGTGGTCAACTGCACGGGGCTGGGCGCCCGGACGCTCGTGCCGGATCCGGCGGTGCGGCCGGTGCGCGGGCAGCTGGTCGTGGTGGAGAACCCGGGCATCCGCACCTGGACGGTCTCCACCGGGCCCGGCGGGGAGCCGGTGTACTTCTTCCCGCAGCCCGGCGGCCTGGTGCTGGGCGGCACGGCCGAGGAGGACGTGTGGACGGCGGAGCCGGATCCCGCCGTGGCGGAGGCGATCGTACGGCGCTGCGCGGCGCTGCGGCCGGAGATCGCCGGGGCGCGGGTGCTGGCGCACCGGGTGGGTCTGCGGCCCGCGCGCGACGCGGTGCGGCTGGAGCGGGAGACGCTCGCGGACGGGCGGCTGCTGGTGCACAACTACGGCCACGGGGGCGCGGGCGTCACCGTGGCCTGGGGCTGCGCGGAGGAGGCGGCCGGGCTGGCCGGCGCCCCCTCCGCGTGACGCCGGACCGGGGCCTTTCGCGTGCCCGGCCCGCGGCGCCGCGTGAACCGGACGGGGGAACCTAGGGCACGGGGTGCGCGGGGCGTGGCTCGCGTACGCCGTCGAGCGGGGTGGCCTCGGGTGCGGTGGTCGCCGTACCGGAGGTGGCGCGGGCGAAGGCGGTCGCGCCGCCCGTGAAGGGCACCCGTGCGAAGGTGCGGGCCAGGTCGAGCGTGAGCGTCGGGGTGGTGGAGGGGGGCTCGATCAGGTCCTTGTCGGTCCCGGCGACGATCAGCGCGAGCCGGTGGCCCTCGGGCACGACGTGGTCGGTGGCGGCCAGGTCGAGGGTGATCGTGTACGGCGTGCCGGGGGTGAGGGGGGCGCCGGTGGCGGAGGCGTGGTTGCCGAGGTCGGCCCAGCCGCGGCTGACGATGGTGTAGTCGACGTCCGCGGTCTCCGCCACGGTCCGCTTGAAGCAGGCGCTGTCGCCGGTGGTGCTCGCGCCCCAGCAGGTGCGCTCGTCGAGGGTGGTGATGCCCTCGCCGGCGGCGGCGTAGTCGCGGATGGTGCCGGGGCCGATGTCGACCAGTACGGCACTGAGGTGGGCGCTGGTGGTGCTGGGGGTCGCGGTGACGGTGACCCTGGAGGAGCCGGACAGGCGCAGGTCACGGGTGAGCGGCGGGGTGGTGAAGCCCGCCTTGTCGGGGGTGGGCCGGTCGATGCGGGACGCCCAGTCGGTCTCGTCGTGCTCCGGGTGGTCGGTGAAGGTCTCGGTGCCGGTGCCGGGGCGCAGTCCGAGGGTGCCGACGCCGTCGAGGGCGCCCTCGGCGGGCCGCAGGGTGGCCGTCGCGGTGCCTGTCGGCGGCCACACGGACGAGGTGACCCACTGGTCGGGGGCGCGTTCGACGTCGGCCATGGGCTCGTCCTCGATGCCGTTGTCGTAGCCCAGGAGTTCGTGGTCGAACCAGCGGTGCAGGGTGTCGACCCAGGCGGCGCGCCGGAAGTCGAAGGGGTCGACGTGGCCGGCCTGGGAGAGCCAGATCTTGCGGTCGACGCCGTGCTTCGCGAGCGCGTCCCACCACTGGCCGAAGTGCTTGGCGCGGACGTTGAGGTCCTGCATGCCGTGGACGACGAAGACGCTGGCCTCGACGCGGGCGGCGTGGCGGACGTAGTCGCGCTCGGTCCACAGCGGGGTCCAGTCGCCGGTGCGCGGGGCGCCGTCGACGATGCGCTGCTGGACGGCCGCGCAGCGGGCGCGGGCCTCGGGGCTCTCGACGCGGTCCGCCAGCCCGTCGGGGCCGGAGTCGAACAGGGGGGCGCCCTTGGCGAAGTAGTAGTCGTACCAGGAGGAGATGGCGCCGATCGGGACGATGGTCTCCAGTCCCTCGACGCCGGTGGCGGCGACGCCGTTGGCGATGGTGCCGTCGTAGCTCTTGCCGATCATGCCGGTCCTGCCGTCGGTCCACGTCGCCTCGGCGCGGGTGGTGCCGGTGCGGGTGGTGTACGCCGTGGCGCGGCCGTTCAGCCAGTCGACGACGGCCTTCGCGGACTGGATGTCGGAGCGGCCGCCGACGTCCACACAGCCGTCGGAGCGGTTGGTTCCGGCGAGGTCGACGCCGATGACGGCGTAGCCGCGCGGGACGAAGTAGTTGTCGTAGAACAGCGGCATCCGGACGACGTTGCCGGCCGCGTCGTAGGTCTTCTTCTGGCTCTCGTTGCCCCGTCCGCAGCACGAGTAGTACGGGCTGGCGTCCATGATGACCGGCACCTTGCGGCCTTGGCGGGCGGCCTCGCGCGGGCGGACGATGTCCACGGCGACGCGGTCGGTGCGTCCGTCGCCGTCGCCGTCGAGGCCGGTGTCGACCCAGACGGCCTCGCGGACGGCCCGGTCGTAGGAGTAGACCGGGCGGCTGGTGCGGGGGGCGCTTCGGCCCGTGGCGGGGGATGCGGCCCGGGCCGTGGCGGAGGGGGCGGACTGGGCCGTGGCCGGGGGTGCAGCCTGGGCCGTGGCGGGGGTGAGGAGGCCGGCCATCAGGGCGGCGGTGGCCGCCGTCGCGAGCGGTCTCCAGGTCGCGAAGCGCGTGCGTATCGGCATGCGGCGGACGCTACCCCGGTCAACTCCCGCGCAGAAGGGGGCTGATGGCGTGTCGCCCGGGGTGCGGGCGTACTCGGGTGGCCGGAATCCGCCGCCGGGGCGAACATGATCGTGACGGCCGGATGGCGATCATGTGACAGGGGTGGCCATGGACATGTCCGGGGCGATCGGGACTGAATAGGCTTCGAACAGACTTTCCGCACCTAGGACTTGGAGCTGACGTGCACCGCAGAATCACCGCGCCGGGCGCGCTGGCCGCGGCCTCCCTCCTGCTGGCGATCCCGGCATCGGCCGCGAGCCACTCCCCCGGCGCGCCGGGCATCGGCGACCCCTACTACCCGGCGTACGGCAACGGCGGCTACGACGTCTCCCACTACGACCTCCGGCTGAAGTACCAGCCCGTCACCGACCGGCTGGAGGGCACGGCCACCCTCCTCGCCCGCACCACCGAGGACCTGTCGAGGTTCAACCTGGACTTCCTGCTGGACGTGAGCGAGGTCCGGGTCAACGGCGCCCCCGCGCGGTTCAGGGCGTCCGGCGAGCACGAACTGGAGATCACGCCGAAGACACCGCTCGGCAAGGGCACCGCGGTCACCGTGGTCGTCCGCTACAGCGGGGTGCCGTCGCAGCAGCAGGCGTACGGCTTCACCAGCTGGCACCGCACCCCGGACGGGGGCGTCGCGGCGAACGAGCCCGAGGCCGCCTGGTGGTGGTTCCCCAGCAACGACCACCCGCTGGACAAGGCCACCTACGACGTGTCCGTGCAGGTGCCCGACGGCACCCAGGCCATCTCCAACGGCACGCTCCAGTCGACCAGTTCACGGCTCGGCTGGACCCGGTACAACTGGCGTTCCAACAAGCCCCAGGCGACGTACCTCGCCACGCTGGCCGTCGGCCGGTTCGACGTCACCACCGGGAGGACGGAGAGCGGCATCCCGGTGATCAACGCCTACAGCAAGGACCTCGGCGACAACTACGGCGCCGCGCGGGCGAGCGTGGAGCGGACCGGGGAGATCGCCGACTGGCTGACCGAGTACTTCGGGCCGTATCCGTACAACGCGCTCGGCGGATACGTGCCGAACGTCGGCACCGGGTACGCGCTGGAGACCCAGACCCGGCCCTTCTACAGCCCGCGGCAGTTCGCGAACGGCGCCAACACCTCCGTCGTGGTGCACGAGCTGGCCCACCAGTGGTACGGCGACTCGGTGTCCGTCGCCGCGTGGCGGGACATCTGGATCAACGAGGGCTTCGCGCGCTACGCGCAGTGGCTGTGGTCCGAGCACGAGGGCGAGGGCACGGCGCAGGAGATCGCCGACTACGTGTACGCCTCCCGGCCGGCCGACGACCCGTTCTGGACCGTGAAGCCCGGGGACCCCGGCCCCGAGCGCCAGTTCGACATCGCCGTCTACGACCGCGGCGCGCTCGCCCTCCAGGCGCTGCGCAACGAGATCGGCGACGAGGACTTCTTCACGCTCCTCAAGGGCTGGCCGCAGCGGTACGCCCACGGCAACGCCACCGTCGCCGACTTCCGGCGGTACGCCGAGGAGGTCTCGGGCAAGCCGCTCGCGGCACTGTTCGACACCTGGCTGTACCAGCCGTCGAAGCCGAGCGTGACGGCGGCGCGGGACGCGTCGATCGCGGCCCGCACCAGCAAGGCGCCCGGCGCGAAGGCCACCGCCGCGAAGACCCCGGCGCAGCCGAAGTCGTGGAAGAAGATCGCCGCGACGAACGACGTCCACGAGCACGGGGACGAGCGGCACGGTCACTAGGGCCTGTCCGCGAGGTCCCGGCAGGCCGGCCGCCACGCGGCCGGCGGGGACTTCCGGGCCGATCGTGCCGGCCCGGGTGGAGCGGAAGGCGGCGCCGTCCCGGACACCGGTCCGGGGCGGCGCCACCGTGGGACTACTCGGTGAGCCCGGCGGGCTCCCGGTCGGCCTCGTGGGCGACGCGGCGGCGGACGCCGAACCAGCCGGCGACGAGGGCCAGGGCGATCAGCGGCACGAGGAGGAGGGTCTTGCGGCCGACCTCGGGGTCGTTCCACATCATGCCGAGGCAGGCCAGCAGGAAGACGATCGTCGCGATCTCGGTGACCGGGCTGCCGGGGAGCCGGAAGGAGGGGCGCCGGACCAGGCCCGCCCGGGCGCGGCGGACGAAGACCAGGTGGCAGATCATGATGATGACCCAGGTGCTGATGATGCCGAGCGAGGCGACGTTCAGCACGATCTCGAACGCCTGGTGGGGCATGACGAAGTTCAGGCCGACGCCGAGCACGCACACCGCGCACGTCAGCAGGATGCCGCCGTAGGGCACCTGGCTGCGGTTCATCCGCGCGGTGAACTTCGGCGCCGAGCCGGCCATGGCCATGGAGCGCAGGATGCGGCCGGTGGAGTACAGGCCCGAGTTCAGCGAGGACATCGCGGCGGTGAGGACCACCAGGTTCATGACGTCGCCCGCGGCCGGGACACCGATCTTCGACAGCACCGTCACGAAGGGGCTCTCGTCGGCCGAGTAGACCGACCCCGGGAGGAGGAGGGCCAGGAGGACGACCGAGCCGACGTAGAACAGGCCCACGCGCCACATGATCGAGTTCACCGCGCGCGGGACGACCTTCTCGGGCTCGGCGGTCTCGCCCGCGGCGACGCCGACCAGCTCCAGGGCGGCGTAGGCGAAGATCACGCCCTGCATGACGAGGACGACCGGCATCAGTCCGTGCGGGAAGACGCCGCCGTTGTCGGTGATCACGCCGAGGCCGGGCGTCTGGCCGCCGACCTCGTGCTGGGTGGCGAGCAGGAAGATGCCGACGAACATGAAGGCGACCAGCGTCGCGACCTTGATGATCGCGAACCAGAACTCCATCTCGCCGAAGATCTTCACCGAGATGAGGTTCACCGCCAGGACCACCGCGAGGGCGATCAGCGCGAGCACCCACTGCGGGATGTCCGTGAAGGCGCTCCAGTAGTGCGTGTAGAGCGCGATCGCGGTGATGTCGGCGATGCCGGTCGTCGACCAGTTCAGGAAGTACATCCAGCCGGCGACGTAGGCGCCCTTCTCGCCGAGGAACTCGCGCGCGTACGACACGAACGAGCCGGAGGAGGGCCGGTACAGGACCAGCTCGCCGAGCGCCCGCACGACGAAGAAGGCGAAGACGCCGCAGACCAGGTAGGCCAGCGCGAGCGCGGGGCCCGCGTTGTGGAGGCGGCCGCCGGCGCCGAGGAAGAGTCCGGTGCCGATGGCGCCGCCGATGGCGATCATGTTGACGTGGCGGGCCTTGAGGTCCTTGCTGTAACCGGCGTCGCCCGCGTCCGCGGGCGTCCGGGTCGCCTCGGGGTGCGCGGCGACCTGTGCCGTGTCCACGGCGTCCTTGCTCACGGGTGGTTCCACTCTCTGGTGCGCCCCGGGCGGTGTACCGGCCGGGGTGTCCGTACGTGACTCGGCCCGCACCACCCTGGGTGTCGCGGCACAGACCGGGGCAGCACCTTCCCACACGTAAACGGTCACATGCGGTGACCCAGGTCACAGAGCGTTACTTCTCACAGGTTCTCCGGGGAATCACCGGAGAACCGCCGGAGGTTTCACACTCCTGGTGGGACAGCGATACTGCTGCGCATGACGAGCCACGCCGAGGAGCCGCCCCTCACCGTCGACGAGCTGGCCGCGCGGGCGGGTGTCACGGTGCGCACGGTGCGCTTCTACAGCACCCGGGGTCTGCTGCCGCCGCCGGTGATCGGCCCGCGCCGGGTCGGGCACTACGGCGCGGAGCACCTGGCCCGCCTCGCGCTGATCGAGGAGCTCCAGCACCAGGGGATGACGCTCGCGGGCATCGAACGCTATCTCCGGCAGCTCCCGCCGGACCTGAGCGACCGGGACCTGGCCATCCACCGCGCGGTGGTGGCGTCCTGGGCGCCGGAAACCGTGGAGACGGTGTCCCGGGACGAGCTGGCGCGACGGGCGGGGCGGACGCTGGGCGACGACGAGGTGGACCGGCTGGTCGCCATGGACGTCGTACGACCGGACGGTGACGGGTACCGCGTCGATCTCGGGCTGCTGCGGCTCGGCGTCCGGCTGCTGGACGTGCCGGTGTCCCAGGAGGCGATCATGGCGGCGCGCGAGGTGCTCATCGAGCACTCGCGCGCCGCCGCCCATGAGCTGGCCCGGCTCCTGCGGGGCGAGGTGGCGGAGCGTGACGCCCAGGACGCGCGGTCGTTGTCGGCCCACATGCAGCCGCTGGTCGTGCAGGCCCTGCTGACCACCTTCCAGCGCTCGCTCAGGGAAGAGCTGGGCGAGTGGCTGTCGTCGTCACGCCCGGTCTGAGTCGGTGAACCGCTCCCCCTTCTCCGCCTTCTCCACCAGCAGCGCCGGGGGCGTGAACCGGTCGCCGTAGCGCTCGGCCAGCTCACGCGCGCGGGCCACGAAGCCGGGCAGACCGGCACCCGCCCCCGTGCGGCTCTCGTAGCCGTTGATGTACTGGAGCACGCCGCCGGTCCAGCCCGGGAAGCCGATGCCGAGGATGGAGCCGATGTTGGCGTCGGCGACGGACGTCAGGACGCCTTCCTCCAGCAGCCGCACCGTGTCCAGTGCCTCGGCGAAGAGCATGCGTTCCTGCATGTCCTCGAAGGGGATGGTGTGGCCCGGCTTCGTGAAGTGCTCGCGCAGGCCCGGCCACAGCCCGGCGCGCCTGCCGCTGTCGTCGTAGTCGTAGAAGCCGGCGCCGCCGCTGCGGCCGGTGCGGCCGAACTCGTCGACCATGCGGTCGATGACGGCCTCCGCCGGGTGCGGGGTCCAGGTGCCGCCGGCCTCCTCGACGGCCCGCTTCGTCTCCGCGCGGATCTTGCGCGGCAGGGTCAGCGTCAGCTCGTCCATCAGCGACAGCACCTTGGCCGGGTAGCCCGCCTGGGCCGCCGCCTGCTCCACCGACGCGGGTTCGATGCCCTCGCCGACCATGGCCACGCCCTCGTTGATGAAGTGGCCGATCACGCGGGAGGTGAAGAAGCCGCGCGAGTCGTTGACGACGATCGGCGTCTTGTTGATCTGCCGGACCAGGTCGAAGGCGCGGGCCAGCGCCTCCTCGCCGGTGCGCTCGCCCTTGATGATCTCGACGAGCGGCATCTTGTCGACCGGGGAGAAGAAGTGCAGCCCGATGAAGTCGGTCTGGCGCTGCACACCCTCGGCGAGCGCGGTGATCGGCAGGGTGGAGGTGTTCGAGCACAGCAGCGCGTCCGGCGCGACGACCTGCTCGATCTCCTGGAACACCTTGTGCTTGAGGGCGGTGTCCTCGAAGACGGCCTCGATGACGGCGTCGCAGCCGGCCAGGTCCTGGACGTCGGCGGTGGGCGTGATGCGGGCGAGCAGCGCGTCGGCCTTCTCCTGCGTGGTACGGCCCCGGGAGACTGCCTTGGCGCACAGCTTCTCGGAGTGGCCCTTGCCCTTGAGGGCCGCTTCCAGGGAGACGTCCTTCAGGACGACCTCGATGCCCGCGCGGGCGCAGGAGTAGGCGATGCCCGCGCCCATCATTCCGGCGCCGAGCACGGCGACCCGGCGGACCTGGCGCGGGGCGATGTCCTTCGGCCGGTTGGCACCGGAGTTGACAGCCTGGAGGTCGAAGAAGAACGCCTGGATCATGTTCTTCGAGATCTGCCCGGCCGCCAGTTCCACGAAGTAGCGGGCCTCGATGACCTGGGCGGTCTCGAAGTCGACCTGGGAGCCCTCGACGGCCGCCGCGAGGATGTTGCGCGGGGCCGGGTAGGGCGCGCCGCCGGTCTGCTTGCGCAGGTTGGCGGGGAAGGCGGGCAGGTTGGCCGCGAACTTCGGGTGCGCGGGGGTGCCGCCGGGAATGCGGTAGCCCGGCACGTCCCAGGGCTGCTGCGACTCGGGGTGGGCGTCGATGAAGGCGCGGGCCTTGGCGAGCATGTCCTCCCGCGTCTCGGCCACCTCGTGCACCAGGCCGTTCTCCAGGGCGCGCCGCGGGCTGTACTGGGTGCCCTGGAGCAGCACCTTCAGCAGCGCGTCGGTGATGCCGAGCAGCCGGACCGTGCGCACGACACCGCCGCCGCCGGGGAGCAGACCGAGGGTGACCTCGGGGCAGCCGATCTTGGAGCCGGGCGCGTCCAGGGCGATGCGGTGGTGGCAGGCGAGGGCCAGCTCGAAGCCGCCGCCGAGGGCCGCGCCGTTCATCGCCGCGACGACGGGTTTGCCGAGGGTCTCGATGCGGCGCAGGTTCCGCTTGATGGCCATGCCGCCGTCGAACAGCTCCTGGGCCGTCTCCGGGGTGACCCGGATGAGGTCGCGCAGGTCGCCGCCCGCGAAGAAGGTCTTCTTGGCGGAGGTCACGATGATGCCGCGGATGGAGTCCCGCTCGGCCTCCAGGCGGTCGGTGATCGCGGCGAGGGAGTCCCGGAACGCCTGGTTCATGGTGTTCGCGGACTGGTTCGGGTCGTCGAGGACGAGGGTGACGACACCGGTGCCGTCCTGTTCCCAGCGGATCGTGGTGCTCTCGGTCATGTCAGGGGTCTCCGTAGAAGTCTGGTGGGTCCGCGGGGAGTTCACAGGCGCTCGACGACGGTGGCGATGCCCATGCCGCCGCCGACGCACAGCGTGGCCAGGCCGTACCGCTTGTCCTGGCGCTCCAGTTCGTCGACGAGGGTGCCGAGGATCATCGCGCCGGTGGCGCCGAGCGGGTGACCGAGGGCGATGGCGCCGCCGTTGACGTTGACCTTGTCCAGCGACAGGCCCATGTCCTTCACGAAGCGCAGCACGACCGCGGCGAAGGCCTCGTTGATCTCGACGAGGTCGATGTCGTCGATGGTCAGGCCCGCCTTGGCGAGCGCCTTGCGGGTGGCCGGGGCGGGACCGGTGAGCATGATGGTGGGCTCGGATCCGGAGACCGCGGCGGAGACGATCCGCGCGCGCGGGGTGAGGCCGTAGCGCTCGCCGACCTCCTTGGAGCCGATGGCGACGAGGGCGGCGCCGTCCACGATGCCGGAGGAGTTGCCCGCGTGGTGGACGTGGTCGATCTTCTCCACCCAGTGGTACTTCTGCAGCGCCACCGCGTCGAATCCGCCCAGGTCGCCGATGTCCGCGAAGGACGGCTTGAGCTTCGCCAGGGAGTCGGCGGTGGTGCCGGGCCGCAGGTGCTCGTCGTGGTCGAGGACGACCAGGCCGCTGCGGTCCTTCACCGGGACGACGGACCGCTCGAAGCGGCCCTCCTTCCAGGCGGTGGCCGCCCGCTCCTGCGACAGGGCCGCGTACTCGTCGACGTCGCGGCGGGAGAAGCCCTCGATGGTGGCGATGAGGTCGGCGCCGATGCCCTGCGGTACGAAGTTGACCGCGAGGTTGGTCATCGGGTCGTTGAACCAGGCGCCGCCGTCGGAGGCCATCGGCACCCGGGACATCGACTCGACACCGCCGGCCAGGACCAGGTCCTCCCAGCCCGAACGGACCTTCGCGGCGGCCAGGTTGACCGCTTCCAGGCCGGAGGCGCAGAAGCGGTTCTCCTGCACTCCGGCGACCGTGTCGGGCAGGCCCGCGGCGATCGCGGCGATCCGCGCGATGTCGGAGCCCTGGTCGCCGACCGGGCCGACCACGCCGAGGACGATGTCGTCGACGGCCGCCGGGTCCAGGCCGGGGAAGCGGGCGCGGATCTCGTGGATGAGCCCGACGACGAGGTCGATGGGCTTCGTGCCGTGCAGGGCGCCGTTCGCCTTGCCGCGGCCGCGCGGGGTGCGGATCGCGTCGTACACGTACGCTTCGGTGCTCACGAGGAGGCCTTTCGCTGGGGGTTCGGGGGCTCGGGGGCCGTCGGCGGGGAGGGGTCCAGGGGTTCGCCGGCCGCCGGCGGGGAGGGGTGTAGGGGCCCGTGGGCCGCCGGTGGGTACGGCTGCCCGGGCGCGGCCCCGGCCGGCGGGGGGAGGAGCCCGGGTATGCCCCAGTCGCGGGCCACGGCGCCGGTGTCGGCGCCGGGCCGGGCCGGGCCGGTGCGGACCGCCGTGGGGGTCGCGGAGAAGCGGGGGGCGGGGGCGGGCTGGGTGATGCCGCCGTGTCCGGTGAAGGTCGCGCGGGCGGCGAGGTGCGGGTGGTGCGGCGCTTCGCGCAGGGACAGCACGGGGGCCACGCACGCGTCCGTGCCTTCGAACACGGCCGTCCACTCGTCCCGGGTACGGGCCTTGAAGCGGGCGGCGATCGCCTCGCGCAGTTCCGGCCAGCGGGCGAGGTCGTCGCGGGCCGGCGCCTGTCCGGGGATGCCGAGGAGGGCCATGAAGGCGTCGTAGAACTGCGGCTCCAGCGCGCCCACGGCCATGTACCGCCCGTCGGCCGTCTCGTAGGTGCCGTAGAAGGGGCAGCCGCCGTCGAGGAGGTTGGCGCCGCGGCGGTCCTGCCAGCTGCCGGCGGCGAGCATGCCGTGGATCATCGCGGAGAGGTGCGCGGTGCCGTCGACGATGGCCGCGTCGACCACCTGCCCGGCGCCGGTGGCGCGGGCGTGGTGGAGGGCGGCGAGGACACCGACGACGAGGTAGAGGGAGCCGCCCGCGTAGTCGCCGAGCAGGTTGGCGGGGGCGGGCGGCGGTTCGCCGGGGCTGCCGGTCAGGCCGAGGGCACCGGTGAGCGCGATGTAGGCGATGTCGTGGCCCGCGCGGTGGGCGAGGGGGCCCTGCTGGCCCCAGCCGGTCATCCGGCCGTACACGAGCCGCGGGTTGCGGGCGTGGCAGGCGTCCGGGCCGACGCCGAGCCGTTCGGCGACGCCGGGGCGGTAGCCCTCGATGAGGATGTCGGCGCGGCCGGCCAGGCCGAGGACGCGCGCCGGGCCGTCGGGGGCCTTGAGGTCGACGATCACCGAGCGCTTGTTGCGGTTGGTGACGTCGAACCGCGGGTCGATGGCGAGAGCGGGACCGCCGGGGCGGTCCACGCGGACCACGTCGGCGCCGAGGTCGGCGAGGAGCATGGCGGCGAAGGGCCCGGGACCGATGCCCGCCAGCTCGACCACGCGGACGCCGGTGAGCGGCCCGTGCGCCGCACCCGCCGGAGCGGGCGGATCCGCGGGACCTGCCGGACCCGCGGGAGCTGCCGGACCGGGCGGATCCGGATTCCCGGGGCCTGCCGGAGCGGGCGGATCGTGCGCCGGGCCGGGTACCGGTCCGTCCGCCGGCGTCCTCGCCGTGGCCATCCAGCCCCCTCGCTGTGACACAACCGATGTAACACCGGTGATGGTAGGAACAGGTTTCAGTCGGCACAAGGCCCGGAACGAGCAAGCGCTTAGCCATTCTGGGCCCGGATCCCCGGGGCCGCCAGGCCACTCAGCGCGTGTCCCCCTCCGCTGTCAGCCGCTCGGGGGCGGTCGCCCGGCAGCTCTCCTCCACCCAGTCGCACAGCGGTTCCGCCGACGGCGACCCCGCGCGCTCCAGCGGGACGCTGACCCAGCCCGCCCTGCCGAGGCCGTAACCGGCGGGTTCCGCGCCCGGGGCGGTCAGCGCGTGCGCGTGGGCGGTGCCGTCCGTCAGCTTGACGGTGACGCCCGCGGGGTGACTGCCGTCTCCGGCGCCGAGGAAGACGAACACCTTCCGGCCGGCCTCGGCGACGGACTCGCCCCACGGGAACTTTTCGGCGGCCCCCGGCAGCGCGAGGGCGAACTCGCGCACTTTCGCCCACTTCTCCGGGGCGCTCGCGGTCACCGCCATGGTCCACCTCCGGCCTCGTCCTCGGGCTCCGCACTCCTCACGCTAGCCTCAGCCACCGACAGCGGCGCGGGCTGCGAGGCTCGACGGTGAGCGAGAGGTGTCATGACCAGGCTGAACAGGACGGACCGTCCGTACGACATCGTGCTCTTCGGGGCGACCGGCTTCGTCGGGACGCTCACCGCGGAGTACCTGGCCGCGCACGCGCCCCGGGAACTGCGCTGGGCGATCGCGGGGCGCAGCGAGACCAGGCTGCGGCAACTGCGCGAACGACTGCCCGGCGGCGAGGGGATCGGGGTACTGGTGGCGGACGTCGCCGACCCCGCCTCACTGCGCCGGCTCGCGGAGCAGGCGCGCGTGGTGGCCACGACGGTCGGTCCGTACGTGACGTACGGCGAGGAACTGGTCGCCGCCTGCGCGGACACCGGCGCGGACTACCTCGACCTGACCGGCGAGCCGGAGTTCGTGGACCTGATGTACGTCCGGCACGACGCCCGCGCGCGGGAGACGGGCGCGCGGCTCCTGCACGCCTGCGGCTTCGACTCGGTGCCGCACGACCTGGGCGTGTACTTCACCGTCCGGCACCTGCCGGAGGGCGTGCCGCTGAGGGTGGACGGGTACGTCTCCGCGGACGCGTCCTTCTCCGGCGGCACGTTCGCCTCCGCGCTCAACCAGTTCGCCCGCGGCCGGCAGCTGCTGGCCGCCGCGCGGGACCGCCGCCGGCACGAACCGCGGCTGGTGGGCCGCCGGGCCACGACGCCCGCGGGCGCCCCGCGGTTCGCCCCCGAGGTGGGGGCCTGGGCCCTGCCGCTGCCCACCATCGACCCGCAGGTCGTGGGCCGCTCGGCGAAGGCCCTGGCACGGTACGGCCCCGACTTCCGCTACCGCCACTACGCGGCCGTGCGGCGGCTGCCGGTCGCGGTCGGCTCGGTGGCGGCCGTCGGCGCGCTGTTCGCGGCGGCCCAGCTGCCCCCCGCGCGGCGCTGGCTGACCGGCCGGCTCAAGCCGGGCGACGGGCCGAGCGCCGAGAAGCGGGCACGCAGCTGGTTCTCGGTGCGGTTCGTCGGGGAGGGGGGTGGCCGACGGGTGCTGACGGAGGTCTCGGGCGGCGATCCGGGCTACGACGAGACGGCGAAGATCTTCGCCGAGTCCGCCCTCTCCCTCGCCCTCGACGACCTGCCGCCGACGGCCGGACAGGTCACCACGGCGGTCGCCATGGGCGACGCCCTGACCGAGCGGCTGCGCGCGGCCGGCATCACCTTCCGGGTGGCGGCGAGCCGCTGACCCGGCGGCCCTACAGCGGCCACTCCAGCACCGTGTAGATCATCCCGGCGATCCAGGCGAGCCCCGCCAGCGTGGCGAGGACCAGCGCGGCCGTCACGGCGCGCTCGACGGGACGGTGCGGGTCGGTGAGGGGCTCCGGGGCCCGGTGCGAGGTCATGCGGCCAGCCTGCCGGTCACGCCCCGGGCGCACATCCGTACGCGTACTCAGCCGCGGTACTCAGGAGGTCGCCTCGCGCAGGGCCCGGCGGCACAGGGCGTCCGCCCGGCGGGTGGTCTCGGGGAGGCGGTAGTCGCGGGCCAGGGCCAGGATGTGGGCGCAGGCGTTGTCCAGGCTCACGCGGTGGCCGACGGAGACGAAGACCGGCTTGACGTCGGCGCGGGTGCGCAGGGCGCGGCCGACCTCCTCGTCGCCCGCGCGCAGGGGGGCCGACGCGCCGCGCGGGGTGCCCGGCTCCTCGTAGGTGAAGGTGAAGGGGTTCTTGGCGACGCCGATCGTGGGCAGGCCGGTGAGCACGCCGAGGTGGCTGGCGAGGCCGAAGCGGCGCGGGTGGGCCAGACCGTAGCCGTCGCAGACCACCAGGCCGGGCGGGCACGGGAGGCCGTCGAGTGCGGCCAGGACCGTGGGGATCTCCCGGAAGGCGAGGAGGCCGGGCACGTAAGGGAAGGAGACGCGGCCGACGGCGGTGGCCTCGGCGAGGAGGTCCAGGCTCGCCGCGTCCAGGACCACGGCCGCCGCCACGACCACGTCACGCTCGTCGTCGTAGGCGACGTCGACTCCGGTGACGTGTCCGGTGCCGGGCGGCGGCCCCGGTTCGTCCAGCACCACTCGGGTCCGCAACTCGTCCTGGACGGCGCGGGCCTCTTCCTCGGTCGCGGGCCAGCCCGCGGGGATGCGTACGGTCGTCATGGTGGGCACGAGCGTACGGGGCCGCGCCGCCCGCGTGGGCCGGTGGTGCGGCTCACTTGCCGAGCGCGCGCTGCAACTGCTGCTTGTTCATGTCCGAACGGCCATGGATGTTGCGCTTCTTGGCCTCCTGGTACAGCTGGTCGTAGGTGGGTGCCTGGGAGCCCTTGCCGGAGCGCTGGCCACCCCGCTTGGACGACGACATGTCCTGCGTGGAGGTGCGGCTGGCGGTCTTGGACTCGCCGGAGCGGGCGCGTTCCTTGTTCACCGTGCGCGCCGCGATCTCCTTGGCCCGCCCGGTGCTCTCGCCGCGCTTCTCGGCGCTCTCCTTGATGTGCTCGTACTGTCGCTCCCGTTTGGGGCTCGAACCGCGAGGCATGTCCGCTCACTTCCTTTCACGATCTGTGAACGGGTACCCACATTGCCGATGCGCACGGCCCTCCGCGCGTTCAGTGCTCCAGGCGGGCCACACGGCCCTGCTCCCCGGCGGCCCAACAGCCCCGGTCAGGGGCGCAGTCCACGGTGTCGTACGAGCCGCTGTCCACCGTGCGCCAGGTCCGGCCGGCGTCCGTGGTGAGGTCGGTGCCGGTGGGGCCGACGGCGAGGGCCGCGGTGCGGTGGTGCGGGAGCCAGGCGACGCCGGACCGGTAGGCGGACGGAGGCGTGGGGGCGGGCCGCCAGCGGCGGCCGCCGTCGGTGGTGTGCGCCGCCGCGCGGGGCGCGCTCTGGCCGGGGCGGTAGTCGCCGCCGACGGCGAGACCGTGGGCGCGGTCGCGGAAGGCGAGGGCGAAGACGCCGCGGGCCGCGTCGCCGGCCGGGAGCGGGGTGTCGGTGGCCGTCCAGGTCAGCCCGCGGTCCCCGGAGTGCAGGACGCGCGCGCGTGCGGCTCCGCCGGTGGCCAGCCACACGTCCCGCGGTCCGGCGGTGACCAGGCACTGCCCGCTCGCGGCGAACCCGGCCTCACCCTCCAGGGCGGGCGGCATGCCCGCGTCGGGCAGCAGCCGCCAGGACCGGCCGCCGTCGCGGGTGGCCAGGAGGCGGAACCTGCCGTCCACCGGGTCGCTCATCGCCAGTCCGTGGCGGCGGTCGAAGAAGGCCATGCAGTCGTAGAAGGCGCGCGAGTCAGTGTTGCGGAACGACTCCGTCCAGGTCGCTCCGCCGTCGTCGGTGCGGTAGACGCGCGACGCCTCGCCCTCACCGATGGCCAGCACCACGGCCCGGCGCGCGTCGAACGCCTCGATGTCGCGGAACTGCAGGCCGGCCGTGCCGGGCGGGGAGACGTCGCGCCAGCCCGCCCCGCCGTCGGTGGTGCGCAGGACCGTGCCGCCGGTGCCGGACACCCAGGCCACGTCCCGGCTCACGGCGGCCAGGCCACGGAAGCGCGCCTCGGTGGGGCCGGTGTCCTTCAGGGCCCAGTGCGGGGCCGCGGGGCTGGGGGTGGGGTGCGGGGCCGGGACGTGGGCCCGCGCGGGGACCGCCGTCAGCGCGGCGACCGCCAGCACGGCGGCGACGGCGGCGACGGCCCTGCCCGCGCGTCCGGCCCGTCCCGCGCGTCCGGCCCGTCCCGCGCGTCCCGCCGGTGCCGGCCGTCCGGCGCCTGCCGCTCGTCCCGTCGGTGTCCCGTTTCCCGTGCTCCCCCAGCGCCTCATGGCGGGCGAAGCTAGCGGACCTGCCGGGCGCCGTCCAGAGGGCCTCCGCGCGGGGCGGTCTCGGCGGCCACCCGGGATCGGATGCGGGCAAAAGCCGCAGGTCACCCCACGTGGCACATCCATATGACTGAATCGCGGCGGAGAAGGAACACGGTGACGGAGGTCACGCGGCACGGGCATGCACGGACGGGCCGATTCCGACGTCTCACCCAGTGCCCGGCCTCATTCCCGGAAGTCCGTCCGGCCGTCACAAGGGAGCAAGGCGTTGTCCACCGTCATCGAGCAGCCCGTCGAGGCCCGCCTCGTCGCCGCCGCGCCGCGGATGCCGAGCATCCCGGCCACGCTGTACTACGACCGGCGCGATCCGTTCGCGGTTCGGATGACCTTCCCGGCCCAGGCCACCCTGGAGGGCGTGGAGGTCTGCTGGACGTTCTCCCGCGAACTCCTCGCCGCGGGCCAGGAGGGCCCCGAGGGCCAGGGAGACGTCCGCGTGCGGCCGTACGGCTACGACCGCACGGTCCTGGAGTTCCACGCCCCCGAGGGCACCGCCGTGGTGCACGTCCACTCGGCCGAGATACGCCGCTTCCTGGAGGCGACGCACCGGCTGGTGCCCGAGGGCCTGGAGGACGCGCACCTGGACCTGGACCACGATCTCGCGGTGCTGATGCGGGACGCCTGCTAGGGGGTGCCCCCGAGCAGCGCGTTCAGCTCGCCGTAGCCGAGCCCGTCGGCCAGCGTGTTGTAGGTCCCCGCGCCCAGCAGCTCCCGCGCGGCGCGGCGGACCAGGGCGTGCGCGGCCTGGGCCAGGGCGGCGCCCACGCTCACCCGCGCGACGCCCAGCGCGGCCAGCTCCGCCACGGACGGCGCGCCGGGGCCGGCCAGCACGTTCAGCGGCCCGTCGACGCCCTCGGCGAGCAGTTCCACCGTCCCCGGGTCGACGGCCCCGGGGACGAAGATCCCGTCGGCGCCCGCGGCGAGGAAGGCCGCGGCCCGCTCCAGCGTGGCGTCCACTCCCCCCGCGCCGCACAGGAAGGTGTCCACGCGCGCGTTGACGAACAGCGGCACACCAGCCTCGTCCGCCGCCGCGCGGGCGGCGGCTATCCGCTCGGCCTGCTCGGCCACCGGGCGCAGCGGGCCCCGGCCGGGCACGTGCAGCGCGTCCTCGATGTTGATCCCGACGGCGCCTGCCGCGAGCACCGCGCGGACGGTGCCGGCGACGCCCGCCGCGTCCGCCGCGTAGCCGCTCTCGATGTCGGCGCTCACCGGCACCCGGACCGCGCTCGCGACGGCCGCGACGGCGGTCAGTGCCCGGTCGCGCTCCAGGCGGTCGCCGTCGGGCGCGCCCAGCTCCCAGGCGAGTCCGGCGCTGGTGGTGGCCACGGCGGCGGCACCGGCCTGCTCGACGAGACGGGCGCTGGCCCGGTCCCAGGCGTTGGGCAGGACCAGCGGCCTGCCGGGGACGTGCAGGGACCGGAAGACGAGGGCGCGGTCGCGCAGGGAGGTGTCGTGGGTCATGGCACTCACTCAAGCAGCCCGCGCGCAGGCCGGTCCGGCAGGAATCCGACGTGATCGTGAAGGGGTCGCAGCGGAGGGGCGGCGGGGCGCGCGGGAAAACCGTTGACACTGCGCAGCCGCTCTCGTACGGTGTATGGCGTTCCTGTTGCCGCCGATTGGAGAAGGACGTTGCTCCTCTGAGGTCCTGAGACACCACGTCACACACGATCCGTGTGTGCGTCGCGTGCGACCTCGGCGTCGAGCCGTCCTTGCGGTGCAGGGTTTTTTTCCTTTTCTCCCCGTGCCTTCGCGGACCCCTCCCCCGGTCGCCGCTCCCCGGTGTCTCGACACGCGTTGCTCCTGACCGCATCAAGCAACCGCGAGGCCCGTATGCATACTTCCCTCACCTGTACCTCCCTGTCCTTCACCTGGCCCGACGGCACCTCCGTCTTCGACGGCCTGGACGCCTCCTTCGGTCCCGGCCGCACCGGGCTCGTCGGCGTCAACGGGTCGGGGAAATCCACCCTGTTGAAGCTGATCGCCGGGGAACTGACCCCCACCGACGGCAGCGTGCGCGCCGCGGGCCGGGTCGGTTACCTCCCGCAGAACGTCACGCTGGACACCGCCCTGCGGGTCGACGAGGCACTGGGCATCGCCGCCCGGCGCGCCGCCCTGCACGCCATCGAGGCCGGTGACGTGTCCGAGCGGCACTTCGAGACGGTCGGCGACGACTGGGACGTCGAGGAACGGGCGCTGGCGACCCTCGGCGAACTCGGCCTCGGCCACATCGGCCTCGACCGCACCATCGGCGAGGTGTCCGGTGGCGAGTCGGTGCTGCTGCGGCTGGCCGCGCTGCTGCTCGACCGGCCGGACGTCCTGCTGCTGGACGAGCCGACCAACAACCTCGACCTGTACGCCCGCCGCCGGCTGTACACGGCCGTCGAGTCCTGGCCGGGGGTGATGGTCGTGGTCAGCCACGACCGCGAACTCCTCGACCGCGTCGACCAGATCGCCGATCTGCGCTCCGGCGAGATCACCTGGTACGGCGGCAACTTCTCGGCCTACGAGGAGGCGCTCGCCGCCGAACAGGAGGCGGCCGAGCGCATGGTGCGGGTCGCCGAGGCGGACCTGCGCAAGCAGAAGCGGGAGCTGTCGGACGCCCACATGAAGCTGGCCCGCCGCAAGCGGTACGGCCAGAAGATGTGGGACAGCAAGCGTGAACCCAAGATCGTCATGGGGGCGCGCAAGCGCGCGGCTCAGGTCTCCGCCGGCAAGCACCGCATCATGCACGAGGAGAAGCTGGCCGAGGCCAGGGAACGGCTCGACGAGGCGGCGGAGGCCGTACGGGACGACGACGAGATCCGCGTCGACCTGCCGCACACCGCCGTGCCCGCGGGCCGGACCGTGCTCACCCTGCGCGACCTGGAACTGGCCTACGGCGCGCGCGTGGCGGGCGGTTACGACCTGCACGGCCCGGAACGGATCGCGCTGATCGGGCGCAACGGGGCGGGCAAGACCACCCTGCTGCGCACCATCGCCGGGGAACTGGCGCCGGTGTCCGGGGAGGCGACGGCGCACGTGCCGCTGCGGTTCCTGCCGCAGCGCCTCGACGTCCTCGACGGTGAGCTGACGGTCGCCGAGAACGTGGCCCGGTTCGCGCCGGACGCCACGAACAACCGGATCCGGGCGCGGCTGGCCCGGTTCCTGTTCCGGGGTGCCCGAGCCGACCAGAAGGCGGGCACCCTGTCCGGCGGCGAGCGCTTCCGGGCGGCGCTGGCCGCGCTGATGCTGGCGGAACCGGCCCCGCAGCTGCTGATGCTGGACGAGCCGACGAACAACCTGGACATGGCGAGCGTGCGGCAGCTCACCACCGCCCTGGAGTCGTACGAGGGGGCGCTGATCGTGGCCAGCCACGACCTGCCGTTCCTGGAGTCCCTCGGAATCACCCGCTGGCTGCGACTGGACGGAGAACTCACGGAAATCACGCCAGAGGCTGTCGGGTATCCCTCCTAGCGTCGGAGGCATGAGCGAGTTCATCAGCATCGTCGGAGCCCGGGAGAACAACCTCAAGGACGTCACGCTCCGCATCCCGAAGGGCCGGCTGACCGTGTTCACCGGCGTCTCGGGATCGGGGAAGTCGTCGATCGTGTTCGACACCATCGCGGTCGAGTCGCAGCGCCAGCTCAACGAGACCTTCACGTGGTTCGTGCGCAACCGGCTGCCCAAGTACGAGCAGCCGCACGCGGACGCCCTGGAGGACCTGTCGCCCGCGATCGTCGTCGACCAGAAGCCGGTCGGGGGCCATTCGCGGTCCACGGTCGGCACCATGACCGACGTCTACTCGGTGCTGCGGGTGCTGTTCTCCCGGCACGGCACCCCCAGCGCCGGACCGGCCACGGCGTACTCGTTCAACGACCCGTCGGGCATGTGCCCGCGCTGCGACGGTCTGGGCCGGACCGTGCAGCCCGCCTGGGACCGGATCCTCGACCCGGCCAGGTCCCTGGCGGACGGCGCGATCCTGTTCCCGCCGTTCGCGGTGGGCACCTGGCACGGGAAGACGTACACCAACGCGGCGGAGCTGGACGCCCACAAGCCGGTCGGCGAGTTCACCGCCGCCGAGCGGGAGTTCCTGCTGCGCGGGCGCGGCACGAAGGTCACCGTCGACGGCAGTGGCGGCTCCTGGGCACACGACTACGAGGGCCTGGCCGACCGGTTCGAACGGCTCTATCTGAAGCGGGACCTGTCCGCGCTCAGCCAGAAGACCCGCGACCTCGTCGCGCGGTTCCTGGTCGAGGACACCTGCCCGCAGTGCGCGGGGGCACGGCTCAACGCCGCCGCGCTCGCCACCCGGATCGACGGCCTGTCCATCGCCGACTGCGCCCGGATGCAGGTCGGCGACCTGATCGGGGTGCTGGAGGGGATCCGCGATCCGGTGGCCCGGCCGATCGCGCGGGCCGCGGTCGCCGCACTGGAGCGCATCGAGGCGATCGGGCTCGGCTACCTCAGTCTGGACCGGGAGACGGCCACCCTCTCCGGGGGCGAGGGCCAGCGCCTGAAGACCGTGCGCCACCTGGGCTCCAGCCTGACCGGGATGACGTACATCTTCGACGAGCCCAGCGTCGGGCTGCACCCGCGCGACGTCGGCCGGCTCGGCGATCTGCTGCTGCGGCTGCGCGACAAGGGCAACACGGTGCTGGTCGTCGAGCACGACCCGGACGTCATCGCGCTCGCCGACCACGTGGTCGACATGGGCCCCCGCGCGGGCGCCGACGGGGGCCGGGTCGTCTTCGAGGGGACCCCGCGCGAGCTGGCCGGGTCCGGGACGCTGACCGGGCGGTGCCTGGGACGCCGTACGACGGTGAAGACGCGTGTCCGCGAGGCGGCCGGCGAGCTGTGGGTCAAGGGCGCCGGCCGGCACAACCTGCGGGACGTCACCGTCCGGTTCCCGGCCGGGGTGCTCACGGCGGTGACCGGTGTCGCCGGGTCCGGGAAGAGCACACTGGTCGCCGAGCTGACCGAGGCGCACCCGGAGGCCGTGGTCGTCGACCAGTCGTCCATCGGCATCTCCGCGCGGTCGACGCCCGCGACCTACCTGGGGGTGATGGACACCGTACGGCGGCTCTTCGCACGGGAGACGGGCGCCGACCCGGGCCTGTTCAGCTTCAACTCCGCGGGCGCCTGCGACACCTGCGGGGGCCGCGGGGTGATCTACACGGACCTCGCCTTCATGGACCCGGTGACGACCACGTGTCACACCTGCGAAGGACGGCGGTTCCGGGAGGAGGTGCTGCGGCTGACCGTGGGCGGCCACTCCGTCGCGGACGTGCTGGAGATGACCGCCGAGCAGGCCCTGGAGTTCTTCGCGGACTCCGGCGTACGGCGGCGGCTGCGCGCCCTGCGCGACGTGGGCCTGACCTACCTGACCCTCGGTCAGCCGCTGTCGACGCTCTCCGGCGGCGAACGCCAGCGGATCAAGCTGGCGACCCGGCTGCACCGCACCGGGGCGGTCTACGTCCTCGACGAGCCGACGACCGGGCTGCACATGTCGGACGTCGACGGACTGCTGGCGCTGCTCGACCGGCTGGTCGACGCGGGCAACACGGTCGTGGTCGTCGAGCACAACCTCGACGTGGTGGCCCACGCCGACTGGGTGGTGGACCTCGGCCCGGGCGGTGGCCGGGACGGTGGCCGCGTGGTGTTCGAGGGGACCCCGGGCGAGCTGCTGCGGGCGGAGGGGTCGTTCACCGGCGAGCACCTGCGGCGGGTCACGGGGGCGCGCTGAGGCGGCGGGCAGGCGCCGATGGGGCGCGGGGCGGCGACGGCAGACGACGGGGGCGCGGACCGTGGGGAGGGCGGCACCCGTCCGCGCCCGGCCGGCCGGCCGTCCGACAATGGGCCTGCATGATGTGCGCCGGCACCCGACGGGTTTCGGCCACGCCCAGAACCACCCATCCGATACGGAGACCCTCGTGCCCAGCAAGAAGGCCCTCATCCGCCGTCCCAGCCCCCGCCTGGCCGAAGGCCTCGTCACGCACGTCGCACGTACGGAGGTCGACCTCGACCGCGCGGTGAAGCAGTGGGAGGCGTACGCGGAGGCGCTGCGCACCCACGGCTGGGAGACCGTCGAGGTCGACCCCGCCGACGACTGTCCCGACTCGGTGTTCGTCGAGGACACCGTGGTGATGTACAAGAACGTCGCCCTGATCACCCGGCCCGGCGCGCAGTCCCGGCGCGCCGAGACCATCGCGGTCGAGGAGACCGTGGCGAGCCTCGGCTGCTCGGTGAACTGGATCTGGGACCCCGGCACCCTGGACGGCGGCGACGTCCTGAAGATCGGCGACACCATCTACGTGGGCCGCGGCGGCCGTACCAACGCGGCGGGCGTGCAGCAGTTGCGGGCCGCCTTCGAGCCCCTGGGCGCGCGGGTGGTGTCCGTCCCGGTGAGCAAGGTGCTGCACCTGAAGTCGGCGGTCACGGCGCTGCCGGACGGGACGGTGATCGGGCGCATCCCGCTGATGGACACGCCGTCGCTGTTCGGGCGTTTCCTGCACGTGCCGGAGGACTCCGGGTCCCACGTGGTGCTGCTCGGCGGTCACAAGCTGCTGATGGCGGCCAGCGCCCCGAAGACCGCCGAGTTGTTCGCCGACCTCGGCTACGAGCCGGTGGTCGTCGACATCGGCGAGTTCGAGAAGCTGGAGGGCTGTGTGACATGCCTCTCGGTGCGGCTGCGCGAGCTGTACGCCTGACCGGATGATCCGCTCACCGGTCCAGCCCGGGACCTGCGCGTCCCGGGGCTTTTCCGGTTGCCGGAACAACCCGCGAGCAGGGCCCTGATCAGCGCTCTTTACGGCGGCCTTAGGCGACGGCTTCGTAACCTACGGATTCGTAGCCTACGATCCCGTAGGTTCCGGCGCCGCCCGCCGGGGCACCTGTATGTCTCAAAGCCCGTCCCCCTGGAGTACCCGTGACGATGACCTCTCCCCACCTCGGCAGTCCCTCCGTCTGGACCGACGCACGGCTGCTGTACGCCTTGGAGGAAGTGGTCGAGAAGGAACTCAACCGTCACCTGAAGGTCGCCAAGGACTGGATGCCGCACGAGTACGTGCCGTGGTCCGACGGCCGCAACTTCCCCGGCCTCTTCGAGGACGGCGAGGCCTGGGACAAGGAGCAGTCCAAGGTGACCGAGATCGGCCGGATCGCCCTCGTGGTGAACCTGCTGACCGAGGACAACCTGCCCAGCTACCACCACGAGATCGCCAGCCTGTTCGGCCGGGACGGCGCCTGGGGCACCTGGGTGCACCGCTGGACCGCCGAGGAGGGCCGGCACGGCATCGTCATGCGCGACTACCTGCTCACCTCGCGCGCGGTGGACCCGGACAAGCTGGAGCAGTTCCGCATGTCCCACATGAGCGAGGGCTTCGAGTCGGACAACCGGCACTCGATGCTGCACTCGATCGCCTACGTCGCCTTCCAGGAACTCGCCACCCGCATCTCCCACCGCAACACCGGCCACCAGTCCGGCGACCCGGTCTGCGACCGCATGCTGGCGCGGATCGCCACCGACGAGAACCTGCACATGGTGTTCTACCGGAACCTGCTCAAGGCGGCCTTCGAGCTGGCGCCCGACCTCACCATGCAGGCCGTGCGCGACGTCGTCGTCAACTTCCGCATGCCCGGGCACGGCATCCCCGGGTTCGAGCGGGCCGCCGCGCAGATGGCCATCGGCGAGGTGTACAACCTGCGCATCCACCACGACGACGTGCTCCAGCCGGTGCTGCGCTTCCTGAAGGTCCTGGAGATCGACGGGCTCGGCCCGGAGGGCCTCAAGGCGCAGGAGGAACTGGGCCTGTTCATGAACGGCCTGGACTCCGAGGCGTCGAAGTTCGACGAGAAGCTGGCGGCCCGCAAGGCGCGGATGGCCGCCCGCGCGGCCCTGTAACCGCGCGCGGGGAGCACGGCGGCCGGCGCCGGCCGTGGTCATGCCGCGCTGTGCGGTGTTGTAGGCGGCCCGGTGCGGGCACAGCCGGTGGCGGAAGGGGCCGACCCGGCGGCGGGGCGACGCGCGGACATGGCGGCCCTACGGCCCGTGGAAGACGTCGCCGGTGCCCGGCGCGGCCAGTGGTGCGTCCTCATACCGGTCGCCCACCCCGGTTCCGGTGGCGGCCGTCACGGTGGCGTCGGCGGCCTGGACTCAGGTGCCGCGTGGCTTGCTGCTGCGCAGCCGGCCGTCGCGGGCGAAGGCGGCGGCCTGTCCGGTGTGCAGCCGGACGGGTCGTCGACGGGCCGGGCACACCGCCTGGCCACCACCCGGTGGAAGGCCATCGGCTCCCCGTCCGTGACGGCGTCCGTGTACGCGCCCGTGTCCGTGTCCGGTCCGTCAAGCACCCACCGCGGTGTTCCGCGCCCGAGGACGGCGAGCGGGTGATCCCGGGCTCCCCCGGTTCCGCTTCAGTGCGAGGTGCGGCGCAGCCGCAGGCGTTCCTTCTCCGACAGGCCGCCCCAGACGCCGAAGCGCTCGTCGTGGGTGAGGGCGTACTCGAGGCAGGCGGCCCGCATCTCGCACATGCCGCAGATGCGCTTCGCCTCGCGCACCGAGCTGCCGGGCTCGGGAAAGAAGAAGTCCGCACCGGTCTGCGCGCACAGGGCCTGCGCCTGCCAGACGGGGGTGGCCGGGGTGATGGTTTCGAGCTGCATGGCCGAGAGCCTGCCGGACGGCGAAAAACGTTCGATCAACGCCGGATCAACGCGGCGTTCCAGGGCCTCCGGCCGCCCCGATGATGCCCCGCGCGGGGTGCCCGGCGCACGGCGGCGCGCGCAGACACCGAAACCGGCGAAAACCACGGCGGTCACCACGAGTGACCACCGGTGGGTGTTCCGGCGGCGGTTGCCGGTGGGCGGTGCCAGACTCGGCAGAGCAGGCAACGGGACCCTTCCGAGGAGGGCGAAGATGCTCACCACCCGTTTCGCCGACGGCGCCCCGAACTGGGTCGACGTCGGCACTCCCGACATCGAGGGCGCCGCCTCGTTCTACGGCGGTCTGTTCGGCTGGCGCTTCCGGTCGGCGGGGCCCGGGGCCGGCGGGTACGGCTTCTTCCAGCTCGACGGCCGTATGGTGGCCGGCGGGATGCGGGCCGCCCCGGAACAGGGTCCGCCCTCCTGGACGGTCTACTTCCGGAGCCCGGACGCGGAGGCCACCACGCGGGCGGCCGAACAGGCGCACGGCGGTGTGCTGCTGCGGCCCATGGAGGTGAGGGACGAGGGCCGGATGGCGATCCTCTCCGACAAGGCGGGCGTGCCGTTCGGCATCTGGCAGCCCGGCCGGACCGCGGGCATCGACGTGGCGGGCGAGCCCGGCTCGCTGTGCTGGGTGGAGCTGTACACGGCGGACCTGCCGGCCGCCGCCGCGTTCTACCGCGCGGTGCTGGGCCTGGAGACCTTCGGCGTCCCGTTCCCCGGCGGCGTCTACACCACGGTCAATCCCGCGGGCGGCGGCGAGGACTCCATGTTCGGCGGCATGGTGCCGCTGGCCGACGATCCGACGGAGGCGGACGCGGGCCCCTGCTGGCTGCCGTACTTCGAGGCCGAGGACGCCGACGCCACCGTCGCCGAGGCCGAGCGGCTGGGCGGCACGGTCCGCATGCCCGCCACCGACATGCCCGACGTCGGCCGCATCGCCAAGCTCGCCGACCCGTACGGCGCCCGCTTCGCCGTGATCACGAGCGCACCGCCGCGGGAGTGAGTGAGCCGGAGCGGCGCCCGGCCGGGTGACGCGCGGGCGCGCCGGGTACCGCGCGGCGTGACGGGTCCCGCGCGGGTACGGGCGCCCGTCAGGCGGAGGCCCGCCGGATCAGCGTCGTGGGCAGCACGACACCGGCAGCGGCGTCCGCTTCGGCGCCGTCGCCGCCCGGCGCGCCGGGGCCGGGGCGGTGCAGCAGCATGCGGGCCATCAAGCGGCCCATCTCCTCGATGTCCTGACGGACGGTCGTCAGCGGCGGGTCGGTCTGTTCCGCCAGGGGCAGCATGTCGTCGAAGCCGATCACCGCGACGTCGTCGGGGACGCGCCGGCCGCGCTCCCGCAGCACCCGCAGGGCACCCGCGGCGGTCAGGTCGTTGGCGGCGAACACGGCGTCCAGGCCGGGAACCCGGTCCAGGAGCGCGCGCATGGCCCGCTCCCCGCCGCCCGGTGTGAAGTCGCTCTCCACGACCAGCAGGGGCTCCGCGTGGCCCACCACGTCCCGGTAGCCGTCGAGGCGGTCCGCCGCCGAGGTCTGGTCGAGCGGGCCGGTGATGTGCGCGATGCGTGTGCGGCCCAGGTCCGCGAGGTGGCGTACGGCCGCGCGGGCGCCGCCGCGGTTGTCGCTGTCGACGTAGGCGGCCCGTCCCGCGCCGTCGCTCCAGCCGGGCCGCCCGCCGAACACCGTCGGCACCCCGGCGTGCCGGATGAGGCCGGGCAGCGGGTCGTCGAGGTGCAGGGAGAACACCAGCGCGCCGTCGACATGGCCGCCGGCCAGGTAGCGGGCCACGCGCGCGTGGTCGTCGCGGCCCTCCGTGAGCAGCAGCACCAGCTGGTTGTCGTGGGCGGTCAGTTCCTTGCTGATGCCCCGCAGCTGCCGCGCGAAGAACGGGTCGGCGAAGACCCGGTCCTCCGGTTCGGCGATGACGACGGCGACCGCGTCGTGCCGCCTGGTCACCAGGCTGCGGGCCGCCTGGTTGGGGACGTAGCCGAGTTCCTCCACCGCCTGCCGGACCCGCTCCACGAGGGGCTCGCGGACCCCCTCCCCGCCGTTGACCACCCGCGACACGGTGGCCCGGGACACGCCCGCCCGCGCGGCCACGGCCTCCAGCGTGGGTCGCGACGCTGCCTCGGTCACTTCGGGACTCCTCCTCGGCGGTTGCCGAAAAGGATAACCAGGCGGGTCCGGCCCGGGCGCGGGGCCCGTGGCACCGGTGGGCGGGCCCGGCCGGCCCGCGGCGCCCGTCAGTGGCCGTGCTCGTGTCCGGTCGCCGGCCCTGACCCGCGAACGGTGCCGGAGCCGTGCGGCTCGTGGGGGTCGTGCGGCTCGTACCCGGGGATCGTGCCGTCCGGTTTCCGTACCAGGAACAGCCCCACCATCCCCATGTCGGAGTGGCTCTGCACGTGGCAGTGGTACATCCAGGCGCCGGCTCCGACGCCCTCCCCCGCGACGACCTGGAACCCGAAGGAGTCCGCCGGGCCGACGATCTTGTTGTCGATGACCTGGCTGGGGTCGTCGGGGCCGGTCAGCATGCCGGTGCGGTTGTCGGCCCAGCGATGTCCGTGCAGGTGGAAGGTGTGGTAGTACTCACCGTGCGTGATCATCACGAACTCGACCCGGTCGCCGACCGTCGCCTCGAAGTCCGGCCCGGTGTGCGGGGGCCGGTTGTTGACGGTCATGTCGTTGAAGACGATGGTGTGGGTCCGGTCCGGCAGGATGTCGCCCTTGCGCCGGACGATCACCGGTCCGTACAGGCCCTTGCGGATGCCGCCGGTGCCGTGTTCGGTGCCGACCACGTGGTCGTGGTAGTGCCAGTAACCGGCGCTGCCCGCCCGCCAGGTGCCGTCCTTGCGGCGGCCCGGGGCGTGGGTGCGCCAGGTGTAGGTGCGGGTGCCGCCGGGTTCGACGTCGCTCCCGTTCTGCCTGGTGCCGTCGCTGGAGATCTCGTAGTCGAGACCGTGGACGTGCAGGCTCACGGGCACGTCCATGGTGTTCTCGAAGTCGATGTGCAGGGTGTCGCCCTCGTTCAGCTCGATCAGCGGTCCCGGGATCGTCGCCTCGCCCCGTTCGAGTCCGTAGCCCATCTGCCCGTCGGCGAGTCGCTCGGCGTACAGCCGGACGCGTTTCACCTCCCCGCCGGCCGGGGCCGTCCTCACCGCTTCACCGGCGCCGCTGGCCTCGGGCGCCGCCGCGAGGGACAACGATGTCGCGGCGGCCGCCGCGCCGCCCAGGAGGACCCGCCGGTTGAACCCACGTCTGTCCATGCCGAACTCCCCACTCCGGTACGGGAGTCGAGACGGTAGCGGGGCGCACCGGGTTTATCCACACCCAGGACAAAGTTCGTTCGATCCCGGTCGTACCTATTGGCGGGCCGCGCAAAGAGGTCTAGCTTCCTTGGCGCTGTTGCCGTGACCGACGAGGGGTGGGTGACCACATGCGGTCCACACCGCACCAAAGTCCCAGGAAACGACGACGGTTGGGCACCGGCGCACGCGCCGCGCCGGCCGTCCTGACCGCCGGTCTGCTCACCGCCGGCCTGCTGTCCGGTCCCGCCGCGAGTGCGCGCCCGGAACCGGAACCGTCCCTGACAACGATGTCCGTGAAGTCGCCCCCGGGCGGCGCGAACGTACGGGTGCTGATCTTCCACGGTTCCGCGGCCCCCGGGGACGAGTCCCCGCTGGTGAACGCCGGGATCGAGGCGATCGAACGGATCGGGCTGTCCGGCCCGGTGGACCAGCGCTTCAAGGTCGAGGCCACCGACGACGCCTCGGTCTTCACCGACGGAACCAGGCTGGGACGGTTCAACGCGATCGTGTTCCTCACCGGGGGCGGCGACGTCCTCGACCCCGAGCAGGAAGCGGGTCTGGAGGCGTACATGGAAGCGGGCGGGGGGTTCGTCGGCATCCACGACGCGGCCCGCGCGGAGCCGTACTCGGCGTGGTTCACCGGGCTGATCGGCGCCCGCCCGGCCTCCGCGAGCCCCGCCGACGTGCAGCGGGCCACGGTGGAGGCCGGCGACCGCCTGCACCCGGCCACCAGGGACCTGCCGGTGCAGTGGAAACGGCCCGACCGGTGGCTGAACTGGGTGAAGAACCCCTCCGGCACGGTGCACACGGTCGCCCGGGTCCGGGAGTCCACGTACCGGCCCGGCACCGGTGCGGCCGGCTGGGACCATCCCGTCAGCTGGTGCCGTGACTACGACGGCGGCCGCTCCTTCTACACCGGCATGGGCGGCACCGTGTCGTCGTACGACGAGACCGACTTCCGCGCCCATCTGCGCGGCGCCCTGCTGTGGACCACCCGGTTGGTGCGCGCCGACTGCAAGGCCACCATCGACGGCAACTACCGGGCCGAACGGCTGACCAAGCCCAACCAGCCCGGCCGCAACGACCAGATCGGCGAGCCGCACGGCCTGGTCACCGCCCCGGACGGGCGGGTCTTCTACATCGGCCGCGGCGGCGCCGACTCCTCCCAGCCGGTGATCACCGACTGGAACGACCCGGACATCGGCAAGGGCAGGGGCGAGATCCACGTCTACGACCCGAGGACCGGGCAGGTCACCCTGGCGGGCGCGCTGACCGTCTTCGGGAACAAGGGCGGCGGAGACGAGCTGGTCAAGGTCGAGGAGGGCCTGCTCGGCATCGAACTCGACCCCCGCTTCGAGGAGAACGGCTGGGTGTACCTGCACTACACGCCGCACTCCGGGATCGACCGCGAGACCCGGACGGCGAAGCGGCGCGTCTCCCGCTTCACCCTCGACCGGGCCACGGACAGGCTGGACCCGGGCAGTGAGAAGGTGCTGCTCGAGTGGCCGGTGCAGATCCACAGCTGCTGCCACGCGGGCGGCGGGATGGCCTGGGACTCCAGGGGCAACCTGTACATCGCGACCGGCGACAACAACTCCAGCCGCTTCAGCGACGGTTACTCCGGCAACAACCCGGAGCCCGCCTACAAGGGCGTGTCCTTCGCCGACGCGCGCCGCACCGCCGGCAACACCAACAACCTCAACGGCAAGATCCTGCGCATCCATCCGGAGCCCGACGGGACGTACACCCTCCCCGAGGGGAACCTCTTCACGGGCGAGGAGACCGACGAGGGCGGCGGCAAGACCCGCGGCGAGATCTATGTGATGGGCGTCAGGAACCCGGCGCGCATCTTCGTCGACAAGACCACCGACGTCCTCTACGCGGGCTGGGTCGGCCCGGACGCCTCGGCGCCGTCGCCGGTGTGGGGTCCGGCGAAGTACGACACGTTCGCCGTGATCACCGAGGCGGGCAACCGCGGCTGGCCGTACTGCATGGGCAACAAGCAGCCGTACCGGGACCGGAACCTGCCGGACCCGTCGAAGCCGCTCGGCTGGTACGACTGCGACCGGCCGAGGAACGAGTCCCCGAACAACGACGGCCTGGTGAACCTGCCGCCGGTCACCGGCAACAACATCTGGTACTCCCCGCAGGGCGGCGGACCGGACTTCCCGCGCGACGCCGCCGGGATCCCGTCGTACCGGCTGGAGGACGCCGCCTACCGGCTGCCGTGGCTCAAGGGCGGCGGGCAGGCCGCGATGAACGGGCCGGTCTACCGGCGCGCCGCCGTCACGCCCGGCAGTGACGTGGCCTGGCCCGCCTACTGGGACGGCAAGTGGTTCATCGGCGACTTCTACGACGCCGACCAGCCCCGCAACGCCGTACTGATGGACCCGAGGACGCAGGGCGACGGCGGACTGCCGGTGCACTCCGAGTCGCTGAAGAAGATCGTCCCGGTCGGCAACGACGGCATCAAGAACCTGATGGACTGGAAGTTCGGTCCGGACGGCGCGCTGTACGTGCTCGACTACGGCCGCGGCTTCTTCACCTCGGACGCCAAGTCCGCCCTGTGGCGGGTGACCTACACCGGCGGCGGTCCCACGCCGGCCGCCGGCCAGCTGGCGAGGGGGGCGCAGTCGTGAGAACCGTACGACGCCCGCGGAGGACGGTGGCCGCCCTGCTGGCGGGGCTGCTCCTGCTGCTCGGAGTGCAGTCGGCCCCGGCGGCGGCCGGGCGGAGCGAACCGCCCGCCGCGCCCGCCGCCCCATCGGCCGCCCAGGTGCTCACCTGGACGGCCGGGGACGACATCACCAAGTACACCTCGGCGCCCGCGACCGCGGTGGCGGGCCGGGCGACGATCGTCTTCGAGAACAGCGCGGCCACCGGCAACACCACCGGCATGCCGCACACCCTCACCTTCGCGACCGGCGACCCCGAGTTCAACGGCGACGTCCCGCTGAACATCCTGGCCGGCCCGAACGACGACGCGGGCGGCCGGCACACCGCCGAGGTCACGCTCACCCCGGGCCGTTACTTCTACCACTGCACCATTCCCGGCCACGGGTCCATGCAGGGCATCCTCGTGGTGACGGAGGGCAGCGGCGAGGACACGACCCCGCCCGAGGTCACGGCGGAGGTCTCCGGGACGCGGAACGCGCAGGGGCAGTACGTCGGGTCGGCCGGCGTCGGCATCCGGGCGACGGACGAGGACGGCGGGTCGGGAGTCGACCGCATCCAGTACGCGTTCGGCGCCTCGGGTGGTGACTGGCTCCCGTACACCGCCCCCGTCGTCGTCGACCGGGTCGGCACCCACACCGTCCGCTACCGCGCCTACGACAGGGCCGGCAACGTCTCCGCCGAGAAGACCGCCGAGTTCACCGTCGTCGCCCCGCCGAGCGACGACACTACCCCGCCGGACACCTCGGCCACGGTCGGCGGCGAACGCAATCCCGACGGCACCTACACCGACATGGCCACGGTCACCGTCACCGCCTCGGACACCGGGTCCGGGGTGAACACCATCGAGTACGCGATCGGCGCGTCCGGCGCCTGGCAGCCGTACACCGCCCCGGTGATGGTGCACCAGGCCGGCACCCACACCGTCCGCTACCGGGCCACCGACAAGGCGGGCAACGCGGCGGCGGAGAAGAGCGTCACGTTCACGGTGGTGGCCGCGCCCCCGCGGGACACCACCCCACCGGTCACCGGGGTGACCGTCGACGGTGCGCGGAACTCCGACGGCGCCTACGTCAGCCGGGCCACGGTGACGGTGAGCGCCGCCGACCCGGGCGGGTCGGGGGTCGACCGCATCGAGTACGCACTCGACGGCGGGCCGTACCTCGCGTACGGCACACCGCTGGTCGTGGACCGCGCCGGCGCCCACACCGTCGCCTACCGCGCCACCGACAAGGCGGGCAACACCTCCCCGGCCCGCACGGTGAGCTTCACCGTCGTCCCCGGCCAGGTCCCGGCGCCGGGCTGCCCGGAGTACGACGAACGCCTCACCGTCATCGTCGGCACCGTGGACTCGGGCGTGCCCAACCGGGTCACGGACAACCGCTGCCGGATCAACGAGCTGATCGAGGACGAGAAGCAGTGGTCCTCGCACGCGCTGTTCCTCAAGCACGTGAAGACGGTCCTGGACACGCTGTTGCGCGAGGGGGTCATCGACCAGCGCGAGTACGACGCGATCCAGCGGGCGGCGCGCCGGTCGGGCATCGGCAGTCCCGGCCAGACCGACGGCTACCAGAAGATCTTCGACGGCAGCGCGCAGTCGTTCGCCGCCTGGCAGCACGTCGGCGGCGGCTCCTTCGCCCTGAACCCCGACGGGTCGATGACCAGCGGCACCGGCAGGGCGGGCCTGGGCATGCTGTGGTTCCCGCAGCGCAAGTACGGGGACTTCTCGCTGCGCCTGCAGTGGCGGGACGACGCGCCCGGCACCGGCAACGCCAACTCCGGTGTCCTCGTGCGCTTCCCGTGGGTCCACGACCACCCCGAGGAGCCGCGTCCGGAGTGGGTCGCCATCAAGTTCGGCCACGAGGTGCAGGTGCTCGACCGGCCGGACGGGGACCTGTACAAGACGGGCTCGGTGTACGGCTTCGACCGGGTGGGGCTCGCGGGCGCCGGTGTCACCCAGAAGGGCACCTGGAACGACTACGAGATCCGCGTGGTGGACCAGCACTACTCGGTCTACCGCAACGGTGTGCTGATCAACGAGTTCGACAACCTCGGCGGCCAGGAGTTCACCCCGCCCCGCGCGGACGACCCGGGCACCGACGGACGGCGGTACGCCTCCGGCCACATCGGGCTCCAGGTCCACGGCACGAGCGATGTGATCTCCTACCGGGACATCAGGATCAGGGAGTTGTAGCCCGGTCCTGGAGGCCGCGGCTCAGCTCTTCCTCGCCCTGCTCGGCTGTACCCGCTTGGGCTCCCCCGGCATCTTCGGATACTCGGGCGGGTACGGCAGGTCGCCCAGGCCGTGGTCGTGCTCGTCGCGGCGGGCCAGGTCGAGCAGGGCGTCCAGGGAGTAGCGGTGCTCGTCCATGTCCGCGTGCACGTCGCCGGCCTCGGCGAAGCGCGCGGGCATGGTCGTCAGGTCGAAGTCCCGGGGGTGCGCGACCCCGACCTCCTCCCAGCGCAGCGGCGCGGAGACGGGGGCGTGCGGGCGGGGCCGTACGGAGTAGGCGGAGGCGATGGTCCGGTCCCGGGCCGTCTGGTTGTAGTCGACGAAGATCTTCCGGCCCCGCTCCTCCTTCCACCACTTGATGGTCACCTGCTCCGGCATCCGCCGTTCCAGCTCCCGGCCGACGGCGATGGCGGCGCGCCTGACCTGGGTGAAGGTCCAGCGCGGCTCGATGGGCACGAAGACGTGCAGTCCGCGCCCCCCGGACGTCTTCGGGAATCCGCGCAGCCGGCCGAACTCGTCGAGGACGGCGCGCAGTTCGTGGGCGGCGCGGGCCGCGTCGTCGTAGTCGGTGCCGGGCTGCGGGTCGAGGTCGATGCGCAGTTCGTCGGGGTGGTCGACGTCGTCGCGGCGGACCGGCCAGGGGTGGAAGGTGAGGGTGCCGTACTGGGCGGCCCACACCACCGCGGCCTCCTCGGTGGGGCACATCTCGTCGGCCGTGCGTCCGCTGGGGAAGGTGATGTGGGCGGTGGGGATCCAGTCGGGCATGCTCTTGGGCGCCCGCTTCTGGTAGAACCACTCGCCGCTCACCCCGTCGGGGTAGCGCTCCAGGGTGGTGGGCCGGTTCCGCAGGGCGCGCAGGATCCCGGGGCCGACGGCGGTGTAGTACCGGGCGAGGTCCAGCTTGGTGAAGCCGCGTTCCGGGAAGAAGACCTTGTCCGGGTTGGTCAGCCGCACGGTCCGGCCGGCCACCTCGAGTTCCACCGCTTCGCCCATGGAGCCACGGTAGACACACCTCCCGTTCCTCGCATACCGGGCATCGCCGTCCGTATGGGAGCAGAATCGGACCATGGATCTGCCGGTCATGCCCCCCGTGAAGCCGATGCTCGCCAAGTCCGTGGCGAAGATCCCGCCGGGTATGCAGTACGAGGCGAAGTGGGACGGGTTCCGGGCGATCGTGTTCCGGGACGGCGCCGAGGTGGAGCTGGGCAGCCGTACCGGTAAGCCGCTGACCAGGTATTTCCCCGAGCTGGTGGCGGCGCTCGCGGAGCGGCTGCCGCAGCGGTGCGTGCTGGACGGGGAGATCGTGATCGCCCGGGAGGGGCGGCTGGACTTCGACGCGCTCACGGAGCGGATCCACCCGGCGGACTCCCGGGTGCGGATGCTGGCGGAGCGGACGCCGTCCTCCTTCGTCGCCTTCGACCTGCTGGCCCTGGATGCCGAGTCGCTGCTGGACGTGCCGCAGGTGGACCGGCGGGCGCTGCTGGTCAGGGCGCTGGACGCGGTGGCTCCCCCGGTGCACGTGGCGCCGGCGACGACGGACATCGAGGTGGCGCGGCGGTGGTTCGAGCAGTACGAGGGCGCGGGTCTGGACGGGGTGGTCGCCAAGCCGCTGAACCTGCGCTACCGCCCGGACGAGCGCGCCATGTACAAGATCAAGCACGAGCGGACGGCGGACGTCGTCGTGGCGGGCTACCGCCTCCACAAGAGCGGCCCGGTGGTCGGCTCGCTGCTGCTCGGGCTGCACGACGACCGGGGCGTCCTCCAGCACGTGGGCGTGTCGGCGGCGTTCCCGATGAGGCAGCGGGCGGAGCTGGTGGCGGAGCTGGAGCCGCTGCGGATGACGGACGTCCGGGGGCATCCGTGGGCTGCCTGGGCGGAGGAGGCCGCGCACGAGTCGGCGCGGCTGCCCGGCGCGCCGAGCCGCTGGTCGTCCAAGAAGGACCTGTCGTGGGTTCCGCTGCGACCCGAGCGGGTCGCGGAGGTGGCGTACGACCACATGGAGAACGGGGCCAGGTTCCGGCACACGGCCCGGTTCCGGCGCTGGCGCCCCGACCGGACGCCGGAGAGCTGCACCTACGCCCAGCTGGAGGAACCGGTGCGGTACGACCTCGCGGAGATTTTCGGCGAGCGGTGACCGGCCGGGGCAGCCGGGCTCCCTGCGGGGTGGTGAGGGCCCCGGTTGCGGTGGCCGCCTCCCTCCCGGCTCCGGTGGCCGTCCCGCGCGGTCACGGCTGCATCAGCACCTTCACCGCGCCGTCGCGCTTGCGCTGGAACATCTCGTAGGCGTGCGGGGCGTCGTCCAGCGGCACCCGGTGGGTGGCGAAGTCGTCGACGCCGAGCGGGTCCTCGTCGGTGAGGTAGGGGATGATCTCGTCGGTCCAGCGCCGCACGTTGGCCTGCCCCATGCGGATCTGGAGCTGCTTGTCGAAGAGGGTGAGCATCGGCAGCGGGTCGGCCATGCCGCCGTACACGCCGACGAGGGAGAGGGTGCCGCCGCGGCGGACCAGTTCGATCGCGGTGTTCAGGGCGGCGAGCCGGTCCACGCTGAAGCGTTCCGCCAGCGGGGCTCCGATGGCCCTGGGCAGCATCGCGGCGGCCTGCTGGGTGAGCTTGGCGGCGGCGCTGCCGTGCGCCTCGGTGCCGACCGCGTCGATCACGGCGTCGGGGCCGCGCCCGTCGGTCTCGTCGCGGATCGCGGCGACCAGCTCCTTCTCGCTGTCGAAGCTCCGCAGGTCGTACGTCTCCACGCCGCGCGCCCGGGCCCGCTCCAGCCGCTCGGGGACCAGGTCGACGCAGAACACCCGCCCGGCGCCGCGCACCTGGGCGACCCGGCAGGCCATGTCGCCGATCGGTCCCAGACCGAGCACGGCGACACTGCCGCCCTCGGGGACGTCGGCGTAGGCGACCGCCTGCCAGGCGGTGGGCAGCACGTCGGAGAGGTAGACGAAGCGGTCGTCGGGCGGGCCCTCGGGGACCTTGATGGGTCCGAACTGGGCCTGCGGAACGCGCAGGTACTCCGCCTGGGCGCCGGGGACCGCCCCGTACAGGCGGGTGTAGCCGAACAGGGCGGCGCCCATGCCCTCGCCGTGGACCTGGGTGGTCTCGCACTGGGTGGGCAGCGCGTTGAGGCACATCCAGCAGTTGCCGCAGGCGATCTGGAACGGGACGACGACCCGGTCGCCGGCCATCAGGTCCGGCACTCCCGCGCCGACCTCCTCGACGATGCCCATGGGCTCGTGGCCGAGGATGTCACCGGGGGTCATGAACGGGGTGAGCACCTCGTACAGGTGCAGGTCGGAGCCGCACAACCCCGAAGAGGTGATGCGGATGACCGCGTCGGTCGGCTCCTCGATCCGCGGATCGGGCACGGTCTCCACGCTGATCTTCCGCCTGCCCTGCCATGTCACTGCCCTCATCGTCCGCGCTCCCTCGTCTCGCGCCCGGGGGCCTGTCGCTGTCCGGCGCCCCGGGTACCCGGACGGCATCGGCCGAACCGTGCGCCTGCGCCGATCGGTGCATTCCGCACACGCCACACGAGCCATCCGGCGCGAGGCCACGCGGGGCGTCCCGAACGACCGGGTATGGCCACCGATGTGCGGACAAGCGCACAATCGATGACACGGGACGGGACGGGTGGCCACGGTGGGCACAGCACGAGGAGCGCGCCGGGAGCGCGCCGGCACGACGGCGGTCCTGCCGGTGGTCGTGCTGACGGCGGTCCTGGCGGTGGGGTGCACCACGCGCGGCGACGACCCGTCCGACGACGGTCGGGGACCGGACCGCAGGCCGACGGGCACGGCGAGCGCGCAGCCCCGGACGGCCGGCCCGGCCGCGCTGGCCGTGAAGATCGACAACGTCGGTCCGGCCCGTCCCCACACCGGGCTGAACGCGGCGGACGTCGTCTACGTCGAGCAGGTCGAGGGCGGGCTGAGCCGGCTGATGGCGCTCTACGCGACCCGCCTGCCCGACGTCGTGGGCCCGGTGCGCAGCGCCAGGGAGTCCGACCTGGAACTGCTGCGCCAGTTCGACCGGCCGACACTCGCCTTCTCCGGGGCGCAGCGCACGCTGCTGCCGCTGATCGACGAGGCGCCGCTGCGCGCCGAACCGCCCGGCCGTACGCCCCGCGCCTGGTTCCGGGGTGCCGGCCGGCCCGCCCCGCACGACCTCTTCCTCCGCCCCGGCGCACTGCTGCCCGCCGCTCCGGGCCCCGCCGCGCTGACCACCGGCTTCCGGTACGGCGCCGCGCCCGCCGGCGGCAGGGAGGTGGCCTCTCGGACGGTGACGTACCCGTCGGCCCGGTTCACCTTCACCTGGTCCGGGAGCCGGGACCGCTGGCTGGTGTCGATGGACGGCCGGCCGGCCACCACCACCGACGCGGGCCGTGTGGCGCCGGCGACGGTCGTCGTGCAGTACGTGAAGCTGCGCCGCTCCGGCTACTTCGACGCGCTCGGCAACAACACGCCGTTCACCGAGACGGTGGGCTCGGGCCGGGCCGAGGTCCTGCGCGACGGCAAGGTCCACGAGGTGCGCTGGAAGCGGGCGACGGCGGCCGGAGGGACCGCGTTCACGACGAACGACGGCGCCCCGGTGAGGTTCGCCGCCGGCCAGGTGTGGGTGGTCTTCGCCGCGGCCTGACCGCGGGTCGGGACGGTGCGCCGGGGGCTGCCCCCGCGGGACGGCCGGAGCCCGGGCCGTCCCGGGCCGGCGCCGACCGCCCCGGCGCACACCCTGCGCCCCTTCCGCGGCCGCGCGCACCCGCCGGCCGCGCCTTCCCGCGCGGTTCCGCTACCCCGTCAGTGCCGCGAGCGCCTGCTCCGCCCGGTGAGCCAGCCCGTCCGCGCCGCACGAACGCGCCAGCGTCAGGCCCCGGTCGAGCTCCGCGGCGGAGCGGGCGGCGAGGCCGTGCTCGATCCGGGCGGCGGCGTGCTCGTACTGGCAGGGCGAGGCCTCCAGGTGCGCGACCGCCTGGGCGGTCAGCCGCACCTGGCGCCGGCCCGTCTCCAGCACGGCGGCGCACCGCAGCGCCTCGCCGATCGCGGTGTCGGTGCCGAACCGCTCGGCCTGACGGCGGGCGTCGGCGGCGAGCCGGGCCGCGCGGACCGGATCGGGCCCGGCGAGGGCCCGGACCAGGTCGACGGTCCACGGCGCCAGCACCGGATTGTGGCCGCCGCGTGCGGCGGCGGCCTTCTCGGCGGCCTCCAGCTCGTTGATCCCCTCCTCGGTCCGGCCCACGGCGAGCAGCAACCGGCCGCGCACCGAGCGGGTGTCGGGGCGCACGATGGTCGACGGGTAGGGCGGGGCGAAGCCGTACTGCCCGGCGACCGACCAGGCCTCGTCGACGTGCCCGCGGGCGAGCAGCGTGTCGACCAGCCCGCACGTCGCCGACCAGTACAGGGGCAGTCCCCGGCCCACGCGCTCGGCGATGCCCAGGGATTCCCGCAGCTCCCGCTCGGCGTCCACGAGGCGGCCCTGGCGGCGGAAGGCGAGTCCGAGGAAGGCGTGGGCGAGGGCGAGGTGGCCGCCGCTCCAGCCCGCCGAGGTGTAGGTGCGCAGGGCCTCGGAGAACAGGTTCTCGGCGCGGTCCAGCCGGTCGGTGTAGGCGTAGGAGCTGCCGAGCATCATCAGCAGCTCGACGCCCCACTCGGTGTCGGTCCAGCCGAGCCCGGGCGCGAGACGGCCGTTGACGAGCGCGCGGTCGCAGGCCTCGACGACCTCCTCGGCGTTCTCGCCGTGCGTCATGGCGTCGAAGCCGCGCAGGATGAGCAGTGCCCGTTCGGCATTGTCGCGGCCGGTGCAGGCGCCGGCCAGTTCGGCGAGCCTGGCGGACCGTCCTGGGGTGGCGGACTCCCCGGCGTAGATGCCCTCCCACATGTACTGAACGGCCCGCAGCCGCATCCGGGCGGGCCCCTCGCCGTGCCGGGCGGCCTCCGCCTCGACGGTGCGCACGGCCTGTTCCAGCTGGTCGTTGTGGAGCAGCGCCTGGGAGAGCCGGACGACCGCGTCGACCCGCTGGGCTCCGTCGAGACCGGGCAGGGCGAGCGCGGTCCGCAGGTGGTCGATGGTCCTGGCCGGCGCGGTGAGCAGGGTCGCACAGCCCAGTTCGTAGTGGACGTGCGCCTGCACCTCGGGTCGGGGCGGCTCCTGCAGGGCGCGTTCCAGGCACTGGCGGGCCGCGTCCGGCGCGCCCACGGCGAGGTGTTCGCGGGCGGCCTCGCGCAACTGGTCGACGAGTTCGGCGTCGTCGTCGGGGTGGACCTGGAGCAGGTGCCGGGAGGCGGCCGCCGCGCCGAGTCCGAGGTCGGTGACGATCCGGGCGGCGATGCCGTGCATGGCGCGGCGCAGCGCGTCGGGGATGGAGTGGTAGACGGCGGTGGCGATCAGCGGATGGACGAACTCCAGGTCGCCGTCGGACGACCGGCCGCCGGCCGGGTCGGGCGGGGTGAGGATGCGGGCGCTCGTCAGCAGTTCGGCGCACCGCGCGGCCTGCTCCCGGCTCATGGTGGTGAGCGTGGCCACCAGGTCGACGGTGATGCCGGTGCCGAGGATGGCGGCGGCCCACGCGAAGCGGGTGGCGTCGATGCCGAGACCTTCGAGGCGGGCGACGAGACCGCCGCCGCGGGCGGAACGGTTGAGGGCGCGCAGTTCGCCGGCCGAGCCCTCGGTGGGGTCGAGTTCGCTGTCGAGCACCTTCGCGAGGAGTTCGACGGTGTCGTAGGGGTTGCCGTCGGTGACCGCCCACACCTCGCGGCAGAACGCCCCGTCGGCGTGCGCGCCGACGGTGGCGCGGGTCAGCCCGGCCACGGCGTCCGGGGTGAGCGCGCTGAGCGTGGTGACGGACCGGGAGGCCGTGGCGGCGATCGCGTCGAGGTGGCGGGCGCGGGGGCCGGTGACCTCGCCGGGGCGGCGGGCCACCACGATCAGCACGGGCAGATCGTGCAGCCGCTCGGTGAACGCGGCCAGCCAGCGCAGCGTCTCCTGGTCGGCCCAGTGGGCGTCGTCGACCAGCAGCACCAGCGGCCAGTCCCGCTCGGCCAGCCGCCGCACCGCCGCGACGAGTCCGTCGCACACGCCCTGCGGGTCGGCCCGCCGGTCGCCGGGGTCGGCGATGCCGAGGGCGGGCCCGGTGACGTCGTACCAGTCGCCCAGGTACTCGCGGGCCTCCTCGGGGAGCATCGTCACCAGCGCCGGCTGCAGCAGTTGCCGAACCACGTTGTAGGGGACGGACTTGAGGGTCTCGCCGCCGCGCGCCGACCACACCGTGCAGCCGCGGTCCTCGGCGATCCGGCGGGTCTCCGCGAGCAGCGCGGTCTTGCCGAGTCCTGCCTCGCCGCGGAAGACCAGCAGGCTGCCGGAGGACGCGTGGTCGGCGCACAGGTCGTCGACGGCCCGCCGGATGGCGGCGAGTTCCCGGTCGCGCTCCCAGAGGGAAGCCGAGGCGGCCGCCGCCGGCCGTGCCTCCGTCATCCCGCTACCTCCCCGAGTCGCCCGAACGACGTACAGGGCGAGCGTAGCCGTCCCGGCCCCCCGGTGGTGGAGGGTCGGACGACCTCTTGCCGTCGGGGGTGACCACTTGGTATGCCGGGAGGTCATGACGGGCGCCTCGGGCCTCCGCGGGGAGGTGACGGCCGGTCAGGCGGTGGGCGGGAAGGCCCGCCGGCACGGCCCGGGCCGGGTCGTGGTCCCGCCGGGCGCCGGTCGCGGGCCGGGCGGGCAACGCGCCGGCGCCCTCGCGGCGGCGGTACGTAGCGGTGTGCCCGTTATCGGCGGTCATCGGTCCGGTCCCTCTCATCCGGCTTTCACCGTCGCCTCTTACGGTGGGCTCATGACGCAGGTGACTCCCCCCGGGTGGTATCCCGACCCCGGGCAGACAAGTGACGGTCCCGCCACCGAGCGCTGGTGGGACGGCAAGGCATGGACGGACCGGATCCGTCCCGCGGGGCCGGCCGCCGCCTGGGGCCCGCCGACGGGGCAGCCTGCCGCGGAAGCGGGAGCCGGAGCGGTCGCCGGTCCGGGTGCGAGTTCGGGTCCGGGTGCAGGTCCGGGTATGGGCCCGGGTCCGGGTGCGGGCGCGGTGTACGGCGCCGCGGCCGGTCAGCCGGGGGCGTTCGGGCAGGCCGGTTCCCCGGTGTACCCGGCGCACCCGGGATACCCCGGGTACCCGGTGCAGCCGCCGGCGCCCTCGCGCCGCGGACTGCGCACGGGCATCGCGGTCGCGGTGGCCGCGGCGGTCCTGGCGAGCATAGGGGTCGGCGTGTACGCGCTGACCGACGACGACGGGGGCGGCGCGAGCCGTGCGGACTCGCAGCAGGAGCGGGACGGCCGGGACGACGGCCCGGGCGGGCAGGACGGCCCGTTCGGTGACGGCGAGGGCGGCTCCGGGGGACCGGACGACGGCGCGTCCCCCGGCCCCGGCGGGCCGCAGGCGCCGGAGGTGGAGGGCGGCGGCACCCTCGCCGACACCGCGAACGGCATCAGCATGCCGGTGCCGGACGGCTGGACCGGGCAGGCGATGGAGGTCGGTGCGCAGATGACGTCCGACGACAGCTACCCCTGCCCCGGTGAGACCTCCCGGACCTGCACCAAGGGCGGCGCGTACTCGGCGCCCGCCGCGCTGCTGGGCAGCAGGGGCGGCACGGCGGAGGCGGTCGCGAAGGCGGACATCGCGGCCAACGCGGAGGAGTCCTACGGCCGCGGCTCGTACGGGGAGATCTCCTCGCACCGGGTGCTGGCGTCGAAGGCGGTCACGGTGGCCGGGCAGAAGGGCTACCTGGTCCGCTGGCGGGCGGTCACGAGCAAGGGCGCCGACGGCCTGGTCCAGTCGCTGGCGTTCCCCTCCCCCGCCGACGGCGACCGGATCGTCGTGGTGCGCTGCGGGGTGGACGCCGACCAGAAGGAGTCGCTGCTCGACGAGATCACCGAGGGCATCGAGGCGGGTCCCGCGGACGGCGACGGCAACGGACAGGACGTCTGAGCCCCGCACAGGACGTCCCACCCGCGCCGCGCGCGGCATGCCGGCCGGGCGGGGCTCCTCTCCGCTCAGGAGGAACCCCGCCCGGCCGGGGGGTGCGCGCCGCCCCCGTCCCCACGGTGCGGCGCGGTCGGACCGGCCGTCCAGTCATCCCGTGGACGGCGCGGTCCGAGTCCTAGGTGAGGCCGAGCGCGGGGAACACCGCGGCCTCCATGAACCGGACCAGGTAGTCCGGGTCGGCGTAGCGGCCCTCGAGGACGGGCCGGACCCGCAGCACGCCGAACAGCTGCGCGGGGATGAACGGCAGTGCCGGGTTGCCGGCCGGGACCTCGCCGCGTTCGACACCCCGGCGCAGGATCTCCTCCAGCGCCGCGATCTCCGGTTCGACCAGCGCCTCCCGCAGTGCGCGGGCCAGCTCCTCGTCCTGCATCACCGCATGGCCGAGCGCCTGGTGCAGCTTGGTGTCCTTCGCCGACCACGCGGCGGCGCAGCGCGCGACCTCGCGCAGGTCCCCGGCGAGCGAGCCGGTGTCGATGCCCGCGAACCGCACCCTCCGGCTGGAGCGCAGGGCCGCGGCGACGAACTGGGGTTTCGTCTTCCACTGCCGGTACAGCGTGGACTTGCTGCAGCGGGTGCTGGCGGCGACGCCCTCCATGGTGACCGCGTCGTAGCCGCACTCCCGGATCTGGTCCAGGACGGCGTCGAAGAACTCCTGCTCGCGCTCGGGCGTGAGCTTGGAGCGGCGCGAGGCGACGACCGTGTCCGGTCGGTCCGCGGCCTGCGACGTCATCGGCTCTTCTCCCTGGGGGTCAGTGCGGGGCTGCCTTTCGATACGCCAGTGTACCGGTACTCGACCGTATCGGTACACTGGCGTATCGGTACGCGGCCGTATCGATAAGCTCGCCGCCCGCGCACCGCCAGCCACAGGCTGCTCATGGACCACGCAAGCACCACCGTCAGCGAAGGGGCCGGGGGATGAACGCCCGCACCGAGCCTGCGCCAGCGGAGCCGGACAGCGCGACAGCGCGGCCGCCGCTCGTCAGGGAGCTCCTGCTCGTCGCAGGGCTCTTCGTCCTCTACAAGCTCGGCCGCCGGCTGGCGACCGGTCACACGGACGCGGCGTTCGCCAACGCGCGTCACGTGTGGGACCTGGAGCGCGCGCTGTCGCTGCCCGGCGAAGGGGCCGTGCAGTCCCTGCTGCTGCACGGGGACCTCCTGGTCCGCGCCGCGAACACGTACTACGCGACCGTGCACTTCCCCGCCACCGCCGCTTTCCTGATCTGGCTGTACCTGCGCCGCCCCGGCCACTACCGGTGGGCACGCCGGGCACTGGCGGCGGTGACCGCCGCCGCGCTCGTGCTGCACCTGGCCTTCCCGCTGGCCCCGCCCCGCATGCTCGCGGCTGCGGGCCTGACCGACACCGGGCGGGTGTACGGGCCGTCGGTGTACGGGCCGCCGGCCACCGACACCCTCTCCAACCAGTTCGCGGCGATGCCCTCGCTGCACTTCGGCTGGGCGCTGATGGTCGCGCTCGGGCTGATCGCCGCGACCCGCTCCCGCCTGCGGTGGCTCTGGCTGGCGCACCCGCTGCTGACCCTGCTGGTGATCGTGGGCACGGCGAACCACTACTGGCTCGACTCCCTCGTCGCCGCGGCCCTGCTCGCCCTCGCCCTCGCCGTGCTGCGCCCGCCGCCGCGGACGACCGCCCCGGCGCGCGTGCGCCGGATGCCCGCGGCCGGGGCCGCCGCCGTGCCGGCCCACGGTCCCGGCGCGCCACCGCCGTCCGGCGCGCCCGCCGCGCCGCCCGAGCTGGTGGAGGCGGGCCGGTGAACGCCTTGGCCCTCGCCCTCGTGCTCTCGGTGTTCTCCGCCGTCGCCTACGCGGCCGCCGCGGTCGCGCAGGAACGGCTGGCCGCGCGCAGCTCCGGCTCCGGAGTGCTGCGGCTGCTCGGCGGCGCCGCGTGGTGGATCGCGGTCGCGCTGAACGCCACCGGCGCGCTGCTGCACGTCGTCGCCCTGAAGTACGGGCCCCTGACCGTGGTGCAGCCCCTGGGCGCGCTCACGCTGGTCGCGGCGGTGCCGCTCGGCGCGCGGATCGCCGGGCGGCGGGTCGGCGCGGCCGAGTGGCGGGGCACCGTGCTCACCCTTGCGGGTCTGGCGGCGGTCCTGGTCACGGCGTCCGGGCCGACGCCCGACGACGTGCTCAGCGTCCCGGAGGCGCTGGTGGTCGCGGGGGTCACCGCGGTGCTGATCGGTTCGCTCGCCCGGCCCGGTGCCCGGCCCGGGCTGCGGCACGCCACCGCGTCCGGGATCGCCTCCGGCGTCGCCTCCGCGCTCACCCAGACCGTGACGGTCGCCGCCACGGACCACTCCGGCCCGGTGCTCGACGCCCAGGTGATCGCCGTCGCCCTGCTCGTCGCGGCACTGGCGACGGGCGGACTGCTGCTCGCGCAGGCCGGTTACCGGGGCGGCCTGGGCGCGCCGCTGGCGATGGTGACCCTGGCCAATCCGGTGTCCGCGGCGGTGATCGGCGTCTGTCTGCTCGGCGAGCGCCTCCAGGGCGGTCCCGCGGGGGTGCTGCTGGCGCTGGCGGGGGCGGGGCTCGCGGCCCGGGGCGTGGTGCTGCTGGCGCGTACGCCACCTCAGCGGGCGCCCGGCACCGCGACCGAGGCGGAGGCGCCCGGGGCCGCCGTGTCCCGGCCGGAGGCCCTGGTGCCCCGGCAGCCGCAGCCGGGCCCGGGGCACCTGACCCCGCTCTGAGCGGGGAGGGCGGCTACTCGGTGGCGATCGCCGGGTCGCTCACCCCGGGCTTCCCGTTCTCCACGTGCCCGGCGAAGCGCCGCAGGTAGCCCGGGTCGGCGTCGGAGGTGACCGTCAGGTCGTACCAGCGCCGGCTCGCCGCCAGGCGGACGATCTGCCGGACGACGGCGCCGGGCCGCACGCGCAGGCTGCGGGTGGTGCCCGTGTAGCCGTCGGCCAGCTTCAGCAGCACCGTGCCGGAAGCCGCGTTGGTGAAGGTCAGCTCGATGTCGTCGCCGGTGTGCCGGGCGGTGACCTCGGGGCCGGCCTGCTTGTTCGGGCCCTTGAAGACGCGCAGGAAGCCGTTGGGGCCGTGCACGGTCAGGTCGTAGGCGCCCTTGGAGTGGGCCGAGTTCCAGGTGTCGGAGACGGTCCTGCCGGCTTCGGTGGTGTAGGTCCACGGGCCGTCGGCGCGGCTGCCGGAGGTGACCAGGAAGGCGGCGCCGGCCTTCGCCCCCGAGGCGAAGGTGAGGGTGTACTTCCCGGCCGCCACGTCCGCCGAGCCGTCCACCAGCGGCGCGTACTTCAGCGGGCGGGCCGGGCGCAGGCCGCGCTCCTGCCGGGGCATGCCGGGGTGCGCGGGCGGCACCGGACGGTAGTCGGGGTGGCGCTCGCGGTCCGGCGGAAGGTAGCCGTCGGTGTCGGGCAGCGCGGCCGGCCGGGTGTCCGGGCGGGAGAAGTCGAACGCGGCGGTGAGGTCGCCGCAGATCGCGCGCCGCCACGGGGAGATGTTCGGTTCGCGGACGCCGAAGCGGCGTTCCATGAACCGGATGACGGAGGTGTGGTCGAGGGTCTCGGAGCAGACCCAGCCGCCCTTGCTCCAGGGTGAGACGACGAGCATGGGCACGCGCGGGCCGAGTCCGTAGGGGCCGGCGGGGCGCCGGCTGTCGCCCGGGTAGAGGTCGAGGGAGACGTCGACCGTGGACTTGCCGCGGGAGGCGTCGCCCGGGGGCAGCGGCGGCACCACGTGGTCGAAGAAGCCGTCGTTCTCGTCGTACGTGATGAACAGTGCCGTCCTCGCCCAGACGGCCGGGTCGGCGGTGAGCGCGTCGAGGACCTGCGCGATGTACCAGGCACCGTAGTTGGAGGGCCAGTTGGAGTGCTCGGAGAACGCCTCGGGGGCGGCGATCCAGGACACCTGGGGCAGGGTGCCGGCCTCGACGTCGGCGCGCAGCCGGTCGAAGTAGCCGTCGCCGTTCTTGACGTCGGTGCCGGTGCGGGCCTTGTCGTGCAGCGGGTCGCCGGGCGCGGCGTTGCGGTAGCTGTCGAAGTAGAGCAGGGAGTTGTCGCCGTAGTTGCCGCGGTAGGCGTCGGAGATCCAGCCCCAGTGGCCGGCCGCGTCCAGGCCGTCGCCGATGTCCTGGTAGACCTTCCAGGAGATCCCGGCCTTCTCCAGGCGTTCGGGGTAGGTGGTCCAGCCGTAGCCCAGTTCGTCGTTGCCGAGGACGGGGCCGCCGCCCGTGCCGTCGTTGCCCGTGTGTCCGCTCCACAGGTAGTAGCGGTTCGGGTCGGTGGAGCCGATGAACGAGCAGTGGTAGGCGTCGCAGACGGTGAAGGCGTCGGCGAGCGCGTAGTGGAACGGGATGTCCTCGCGGGTGAGGTACGCCATGGTGGTGGTGCCCTTGGCCGGGATCCACTGGTCGTACTTGCCGCCGTGGTAAGCCTGCTGGCCGTCGGTCCAGCCGTGCGGCAGTCCCTCCAGGAACTGCATGCCGAGGTCGTCGGCGTCCGGGTGGAAGGGCAGCACGTCCCTGGCGCCGTCCGGCTGGTGCCAGACGGGTTTGCCGTTGCCGAGGGTGACCGGGCGGGGATCGCCGAAGCCGCGGACGCCGCGCAGTTTCCCGAAGTAGTGGTCGAAGGAACGATTCTCCTGCATGAGCACGACGATGTGCTCGACGTCCTGGATCGTTCCCGAGCGGCGGTCGGCGGGCACGGCGGCGGCGCGCTCGATGCTGCCGGCCAGCGCGCTGAACGCCGTGGTGGCCCCTGCGATCTGGAGGAACCTGCGCCGGTTGACTTCGGGCATGGGTGGGGACCTCTCGTCCTGATGTGGTGCGACCGGCCGGACGGGCATGACGCAATGCGCGTGGAAGGAGTCTTCCAAGAGCATCGAACGCCGGGGAAGGACGGGGTGGCGCCCGTGTGAAAGTCGCGGGTACGCGAGGTGTGTTTCCGGCCGGGGCGGACGGCGGGCGGGACGGGGACGGTGCCCGCGGGGCGTGCCCCGGTCCGACCGTGGCGCCGTCGGCGACCTGAACGCCGGCGGTGCCCGGTCAGACCTCGGGGGCGGGGACCACGCGGAGGTGGCCCGCCGCACGGCGGGCGCGGACGCGCCGGCGCGGGGCGGACGCCGCGCGACGCGGCTCGCGCAGCACCAGGGTCAGCCGGGTGTAGCCCAGTTCGCGCAGTGTCTTGGGGGTCTCGCCGACGACACGGCAGTCCGTGACGCCCCAGCGCGGGTCGGGGTGCAGCAGCGGACGGACCGCGCCGTCGTGCTCGACGGCCGCCTCGCCGACCGCGCGGATCCAGTGCGGCAGACCGTGCCGGTAGGCGGCCTCCATGATGGGGTCCTGGGAGATCTCCCGGCGGATCGCCTGGAGCCGGTGGTCGTGGCCCTGCCGCTCCAGGGCGGCGGCGAAGTGCGCCAGCATCGGCAGGCACCAGCGCGGTTCGTGCTCACCGAGGACGGTGCTCGCGTCGGGGTGGAAGAGGACGAACCTGAGGAAGTTGTCCCACGGCATGGCCGTCGGATGCGGTCCCACGCCCCGGAAAAGTGTCTCGAAGGCGCTGTTGGCGACCACGACGTCCCAGGCGTGGTCCACGACGACGGAGGGGAAGGGAACGGCCTGGAGCAGTGTGGCGTAGTCCTCCAGATACGCCTGGGCCTCGGGACACTCGGGTACGGGCCGCAGCTCGGACCGCTGCCCTCCTGCCTGATACGCCATCGGGAGGTCACCCCTTTTGCCTCTGCGGCCTTCACGCGGCGCCTTGATCCTGGGGCCCCGACGCGAGGCGTGTCAACTATCGTGGCATTTCATGCCGGTTGACGGCTGAAATTGGCCACAGTTGTGGCGAGACCTGGATGTGAGTTCGAAGCACCGGCTACTCTCCGGGAAGTTCACGGCAACCAGTTGTGAGAAGCCTGTGAGAGACGTAGGAGACCTGTCGGTGACGGATGGCTACGAGGTTCCGGGCACCACGGTGACGGTTGTGCTGCCGGCCGTGGTCGCCCGCGTCACCGCCCTCGCCGACCGGCTCGGCGTGCCGCACGCCGAGGTCTTCGACACCGCCCGGCTGTCCGTCGCCTGCGGAGTCCCCGAGCCGGTGGTCAAGGATCTGCTGCGCGGCCGGCCCGCCGGGGAGCCCGATGTCCAGGCGCGCTTCCTGCAGCGGCTGGACCTGCTGCGGCGCACCCGGCTCAAGCCCAACGGCCGCCGGTACACGCAGCAGGAGATAGCCGACGGTGCCGGCATGTCCCGGCAGCAGGCCGGCGCGCTCATCAACGGCGACCGCCGCCCCACCATGGAGCACTGCGACGCCATCCAGCGTTTCTTCCGCGTGCACGCCGGCTTCCTGACCGCCGAGGACCCCGAGGCGCTGGCCGGCGCCCTGCAGCGGACCGAGCAGGACCTCCTCCAGAAGCTCGCCGACCGCGAGCGGGAGGCCGCCGCCGGCGCTCCCGACGACCCGCTGGAGCGACTGCTCCAGGACCACGGCGTGCGCGGGATCGCCTGGCGGGCCGCCCAACTGCCCAGTGACCAGCACCGCGACAAGGTCGCCGAGTGGCTGGACATGCTCCTGGAGAGCGTCAAGCGGCCCGAGCGCTGAGCCGGCGGCCGCACGGCCCCCGTCGACCGTTCGGCCCAGCGTGGAGTGGCGCTTCCCGGCTCGTTGCGCCGCCGTACCGGCTCCGCTGAGCGGGCGAACCACGCGGGCGGCGGACCCCGTTGTCAGTGGCAGGCGGCAAGCTGGGGACAGCCCCGCGCCCGGCGGGGCACGCTGTCGAGACGGGGAGAGCCGACCGATGTCCACCGCCGTACCGACCCACCGCGAGCGCACGGCCGTCCAGGCGTATCTGCGGCTGCTGCACACCGTGCGGGCCGCCTTCGACACCGCGCCCGGCCCGCACGGGCCGCCCGGTCCGCCCGTCGTCCCGCCCACGGTGCTCGCCGAGGCCGAACGGGCGCTGGCGGACGCGGGGCTGCGCGGCAACGAGGAGGAGTTCTTCCGGCTGCTGCACGGCTGGTGCCCGCGCCCCTGACCGCCGGTGCCACGTCCCGGCCGCCCGCGCCCGCTCAGGTGCGCGGTACCGTCACCGCGGTCGCCACCAGGCCGCCGCGGACCGCCCAGCGGCCCTCGAAGCGGCCGATCCTGCGGCCGTCCAGCAGCGGCCCGGGGACGAGGAGTTCGGCGCGGAACCGGCCGCGTGCCCGGTCGCCGGGTTCGGCGGTGAACTCGATGTCCGCCTCGGAGAACTCCAGCCACTCGCCGGTGAGCGGGAACCACGCCTTGTAGACGGACTCCTTCGCGCTGAACAGCAGCCGGTCGCCGTGCACTTCGGGCCGCTCGTCGGCCAGCGCGCGCAGCCGCTCCCGCTCGGCGGGCAGGGCGACGGCCTCCAGCACGCCGTCCGGGAGCGGAGCGTGCGGTTCGGCGTCGATGCCGAGGGAGGCCAGGTCGGTGGCCCGGACCAGCGCGGCGGCGCAGTAGCCGTCACAGTGGGTCATGCTGCCGAGCAGCCCGTCGGGCCACTGCGGCGCGCCCCGTTCGCCGGGCAGGACCGGCTGCGGGGGGACTCCCAGCTTCTCCATGGCGCGGCGGGCGCAGGCGCGCACGGTGGCGTACTCGCGGCGCCGCTTGGCCACGGCCAGCGCCACGAACCGTTCCTCGCCGGGGAACAGCGGCGCCTCCACGATCTCGTCGCTGCCGTGGGCCTCGACGGCGATCACCGCGTCGGGCAGCAGTTCCTCGATCACCGGCTCAGTCCTCCCTGGGGAGTACGCGGCGCGGACGGCCCGGCGGATTCGGGCGCTTGCGCCATTCACGGGGGTAGCCCACCGACACCTCCTCGAAGCGGACGCCCTCGTGCACGGTGGTCCGCGGGATGTGCAGATGGCCGTAGACCATGGCCTCGACCCGGAAGCGGCGGTGCCAGTCGTCGGTCAGCCGGGTGCCGCACCACATGGCGAACTCCGGGTACCACAGCACCTCGGTGGGATGCCGGTGCAGCGGCCAGTGGTTGACCAGGACGGTGGGCAGGTCCTCCGGGAGCGCGGCGAGCCGCGCCTCGGTCCCGGCGACCCTGGCCCGGCACCAGTCCTCGCGGGTGGGGTAGGGATCGGGGTGCAGCAGGTACTCGTCGGTGCACACGATCCCGGTCCGGTGCGCGTACGCCAGTCCCTCCTCCTTCGTGGCGCAGCCCTCGGGGAGGAAGGAGTAGTCGTAGAGGAGGAACAGCGGGGCGATGACGACCGGGCCGCCGGGGCCCTCCCACACGGGGTACGGGTCCTCCGGGGTGAGGACGTCCAGGCGCCGGCACATCTCGACCAGGTGCTCGTAGCGGGCGGCGCCGCGCAGGGTGACGGGGTCGGAGGGATGGGTCCACAGCTCGTGGTTGCCGGGGACCCAGACGACCTTGCGGAAGCGCCCGGCGAGGGTCTTCAGCGCCCACTCGATCGAGGACACCGACTCCGCGACGTCACCGGCCACGAGGAGCCAGTCGTCGTCGGTCTCCGGGCGCAGCCTCTCGACCAGCGCCCGGTTCTCCTCGTACGCGATGTGCAGGTCGCTGATGGCGAGCAGCCGCCCGGAACCACCGGCCGTCGATGTCACCTGTCGCCCCCTCACGGCACGTCCCGCCACGCGAACGGCACCACGAGAACACACGTGCGCGGGGTCGGGCAAGGGTGACCGGCCACCGGCGCGTCGGAGGTGCCGCGGCCATGCGCGTTACCGGGGGTACGGGCGGTCGCGCGCACGTTGCGCGCGGGGTCCCGGGAAGCCGTATGATCTGCCCGACACCGCCGCCACGCATCCCTTCGCTCAGGGGCGGTTCGGTGTCCCTTCCCTTCATCCCCCTGGCCGGGCCGGCCCCGCTCCGCCGTGCCCGCGAACCGTGAAAGGCGGCCTGCATGGTCTCTCGCGTACGCGTCTGGCTCAACCGCACGTACGCGGAGAACGTGTTCTTCATGGATCAGCTGCGCCGAAATCCCGGTGACCGCGCCGTCGAGATCCACGCGACCCACGGGGACCCGGACTCGCCCGTGCTGGCCGCCGCCGACACCGCGGAGCTGGAACCCGAGGGGCTGTCGCCCGCGGCGTACGTGGACTACGCCCTCGGCGTGTGCGCGCGGCGCGGGATCGACGTCTTCGTGCCGCGGCTGCACCAGGCGGCGATCGTGGCGCACCGGGCGCAGTTCGAGGCGCTGGGCACCGCGCTGCTGGCGCCGCCGCCGCAGGCGGTGGCCGTGTTCCAGGACAAGGTGACCGCGTACGAGGCCGTCCAGGCGATCGGGGTGCCGGTACCGCCGTGGTGGCGGGTCCGTGACGCCGGCGAACTGGTCGCGGCCGTCGATGCGTTGGAGGCGGCCGGGCACAGGGCGTGCTTCAAGCCGGTGTCCGGTGCGGGCGGAGTGGGCTTCCGGGTCGTCACCCGCGCCCCCTTCTCGCTCCGCCACCTCGAAGGGTTCCCGTCGCCGCACGTGCCGCTCGACCTGGTGGTGGAGTCCCTGCACCGGGCCGGGGAACCGGTCGACTGGCTGGTGATGCCGCGCCTGGAGCAGCCGGAGGTGTCGGTGGACTGCCTCACGGGGCCGGACAACCGGGTGCGGCTGGCCGTGGGCCGCACCAAGAACGGGCGGCGGCGCGGGTTCACGCTGCACGAGCAGTGGCTGGAGCCGGCGCGGCGGATCGCGGAGGGTTTCGGGCTGCACCACCTGTCCAACATCCAGTTCCGGATGTTCGGCGAGCGGCCGGTGCTGATGGATGTGAACACGCGGCCCGCGGGCGGGCTGCACCAGCTCTCGCTGTGCGGGATCAACGCGCCGTGGGCCGCGGTGCGGATGGCGCTCGGGGACGACCCGGGCGAGATCACGCCGCCGTTCCTCGGGCAGGACTACACGGTGGTGGCGGGGCCGCGGCCGGTGCGGCAGGTGTCGGTGCCCCACCAGCGGTCCGGGTCCGTCGGGCTGGCGGCCGAGGTGGTCCCGCTGTAGGCCGCCTGCCGGGCGCGGGGGCGTGCGCCGGGCCGCGCGCCTCCCCGTCCCCGTCCGCCGGGCGCCCGGTGTCCTCAGCGCAGGTAGGCGAGGCCCGGGTGGACGGCCGTGTAGCCGTCCACCAGCGCGCGGGCCACCGTCACCGAGTCGACGAGCGGGTGCAGCGCGAACGCCTTCACCGCCGTCGCGCGCGAGCCGGACTCGGCCGCCGACAGCACCTCCCGCTCGACCGCCTTGACCGAGCAGACCAGGCCGGTGGCGTGACCGGGCAGCGGGTCCACGGCGACCGGGTGGGCCCCGTTGGCGTCGACCAGGCACGGCACCTCGATCACCGCGTCGGCGTCGAGGACCGCGAGGGTGCCGCGGTTGCGGACGTTGAGGATGAGGGTGGCGCGCTCGTCGCGGGCGATGGCCCGCATCAGGGCGAGGGCGACCTTCTCGTAGCCGCCGGACAGATCGTCGGCCTCGCGCTCGCCGGCGCCCGCGCTCTGCCGGTTCTCCGCCATGTAGGTGGCCTCGCGTTCGGCGCGCGTGCGGTCCCACGCGGCCAGGGCGGACACCGCCGGGTCGCCCGCCTCGGCGTAGAAGCGGGCCTGCTGGTCGCGCAGGAAGGCACCGCGGGTGCGCTCGGCCGCGCGGTAGGCGCGGACGGCCTCGCGGTTGAAGTAGTAGTAGTGCAGGTACTCGTTGGGGATGGCGCCGAGCGACCGGAGCCAGTCGGCGCCGAACAGCCTGCCCTCCTCGAAGGAGCCGAGCAGGGCGGGATCGGCGAGCAGGCGCGGGAGTTCGTCGCGGCCCGCGATCCGCAGGCCGCGCACCCAGCCGAGGTGGTTGAGGCCGACGTAGTCGATCCACGCCTCGGCCGGGTCGGCCGCGCCCAGGACGCGGGCGATGCGGCGGCCGAGGCCGACCGGCGAGTCGCAGATGCCGATGACGCGGTCGCCGAGGCGCCGGGACATGGCCTCGGTGACCAGTCCGGCCGGGTTGGTGAAGTTGATGACCCAGGCGTCGGGGGCGAGGCGGGCGATCCGGGCGGCGATGTCCGCCGCGACCGGGACCGTCCGCAGACCGTAGGCGATGCCGCCCGCGCCGACCGTCTCCTGGCCGAGCACCCCCTCCGCCAGGGCCACGCGTTCGTCGTGCGCGCGCCCCTCCAGGCCGCCGACGCGGATCGCGGAGAAGACGAAGGCGGCGCCGCGCAGGGCCTCGTCGAGGTCGGTGGTGGCGACGACCTCGGGGGCGTCGGGGACGCCGGCGGCCTGTTCGGCCAGGACGCGGGAGACCGCGCGCAGCCGGCCGGCGTCGGGGTCCTGCAGGACGACCCGGTCCACCCGGCCCTCCCCGCGGTCCCCGAGCAGTGCCCCGTACACCAGCGGCACCCGGAATCCGCCGCCGCCCAGAATCGTCAGCTGCACGCCGCTCCCGCCTCTCCACCGCGATCACCTGCCGGCACGTGTGCACAGTACTCGCCGCCGTTCTGGTGTTCCGCGGCGCGGCCACCGGGTTCCGGCGCTCGTGTCCGTCCCGGGACGGTGACCCGGCGCCCGGCGCGTGGTTCGATGCGATCGCCATCTCCCACGTGCGACAGGAGTCTGATGAAGCGTCAACTATGTGTCGTCGCCGCCCTGACCGGTGCCCTCGCCCTCGCCGCGGGCTCCGCCTCGGCCACGGGCGCGCCGCTCTGGACGGAGACCGCGACGGCGTACACCGACACCCTGGGCGGCGGCCAGGGCCTCGCCAGCCGGGCGGACGGCTCCCTGCTGTACCGGGGACTCGCCGACATCCCGCTGGGCCTGCGGATCAAGGGCTGGAACCACGTCGGCGACCCGGACATCGCGCGCGGCCACGTCGTCGACGCCTACCAGGGCGCGGACACGGCCACGTCGAAGATGTTCACGGTGACCACCCCGGCCGGGAAGCGCTACGAGTACGTCCACCCGCTGGCGCCGGGCGAGAAGGTGAACAACTCCTTCGCCGCCGTCTCGCCCGACGCGCGCTGGCTGGTCGCCGGGGAGTGGGGCGAACAGCACCGGCTCCAGGTCTTCCCCGCCCCGCTGCTGAACCCGGGCACCCCCGCGGCGGGCGGGACCCTCCCGGAGGCGGGGCAGATCACGCTGGACCGGCCGGTGCGCGACATCCAGGGCTGCGACTTCGTGACGGACACCCGTCTGGTGTGCGCCTCCGACGACGCGTCCGCGACGCACTTCCCGGAGCAGCGGCCGCTGCTCCAGGTGGACCTGCCGCACGCGCTGGACGGCACACCGGTGGCCGGTACGGTGACGAGCCTGTTCGCGCTGCCGCAGCGCAGCGCGTGCTCCGGCGGCGGGTACGAGACCGAGGGCGTCGACTACGACCCCGGCAGCGGCCTCCTGCGCGCCCAGGTGATCCAGCCGGGGGTGTGCGCGGTGGCGACGACCGTGTACGCGTACCGGGAGACCGGCGGCTGATCCGGACGCCGCCTCCAGGGGTTCGCTCCCGGCTCCGCTCCCTTCCCGGTTTCCCCCTTCAGGGAGTGAACTCCTGTGCGCGGGCGGGACTTTCTCGGTTTCACCTCTTGACGCCGACGGTGGCGGCGAGCACATTGGGCGCACTCTGAGAGCGCTCTCAATCTGCCATGGGGGCGTTCTCGGCGACACCCGTGCATCCGTTTCCGTACCGAGAGGCACCCCCACATGAGCGCACCCTCCGGCACCTCGCACAGACGGGGTCCGCTGCGGCGGGCCCTGATCGCCGCCGCCGGCGTCCTGGGCCTGGCGACGGCCGCGGCGACGGTCACCGCCCCGTCCGCGACCGCCGCGGCCCCGCCGCCCCCGTCCGGCTGGACACAGGTCTTCGTCGACGACTTCAACGGCGCCGCCGGCACCGGCGTGAACACCACGAACTGGCGCTACGCGACCGGCACCGGCTACCCCGGCGGCCCCGCCAACTGGGGCACCGGCGAGATCGAGACGATGACGTCGAGCACCGACAACGTCTCGCTCGACGGCAACGGCAACCTCCGCATCACCCCGCGCCGCGACGCGTCCGGCCGCTGGACCTCCGGCCGGATCGAGACCAACCGCGCCGACTTCCAGCCCCCGGCGGGCGGCAAGCTGCGCGTCGAGGCCCGCATCCAGGTGCCGAACGTCACCGGTGCCGCCGCCAAGGGCTACTGGCCCGCGTTCTGGATGCTGGGCGCGCCCTACCGGGGCAACTACTGGAACTGGCCCGCCGTCGGCGAGCTGGACATCATGGAGAACACCCAGGGCCTGAACACGGTGTGGGCCACCATGCACTGCGGCACCTCGCCGGGCGGCCCGTGCAACGAGACCAGCGGCATCGGCGGTTCCACCGCGTGTCCCGGGACCACCTGCCAGGCCGGGTTCCACACCTACCGTCTGGAGTGGGACCGCTCGACGAGCGTGGAGGAGATCCGCTTCTACGTCGACAACACCCACTTCCACACCGTCCGCGAGAACCAGGTGGACGCGACGACCTGGGCCAACGCCACGGACCACGGCTACTTCCTCATCCTCAACGTGGCGATGGGCGGCGGTTTCCCGGACGCCTTCGGCGGCGGGCCGGACGCCGGGACCGTCCCGGGCCACTCCATGGTGGTCGACTACGTCCAGGTGCTGTCGGCCGGTGGGAGCGGTACCACGCCGCCGCCGACCGGCAACCGCGACGCGTACGGCGCCATTCAGGCCGAGTCGTTCGACGGCCAGTCCGGCGTGTTCACCGAGTCGACGTCCGACACGGGCGGCGGGCAGAACATCGGCGCCCTCGCGAACGGCGACTGGGCTCTCTACCGGGGCGTCGACTTCGGGTCCACGCCCGCCCGCCAGTTCGTCGCCCGCGTGGCGAGCGGGGCCGGCGCCGGGGTGAGCGGTCTGGTCGAGGTGCGGCTGGACAGCCGGAGCAACCCGCCCGTCGGCAGCTTCGCGGTCGGCAACACCGGAGGCTGGCAGTCGTGGCGCACGGTCCCGGCGAACATCTCGTCGGTCACCGGCACGCACGACGTGTACCTGACCTTCACCAGCGGACAGCCCGCGGACTTCGTGAACGTGAACTGGTTCCACTTCGGCCGCTGACGGCGGCCCGCCTCCCCCGAAGAGGGGCTCCACGCGCGCGTGGAGCCCCTCTTCGTCATCGCAGCTCCGCGCGGAACGCCGCCGGCGTCGTCTCCGTGTGCTGGTGGAAGAACTTGGAGAAGTTCGCCGCGTCGGGGAAGCCGACCGCGGCGCCCACCCGGCCGATCGGCAGATCGGTGTGCGCGAGCAGGCGCTTGGCCTCCAGCACCACCCGCTTGTCGATGAACGCCTTCGGTGTCTCACCGGTCGCGGCGCGCACCGCGCGGACGAGGGTGCGGCGGGAGTAACCGAGGGCGTCGGCGTAGGCGCTGACGCTGTGGTTGGTGGCGAAGCCCGCCTCGACGGCGTCCCGGAAGAGGGTGAACGTGGTGTCGCCCGGCCGGCCGGCGGCCTCGGCTGAGCCGGCCGCGAGGTGGGCGAGGCGCAGCAGGAACGCGGTGAGGGAGTGGCGCAGGACCGCGGTGTGCAGGCCCGGCGGGAGGGTGTCGGTGTCCTCGTACTCGCGGCGCAGCTGGGCGAGGGACGCCTCCAGCGCGGCGAGCCGCGGCGGGTCGGGGCGGAGCAGCGGCGGCAGGTCGTAGCGGTACAGGCCGGTGTCCTCGACGGTGGCGCGGGGCAGGAAACCGGGCTGCATGGTCAGGACGGTTCCGCGGTACTCGCCGGTGGTCGTGAAGCGGTGCACTTGTCCTGGACGGATCCACAGCACGTCGCCGGCCGTCGCCTCGTACTCGGTGAAGTCGACCATGTGGCGGACGGGGCCGGCGGCGAAGACCAGCACGACATGGAAGTCGATGCGGTGGACGCGGCCGAGCAGGGCCTCGGAGTGCCAGGTACGGCCGGCGCCCATCGGACCGACCTGCATACCGACACCGCTGATGCTGCGGTCGGCGGGGAAGGCGAAGGTTCTGATGCCGTCGTCGTCGCCCGCGGAGTTCGTTCTGTCCACCATGTCCGTCTCATGCCGTCTCGGTCCCGCACGCCGCCGTCCGGGTGTCCCACTTTCACCACAGGCTGACACACGCAGACCTTCACTCGAAAAAGTCAGACTTTTAGAGTCGAACGCGGCTGACCAGGAAAGACATCGGATTCAATGACTTTTTGAAGGGGACTGCGATCAGATGAGCACGCAGACAACCGACGGCTTCGAGTGGACCGACCTCGACCGGCGTGCCGTCGACACCGCGCGGCTGCTGGCCGCTGACGCCGTCCAGAAGGTGGGCAACGGCCACCCGGGCACGGCGATGAGCCTGGCCCCCGCCGCGTACACGCTCTTCCAGAAGGTGATGCGGCACGACCCCGCGGATCCCGAGTGGGCGGGCCGTGACCGGTTCGTCCTCTCCCCCGGGCACACCTCGCTGACCCTGTACACCCAGCTCCACCTCGCCGGGTACGAGCTCGGCCTGGACGACCTCAAGGCGTTCCGCACCCTCGGCTCCAAGACGCCCGGCCACCCCGAGTACGGGCACACCGCCGGGGTGGAGACGACGACCGGCCCGCTGGGCCAGGGGGTCGCCAACGCCGTCGGCATGGCCATGGCCGCCCGCTACGAGCGCGGCCTGTTCGACCCGGACGCGCCGGCCGGCGACTCCCCCTTCGACCACACCGTCTGGGCGATCGTCTCCGACGGCGACCTCCAGGAGGGCGTCTCCGCCGAGGCGTCCTCGCTCGCCGGCCACCAGAGGCTCGGCAACCTGGTCCTCCTCTACGACGACAACCACATCTCCATCGAGGGCGACACCGCGACCGCGTTCTCCGAGGACGTGCTGAAGCGCTACGAGGCGTACGGCTGGCACACCCAGCGGATCGAGCCCGCCGAGAACGGCGACGTGGACGTCCACGCCCTGTACGCGGCGCTGCGGGCCGCCCGCGCGGAGACCGGGCGGCCCTCGATCATCGCGATGCGCACGATCATCGCCTGGCCCGCGCCGAACGCGCAGAACACCGGGGCCGCGCACGGCTCGGCGCTCGGCGAGGAGGAGATCGCCGCCACCAAGCGGATCCTCGGCTTCGACCCGGAGCGGACCTTCGAGGTGCCCGACGAGGTCATCAAGCACACCCGCCGGGCGCTCGACCGGGGGGCCGAGGCGCACACCGCTTGGGACAAGCAGATCGCCGCCTGGCGCACCGCCCAGCCGGAGCGCGCGGCCGAGTTCGACCGGATCAGCAGGGGCGAGCTGCCCGCGGGCTGGGAGGAGTCGCTGCCGGTCTTCGAGCCCGGCAGGGCGGTCGCCACCCGGGCCGCGTCCGGCAAGGTCCTCCAGGCGCTGGGCGAGGTCATCCCCGAGCTGTGGGGCGGCTCCGCCGACCTGGCCGGTTCGAACAACACGACGATCGACAAGACGTCGTCCTTCCTGCCCGAGGGCAACCCGCTGCCCGAGGCGGACCCGTACGGCCGTACCGTCCACTTCGGCATCCGCGAGTTCTCCATGGCCGCGGAGATGAACGGCATCGCCCTGCACGGCAACACCCGCGTCTACGGCGGCACCTTCCTGGTGTTCTCCGACTACATGCGCAACGCCGTACGCATGTCCGCGCTGATGCAGCTGCCCGTGACGTACGTGTGGACGCACGACTCCATCGGTCTCGGCGAGGACGGCCCGACCCACCAGCCGGTCGAGCACCTGGCCGCGCTGCGCGCCATCCCGGGCCTGAACGTGGTCCGCCCGGCCGACGCCAACGAGACCGCCGTCGCCTGGCGCGAGATCCTGCGCCGCCACGCCACCCGGCCGGCCCCGCACGGCCTCGTCCTCACCCGGCAGGGCGTACCGACGTACGCGCCGAACGAGGACGCGGCCAAGGGCGGCTACGTGCTGCGCGAGGCGTCCACGGGAGCCCCGGACGTGCTCCTGCTCGCCACCGGCTCCGAGGTGCAGCTGGCCGTCGCCGCCGCCGAGACGCTGGAGGCGGAGGGGATCGGCGCCCGGGTGGTGTCGATGCCGTCCGTGGAGTGGTTCGAGGAGCAGCCGCGCGCCTACCGCGAGAGCGTCCTTCCGCCGTCCGTGAAGGCGCGTGTCGCTGTCGAGGCGGGGGTGGGTCTGACGTGGTACCGGTTCGTAGGTGACGCAGGACGCATTGTCTCCCTCGAACACTTCGGTGCCTCCGCCGACGCGAAGACCCTGTTCGCCGCCTATGGCTTCACCGCCGACAACGTCGCCGCGGCCGCCCGGGAATCCGTGGCCGCCGCGCGCGGTTGATCCGACCGCAGAAAGAAGATGATCTCAGTGACCGAAGCAACCGCGCGTGCGGGAGCCCTCAAGCGCCTGTCCGACCAGGGCGTGTCGATCTGGCTGGACGACCTGTCCCGCGGTCGGATCACGTCCGGCAACCTCGCCGAACTCGTCGCGACCAGCCACGTGGTGGGCGTGACCACCAACCCGTCCATCTTCCAGGCGGCCATCGGCTCCGGCGCCGGGTACGAGGACCAGCTGGCCGACCTCGCCGTACGGGGCGTGACCGTGGACGAGGCCGTCCGCATGATGACGACCGCCGACGTGCGGGCCGCCGCCGATGTGCTGCGTCCCGTGTACGAGGCCACCGGCGGCCGCGACGGCCGGGTGTCCATCGAGGTGGACCCCCGGCTCGCCCACGACACGGCGGCCACGATCGCCGAGGCCAGGCAGCTCGCCTGGCTGGTCGACCGGCCGGGTGTCATGATCAAGATCCCGGCGACCGAGGCGGGCCTGCCCGCCATCACCGAGGTCGTCGCCCAGGGGATCAGCGTCAACGTCACGCTGATCTTCTCCCTGGAGCGCTACCGGGCGGTCATGGACGCCTACCTCGCCGGCCTGGAGCGGGCCCAGGCCGCGGGCCTGGACCTGAGCACCATCCACTCGGTCGCCTCCTTCTTCGTCTCCCGCGTCGACAGCGAGATCGACAAGCGGCTGACCCTCCTCGGCACCGACGAGGCCCTGGCCCTCAAGGGCCGGGCGGCGCTCGCCAACGCCCGGCTCGCCTACGAGGCGTACGAGGACGTCTTCGGCGGCGACCGCTGGCTGGCGCTGGCCGGGGCGAAGGCCAACAAGCAGCGCCCGCTGTGGGCGTCGACCGGGGTGAAGGACCCGGCGTACAAGGACACCCTGTACGTGGACGAGCTGGTCGCCCCGGGCACGGTCAACACGATGCCCGAGGCCACCCTCGACGCCGTGCGCGACCACGGCGAGATCACCGGCGACACCGTCAGCGGCGGCTACGCCCAGGCCCGCGCCGACCTCGCCGCCGTCGAGCGGCTGGGCATCTCCTACGACGAGGTCGTCCGGCAGCTCGAGGACGAGGGTGTCGCCAAGTTCGAGACCGCCTGGCAGGACCTGCTGGACGCGGTGACGAAGTCCCTGCTGAGCAAGGGAGTTGACGCGTAAATGAGCGAGACCCCGCTCGACGAGAAGACCGCACCCCGGGCCGGTGAGGAGACCGCACCCGAGGCCGGGCGGAGCACCCAGGCCGGGGAGGGAACCGTTCCGGCGACCGGCTGGGCCAACCCGCTGCGCGATGTGCGCGACCGCCGGCTGCCGCGGATCGCGGGCCCGTCCGGGCTCGTCATCTTCGGTGTCACCGGCGACCTGTCCCGCAAGAAGCTGATGCCGGCCGTCTACGACCTGGCCAACCGCGGCCTGCTGCCGCCGGGCTTCTCGCTCGTCGGGTTCGCCCGCCGGGACTGGGAGAACCAGGACTTCGCCGAGGTCGTGCACAACGCCGTCAAGGAGCACGCCCGCACCCCCTTCCGCGAGGAGGTCTGGCAGCAGCTCGCCGAGGGCATGCGGTTCATCCCCGGCGACTTCGACGACGACGAGGCGTTCAAGCAGCTGCGCGCGGCGGTGGAGGAGCTGGACACCTCGCGCGGCACCAGCGGCAACTACGCCTACTACCTCTCCGTGCCGCCGAAGTTCTTCCCGAAGGTCGTGCAGCAGCTGAAGAAGCACGGTCTGGCGGACGCGCCCGAGGGGTCCTGGCGGCGCGCGGTCATCGAGAAGCCGTTCGGCCACGACCTGGCGAGCGCCTGTGAGCTGAACGCCATCGTGCACGACGTGTTCGAACCGGACCAGGTCTTCCGGATCGACCACTACCTGGGCAAGGAGACCGTCCAGAACATCCTGGCGCTGCGCTTCGCCAACCAGATGTTCGAGCCGATCTGGAACCGGTCGTACGTCGACCACGTGCAGATCACCATGGCCGAGGACATCGGCATCGGCGGCCGGGCCGGATACTACGACGGCATCGGCTCGGCCCGGGACGTCATCCAGAACCACCTGCTCCAGCTCATGGCGCTCACCGCCATGGAGGAGCCGGCCGCCTTCGACGCCGAGTCGCTGCTCACCGAGAAGCTGAAGGTGCTGAAGGCGGTGCGGCTGCCGGAGGACCTGGGCCGGCACACCGTGCGCGGGCAGTACGTGGGCGGCTGGCAGGGCGGCGCGCAGGTGCGCGGCTACCTCCAGGAGGACGGCATCGACCCGGCCTCCACCACCGACACCTACGCCGCGGTCAAGCTGGGCGTGGACAACCGCCGCTGGGCGGGCGTGCCGTTCTACCTGCGCACCGGCAAGCGGCTGGGCCGCCGGGTCACGGAGATCGCGGTGGTCTTCCAGCGCGCCCCGCACTCCCCCTTCGACTCGACGGCCACGGAGGAACTCGGCCAGAACGCGATCGTCATCCGGGTCCAGCCGGACGAGGGCGTCACGGTCCGGTTCGGCTCGAAGGTGCCGGGCACGTCGATGGAGATCCGGGACGTGACGATGGACTTCGCCTACGGCGAGTCCTTCACCGAGTCCAGCCCGGAGGCGTACGAGCGGCTGATCCTGGACGTGCTGCTCGGCGACGCGAACCTGTTCCCCCGTCACCAGGAAGTGGAAGAGTCCTGGAGGATCCTCGACCCGATCGAGGAGTACTGGGCCACGCACGGCAGGCCCGCCCAGTACGCGTCGGGCAGCTGGGGACCGAAGGAAGCCGACGAGATGCTCGCACGAGACGGACGGAGCTGGCGCAGGCCATGAAGATCGACCTGACCGACACCACGGCAAGCAAGATCAACAAGGCGCTGGTCCAGGGCCGCCGCGCCATCGGCACCCCGGCCGTGGGCATGGTGCTGACGATGGTCATCGTCACCGACGAGGAGAACGCCTACGACGCCATCAAGGCGGCCGAGCAGGCCTCGCACGAGCATCCCTCGCGCACCCTGGTCGTGATCAAGCGGCACGCCCGCACCCCGCGCGAGCGCACCCAGTCCCGGCTGGACGCCGAGGTCCGCGTCGGCTCCGAGGCCGGAACCGGCGAGACCGTCGTGCTGCGCACCTACGGCGAGGTGTCCGACCACGCGGACTCGGTGGTGCTGCCGCTGCTGCTGCCGGACGCCCCGGTCGTCGTGTGGTGGCCGGTGGACGCCCCGGACGTGCCCGCCAAGGATCCGCTGGGCGCGCTGGCGCAGCGCAGGATCACCGACATGTACGCCGTCGAGTCGCCGCTGCGGGTGCTGGAGAGCCGGGCCCGCTCCTACGCGCCCGGCGACACCGACCTGGCCTGGACCCGCCTCACCCCCTGGCGGTCGATGCTGGCCGCCGCCCTGGACCAGGCCCGGCTGACGATCACCTCGGCGGCCGTGGAGAGCGAGGCCGACAACCCCAGCGCGGAGCTGCTCGCCCGCTGGCTGGAGGCCCGGCTGGACGTCGCGGTCGAGCGGGTCGAGACCGCGGGACCGGTCGTCACCGGCGTCCGGCTCGGCACCGAGAAGGGCGAGATCGTCATCGACCGGCCCGAGGGCCCGCTGGCCACGCTGACCCTGCCCGGCCAGCCCCCGCGCACCCTCGCCCTGAAGGTGCGCCCCACTTCCGAACTCATCGCCGAGGAGCTGCGGCGCCTCGACGCCGACGAGATGTACGCCGTCGCCCTGCGCGGCAAGGACACCGAGGAGAACGCCTGAGATGTCCGACTCCCCCCGGCTCACCCGCCGCCCCCAGTGGACGGCCCTGGAGGACCACCGCGCGAACTGGCGGGCGCACCTGCGCGAGCTGTTCGCCGACGACCCCGACCGCGCCGAGCGGTACGTGGTGCGCGTCGGTGATCTGCGCATCGACTACTCCAAGCACCTGATCACCGACGAGACGCTGGAACTGCTGCGCGAGCTGGCCGCGGCGACCGGTGTGTTCGGGCTGCGGGACGCCATGTTCCGCGGCGAGCGGATCAACACGACCGAGCGGCGGGCGGTGCTGCACACCGCGCTGCGGGCGCCGCGCGACGCGGTGATCGAGGTCGACGGCGAGAACGTGGTGCCCGGTGTGCACGCGGTCCTCGACCGGATGGCCGACTTCGCCGAGCGGGTCCGCTCCGGGGCGTGGACCGGCCACACCGGCAAGCGCATCCGCAACGTCGTCAACATCGGCATCGGCGGCTCCGACCTCGGCCCCGCGATGGCGTACGAGGCGCTGCGGCCGTACACGGCTCGGGAGCTGACGGTCCGCTTCGTGTCCAACGTGGACGGCGCCGACCTGCACGAGGCCGTCCGCGACCTGGACCCGGCCGAGACGCTGTTCATCGTCGCGTCGAAGACCTTCACCACCATCGAGACGATCACCAACGCCACCTCGGCCCGCAACTGGCTGCTCGACGGCCCGGCCGGGCTCGGCGACGAGAAGGCGGTGGCGAAGCACTTCGTGGCGCTGTCGACGAACGCCGGGAAGGTGGCGGACTTCGGCATCGACACGGCCAACATGTTCGAGTTCTGGGACTGGGTCGGCGGCCGCTACTCGTTCGACTCGGCGATCGGCCTGTCGCTGATGATCGCCATCGGACCGGCCGGCTTCCGGGACCTCCTGGACGGCTTCCACACGGTCGACGAGCACTTCCGCACCGCGCCCGCCGAGGCCAACGCGCCGCTCATCCTCGGCCTGCTGGGCATCTGGTACAACAACTTCCACGACGCCCAGTCGCACGCGGTGCTGCCGTACAGCCACTACCTGTCCAAGTTCACCGCCTACCTCCAGCAGCTCGACATGGAGTCCAACGGCAAGTCCGTGGACCGCGACGGGCAGGAGGTCGGCTGGCAGACCGGGCCGGTGGTGTGGGGCACCCCCGGCACCAACGGCCAGCACGCCTACTACCAGCTCATCCACCAGGGCACCAAGCTCATCCCGGCCGACCTGATCGGCTTCGCCCGCCCCGCCGGCGAGCTGAGCGACGACCTCAAGGCGCAGCACGACCTGCTGATGGCCAACCTGTTCGCCCAGGGTCAGGCACTCGCCTTCGGCAAGACCGCCGACGAGGTCCGCGCGGAGGGCGTGGCCGAGGAACAGGTGCCGCACCGCACCTTCCAGGGCAACCATCCGACGACCACGATCCTGGCCCCCGAGCTGACCCCGTCGGTGCTCGGCCAGCTCATCGCGCTCTACGAGCACAAGGTGTTCGTGCAGGGCGCGGTGTGGAACATCGACTCCTTCGACCAGTGGGGCGTCGAGCTGGGCAAGGTGCTCGCCAAGCGCGTCGAGCCCGCGCTCACCGAGGGCGCCGACGTCCCCGGCCTCGACCCCTCCACCGCCGCCCTCGTCGCGGCGTACCGCGACCTCAAGGAAGAGAAGTAATCATCATGCAGCTCGGACTCATCGGCCTCGGCAAGATGGGCGGCAACATGCGCGAGCGGATCCGCCGCGCGGGCCACACCGTCGTCGGCTACGACCGCAACCCCGACCTCTCCGACGTGAGCGGTCTCGCCGAACTCGTCGAGCGGCTCGACGCGCCCCGCACCGTGTGGGTGATGGTCCCGGCCGGCGCGCCCACGCAGTCCGTCATCGACGAGCTGGCGGACCTGCTGGAGCCCGGGGACACCGTCGTCGACGGCGGCAACTCCCGCTGGAGCGACGACGAGAAGCACGCCGCCGAGCTGGGCGCCAAGGGCATCGGCTTCGTCGACGCCGGGGTCTCCGGCGGGGTGTGGGGCCTGGAGAACGGGTACGCGCTGATGGTCGGCGGCGACAAGGAGCACGTCGACCGGGTCCAGCCGGTCTTCGACGCGCTCAAGCCGGAAGGGCCGTACGGTTACGTGCACGCCGGCAAGGTCGGCGCGGGCCACTTCGCGAAGATGGTCCACAACGGCATCGAGTACGCCATGATGCAGGCCTACGCCGAGGGCTGGGAGCTGCTGGAGAAGGTCGACTCGGTGACCGACGTCCGCGAGGTGTTCCGCTCCTGGCAGGAGGGCACGGTCATCCGTTCCTGGCTGCTGGACCTGGCGGTCAACGCCCTCGACGAGGACGAGCACCTGGAGAAGCTGCGCGGTTACGCGGAGGACTCCGGCGAGGGCCGCTGGACGGTGGAGGCGGCGATCGACAACGCCGTGCCGCTGCCCGCGATCACCGCTTCGCTCTTCGCCCGGTTCGCGTCCCGCCAGGACGACTCCCCGCAGATGAAGATGATCGCCGCGCTGCGCAACCAGTTCGGCGGGCACGCCGTGGAGGCGGCGAAGAAGTAGCCGGCACACCGTGGGACCTGCTGCCGGCGGCCCGTGCGCGGGCTGCCGGCGGAGCACGGGCCACCGGTGACCGCCGAGTGGAACGTGCGTCCTCACGGCGCCGGTTGACACCGCCTCAGGAGCCCGCCAGAGTCGCCGCCGATGGAGATCAACGAGCTGACACCGGCCGAGCTGCGCGTCTGGCGGGCCTTCGCCCGCGGGGAACGGGTCGACTTCCGCACCGGCGAGGACGAGGACGCCGCGGACGGGGCGTCCTGGGGACCCGAGCGCACCCTCCGCGCCTCGGTGGTCAAGGCACTGCTGCTGCACGCGCCGCAGCAGGACGGAGAGATCGCGGCCCTGCGGGTCGCCGGTGCCCGGATCACCGGCGCGCTGGACCTCACGCACGCCCTGCTCGACTCCCACCCGGTGCGCCTCAGCCACTGCCACTTCGCGGAACGGCCCGAGCTGTACGGCATCCAGCTGCGCCGGCTCAGCCTGCACGGCTCCGTCCTCCCCGGGCTCGGGCTCGGCAGCGCCCGCATCGACGGCACCCTGCGGCTGAGCGCCTGCCGGATCGCCGGGCAGGTGCAGCTCGCCGGCACCCAGATATCCGGTGCGCTGTTCCTGGAGGACGCCGAGCTGACCGCGCCGGACGGCTCGGGGCCGGTGCTCAAGCTCAACCAGGCGGTCATCAACGACGACCTGTGGGCGCCGCGGCTGCGGGCCCGGGGCGAGATACGGCTCAACGGGGCCTCGGTCACCGGTTCGGTCAACCTGCGGCAGGCGCGGCTCGACCGGGACGAGGACGTCGTCATCGACGCCCAGACCCTCGTCGTGGAGGGGGACTTCCTGCTGCGGCAGGCCCGGGTGCGCGGCTGGGTGGGACTGCGCGGCGCGCGTGTCGCGGGCCGCCTGGACCTGTCGTACGCCCACCTCTCCAACCCGTGCGACGCGGCGCTGCGCGCGACCAGCGCCACCATCGGGGAACTGTGGCTGCGCAGGGGACCGGCGATGGAGGGCACCCTGAACCTGCGCCGGGCCCAGGTGGAGGTGCTGTTCGTGGAGCCGGAGATGCTGCCGCGCCGGGTGCTGATCAGCGGCCTCGCCTACACCTCGCTGACCCCGCACGAGCCGGCCGAGCGGCGGCTGCCGATGCTGGAGCGGGACGGCGACGGCTATGTGCCGCACGCCTACGAGCAGTTGACCGCCGCCTACCGGCGGATCGGCGACGACCACGCCGCCCGGCTGGTGCAGCTCGCCAAGCAGCGCCGGCACCGCTCCACTCAGCCCTGGTACGGCCGGGCGTGGGGCCATGTGCAGGACGCCGCCGTCGGCTACGGCTTCCGGCCGATGCGGGCCTTCGGCTGGCTGCTGTCGCTGCTCGCCGTCGGTTCGGTCGCGTTCGCCCTGGAGCATCCGCCGCCGCTGAAGCCGGACGAGGCGCCGGACTTCGACCCGGTGTTCTACACACTCGACCTGCTGCTGCCGGTGATCTCCTTCGGGCAGGAGGCGGCGTTCGCGCCCACCGGTTGGCACCAGGCGCTGGCGTACGTGCTGGTGCTCACCGGCTGGATCCTGGCGACGGCCGTCGTCGCGGGTGTGAGCCGTACCGTCAACCGGCCGTGAGCCGCCGCCCGCCCGGCCCCGCCCCTTGAACCTGACACCGGTGTCAGGTCCGACCCTGCGGGCATGCGAAACCGGACTCCTCTCCAGACGGAACCCGGGCGGGACCCGGAAGCGGTCCCGCCGCGGCTGCCCCTGACCGCCCTCCTGGCCCTGGCCACCGCCGTCTTCGTCACGAGCCTCACCGAAACCCTGCCCGTCGGCGTGCTGCCCGCGATGAGCGCGGACCTCGGGGTGAGCGAGAGCGCGGCGGGACAGTCGGTGACGGTGTACGCGGCCGGTACGGCGCTCACCGCGATCCCGCTGTCCGCGGCCACCGCGCACTGGCGGCGCAAACGGCTGCTGCTGACGGCGATGGCCGCCTTCGCCGTCGCCAACACGGTCACCGCCGCCTCGGCAAGCTACCCGCTCACCCTGGCGGCCCGGTTCACGGCCGGGGTGGCCGCGGGCCTCGCCTGGGCACTGCTCGCCGGGTACGCCCGCCGCCTGGCGCCGCCCGCACTCCAGGGCAAGGCGGTCGCGGTCGTGATGACCGGTATTCCGGTGGCGCTGTCGCTCGGCGTGCCCGCCGGAACGCACCTGGGCGGAGTGCTCGGCTGGCGCGCGGCGTTCTGGCTGATGACGGCGGTCACCGCGGTGCTGCTCGGCTGGATCGCGCTGGGCGTCCCGGACCGGCCGGGCCGGCGGGCGGGCGACCGCGGCCCGGCGCTGCGGGCGCTGTCGGTGCCGGGTGTGGTGCCGGTCCTGTTCGTCACCCTGGTCTTCGTGCTGGCACACACCGTCCTGTACGCCTACATCGCCACCTTCCTCGACCGCTGCGGCATGGGCGACCGGGCCGACCTGGTGCTGCTGGTGTTCGGCGGGGCCTCGCTGCTGAGCATCTGGATCGTCGGCGCGCACATCGACCGGCGGCTGCGCGCCCTCACCGTGGCGAGCACCCTGCTGGTCGGCGGGGCGGCGGCGCTGCTCGCCGGGCACGCCGGCACGTCCGCGCCGGTCTGGCTCGCCGCTGCGCTGTGGGGGCTCGGCTGGGGCGGCGCGCCCACCCTGCTCCAGACGGCGGTGGCGGACGCGGGCGGTGAACAGGCCGATGCCGCGCAGGCCGTGCTCGTCACGCTGTGGAACGCGGCGATGGCCGGCGGCGGGCTGCTCGGCGGTGTTCTGCTCGGCGTGTTCGGGGCCGCCGCGTTCCCCTGGGGCGTGCTGGCGCTGCTGGTGCCGGTGGTGGCCGTGGTGCTGGGCGCCCGCACCCACGGCTTCCCCGCCCACCGGCGCGCGCAGACGGTGTCCGCGCCCGAAGAGCAGCGTCCGCGCTGAGGCAGCCGGTGCCCGCGCCCGGGCAGACAGTGTCCACGCCGGAGTAGACAGTGTCTACGGATGCTGGTAGACACGGTCCATGACCATTCCCGAGGAACCCGGACCCGGCCTGCGCGCCCGACTGGTCGAGGTCGGCGTCGGCCTGGTGGCCGCCGAGGGCGCCCAGGCGCTGACCCTGCGGGAGATCGCCCGCCGGGCCGGGGTCTCGCACGGGGCACCGCGCCGCCACTTCCCCACCCACCTGGAACTGCTGTCCGCCATCGCCCGCCGCGGCTTCGACGCGCTGGGCGAGCGGGCGCGCGAGGCGCTGGCGGCCTGCGACGGCACGGCGGAGCCGCGCGAGCAGGCGGCGGCGCTCAGCCGGGCCTACCTCGACTACGCGCTCGGCAACCGCGGGATGTACGAGCTGATGTTCCGTCACGACCTGCTGGCCAGCGGCCACCTGGGCCTGCGGGACACCAGCCTGCCGCTCTTCCGGATCCTGGTGGACCTGGTCGGCCGGGCCCGGCCCGACGCCGACGCCCGGACCGTGGCGGGCGCGCTGTGGGCGAACCTGCACGGCATCGCCCAGCTGTGGTGCTGGGGCAGCCTCCAGCTCGCCACCGGCAGCGAGGACCGCACGCCCCTGCTGGACACGGTCCTGGACGCCCACCTCGGCCCCGGCGCCACCCGGTGAGCCGCCCCGTGAGCCCCACGCCGAACCGCTCGCCGCGCCGCCCGCTCACGCTGGCGGCCAGCGTGGCCGGAGCGGTGGTGGTCGCCCTGGACGGCACCGTCCTGACCGTCGCCCAGCCCACCCTCCAGCGTGACCTGGACGCCTCCTTCACGCAGGTGCAGTGGACCACCACGGGCTATCTCATCGCGGTGGCCTCGCTGCTGGTGTTCGCCGGACGGCTGGGCGACCGGTACGGGCACCGGCGCCTGTTCGGCCTGGGCATGCTGGGCTTCGGTGCCGCGTCGGCCGGCATCGCGCTCGCGCCCGGCATCGGCTGGGTGATCGGGCTGCGCGTGGCCCAGGGCGTCTTCGGGGCGCTGCTCCAGCCGGCCACCCTCGGCATGCTGCGCGCCGCCTACCCCCCGGACCGGCTGCGTGCGCCCCTCGCCGTCCGCACCGCCGCCATCGGGGTGGCCGCCGCCGCGGGTCCGGTCCTCGGCGGGGCCCTGGTGACGGAACTGGGCTGGCGGCCGGTGTTCCTCCTGCACGTCGTACCGGCCCTGCTGTTCGGGCTGCTCGCCCTCGCCGCCGGCACACCCGAGCGGCCGCGGACGGCCGTACCGCTGGACCTGCCCGGCGCGCTGCTGCTCGCCCTGGCCCTCGCCGCGCTGGTGCACGCCCTGGCCGCCCTGGCCGAGTCCACCGGGGCGGGCCGCGCGGCACCGGGCCTCGCCGTGGCAGCCGTCGCCGGAGCGGCGTTCGTACGGCACGAGCGGCGGGCGGCGAGCCCGCTGCTGCCCGCCGCCGTCGTGCGGCCGCCGGCGATCCGTTCCGCGCTCGGCATGCTGGTCACCGCCTCCGCCGCCCTGCACGGCGCCGTGTTCTGCTGCGTCTACCTGCTCCAGGACACCCTCGGCCTCGACCCGCTGCAGAGCGCGCTGCGCAGCCTGCCGCTGGCCGTGCTGATGATCGCCGCCGCGCCGGTGTGCGCCGTACTGCTGCCGCGGGCGGGAGCCCGGCGGACGACGACGGTGGCGGCACTCGCCCTCGCCGCGGGCATCGCGGTGCTGTACACCGCGTCCGGCACCCTCACCCTGTGCGCCGGGTTCGCACTGGCCGGCGCCGGCTTCGGCACCGTGATGGTGGCGGCCACGCACGTCGTCGTGCGGCACTCCCCCGTGGAGTCGGCGGGCGTGGCCGGCGGCCTCCAGCAGACCGCGCTGAACATCGGCCCCGTGCTCGGGGTGGCCGCGGCGGCCCTGCTGGTCGCCGCGGGCTCCCCGCGCGCCGCCCTGCCGGCACTCGCCGCGGTCGCGGCGCTCGGCGCGGTGCTCGGCGGCGCACTGCCGGGGAGGGCGGGCGGGAAGGTCCCGGAGACACCCGCGGGCACGCACGTCAGGACGGGCCCCGGGCCGCGTCCCGCGCGACGATGAGGTCTGAGGGCATCCGCACGGGGGTATGCCCGATCGCACCTCGGTGAACGCGATCGGAGGAGAGCGATGGCACAGCTGCGACAAGAGGTCGAGCCGGAGGAGGCGGGGCTCGACGCGGGGGCGCTGGACCGGCTGGACCGGCACTTCGCCCGCCAGGTGGACGAGGGACGGCTGCCGGGCTTCCTCGTCGCCGTCGCGCGCGGCGGCCGGGTCGCCCACCTCACCACGTACGGGCACCGCGACATCGCCGCCGGACTGCCCGTGACGCCGGACACCCTGTGGCGGATCTACTCGATGACGAAGCCGGTGACCGCGGTGGCCGCGCTGCTGCTCATGGAGGAGGGCCGGCTGGCGCTCGACGACCCGGTCGCCCGGTACCTGCCGGAGTTCGCCGACGCCCGCGTGCACGTCGAGGGCTCCGGTGCGGAGGTCCGTACCCGCCCTGCCCGGGGACCGATACGCATCCGCCATCTGATGACCCACACCGCGGGCCTGACGTTCGCCTTCTACCACTCCCATCCGGTCGACGCCCTCTACCGGGACGCCGGTCTGCACTCGTCGGTGGCGCCCGGCACCGACCTGGCGGGCACGGTCGAGGTGTACGCGCGGATGCCGCTCCAGTTCGAGCCGGGCACCCAGTGGAACTACTCGGTGGCCAGCAATGTGCTGGGCCGGATCGTCGAGGTGGTCTCGGGGCGGCCGCTGGACGCGTTCTTCGCCGAGCGGATCTTCCGGCCGCTCGGCATGCCGGACGCCGGGTTCCAGGTCACCGGCGAACAGGCGGGGCGGCTCGCCGAGCTGTACGGCGAGAGGGAGGACGGCGACGGCATCGAACCGGTGCCCGGGCTGCCGCTGCGCGGCCGGCCGCGGTTCCTGTCCGGCAGCGGCGGTCTGGTGGCGAGCGCCTACGACATCCACCGGTTCATGGAGATGCTGCGCCGCCGCGGGGAGCTGGACGGCGTACGGCTGCTCGCGCCGCGGACCGTCGGCCTGATGACCGCCAACCAGTTGCCCGGCGGCGCCGACCTGCGCTCCTTCGGCAGCCGTCCCGCCCACGACACCCCCGGCAACGAGGGCGTCGGCTTCGGTCTCGGCGTGTCGGTGGTGATCGACCCGTCCCGCACCCAGGCGCCGTCCGGGCTCGGCACGTTCGGCTGGAGCGGGGTGGCCACGACGACGTTCTGGGTCGATCCGGGCCGCGACCTGACCGTGCAGTTCCTGACCCAGCTGCGTCCGCGCCGCTCGCACACCGTCTACCCGGACCTCAAGCGGCTGGTCCACGAGACGCTCGTCCCCCGGTCCCGGCCGGCGCCCCGGTAGCCCGGGGCGGGACCGGCCGGGCGCCGGCCGGCCCGGGGGCCGCCCTGCGCCCGGCGGACGGGGGCCGCCGTCAGGACCAGTGCGCCACCGCGTCCAGATGGGGCAGGTGGTGGTCCAGCCGTTCCCGCTTCGTGCGCAGATACGTGATGTTGTTCTCGCACGGGGGGATGAGCAGCGGGACCTGCTCGTCGACCTGTATGCCGTGCCGCACCAACGCCTCCCGCTTGCGCGGGTTGTTGGACATCAGCCGCACCGAACGCACCCCCAGGTCCTGGAGGATCCCGGCGGCGACCCCGTAGTCCCGGGCGTCCACCGGCAGGCCGAGCGCCACGTTCGCCTCGACCGTGTCCAGCCCCTCCGCCTGCAACGCCATCGCCCGCAGCTTGCCCAGCAGTCCGATGCCGCGGCCCTCGTGCCCTCTCAAGTAGACGACCACACCGGCCCCTTCGGCGGTCACCGCGCGCATTGCCGACGCGAGCTGGTCGCCGCATTCGCAGTGCCGCGAGCCGAACGCGTCTCCGGTCAGACACTCGGAATGCAGCCGGGTGAGCACCCGGTCGGCGCCGAGATCGCCGTGCACCAGGGCCACTTGCTCCTCACCGCGGTCGTGGTCGAGATATCCGATCGCCTGGAACGGTCCGTACACGGTGGGCAGCGGGGCATTCACCACGCGTTCCACACCGGTGCGACGAGCCGACTTGCCACCGATGACGCCGAGGTTCTCTGTCATGATCTGACTTCCCAATCAGAGTCGAAAGGCCGTGAGAATATGAGTGGTTCCGGTCTGTTTCCGGCGGACACGACGGAGGACGTACGCGCGCGGGCGGCCGGTGCGCCGCGGCAGGTCGCCGTCCTCCCGGTCGGGAGCTTCGAGCAGCACGGCCCGTACCTCCCGCTGGCCACCGACACGCTCGTCGCCTGCGCCGTCGCCCGGGACATCGCCGCCGCGTACCCGGTGCACCTGCTGCCCCCGGTGACCGTGTCCTGCTCGCACGAGCACGCGGACTGGCCGGGAACCGTCAGCATCTCCGCGGTGACCCTGCACGCGGTGGTACGGGACATCGCCGACTCGCTGCGCCGCTCCGGCATCGGGGCGCTGGTGCTCGTCAACGGGCACGGCGGCAACTACGTCCTGGGCAACGCCGTCCAGGAGGCCACCGCGCGCGGCGAGCGCATGGCGCTGTTCCCCGCCCCGGAAGACTGGGAGGCGGCACGCGAACGGGCCGGGGTGGAGACCTCCCTGCAAAGCGACATGCACGCGGGGGAGACAGAGACCTCCATCCTGCTGCACACCCATCCCGAATCGGTCCGGCCCGGATATGAGACCGCCGATTTCCTCGCCGACGACCGGCGTCATCTGCTCACCACCGGTATGTCCGCCTACACCGATTCCGGTGTCATCGGCAGGCCCTCCCTGGGCACCGCGGAAAAGGGGAAGGAACTGCTGGCGAGTCTGGTGGATTCCTTCGCCGCGTATTTCACGCTGCTCACCTCCGAGGAAGACGAACGGGACGTGCGGGTTGTGCGGGACGTGCGGGTGGTGCCGGACGTGCGGGTCGTGCAGGACGTGCCGCCGGAACGGGTGTGACCGCCCGCGGGCCCGGGTTCCGGCTCCGGTACGGCGGACGCGGCTTCCCCGCCCGCCGTACCCGCCGCCGCCCGTGGGGACGTCCCCCAGCGGGCGGCGAGCACCAGCAGCCCCGGCAGGCTCGCGGCGAAGCCCAGCACACCGTAGACGACGGCGACCGCGAGACCGTTGCCCGCACCCAGTCCGGCGGCCCCGAACGCCCACGCGGTGGCGCCCTCCCGGGGCCCCCAGCCGCCGACGTTGAACGGCACGCTCATGGCGAGCAGGGCGAGCACCGCCAGCGGAAGCAGCGCCACCGCGGAGGCGTCGCTGCCCACCACCCGCGCGGCCAGCAGGAACAGCGCGACATGCCCGGCCAGGACCACGACGGACGCGACGACGACGCCGGGCCCGGAGCGGCGGGACAGCAGTGCCGCGCGCACCTCCGCGCCCAGCACCCGGCCACGGGCCCGCGGGCCCCGGTCCGGCCACAGGGCGAGAGCGATCGCCGCCACACCCAGCACGGCCAGCGCCACCGGCGGGGCGAACTGGCGGACCTGCGTCCGCACCGGCGACGGCACGGTCAGCAGGATGCCCGCGCCCGCCACCGCCAGCACCACCTGCCCGGCGGCCCGTTCGAGCACCACCGCCCGCACCCCCCGGCCGAGATCCCCGGCGCCGCCGCCGTGCCGCACCGCCCGGTGCACATCGCCGACGACTCCGCCGGGCAGGGCCGCGTTCAGGAACAGCGCCCGGTAGTAGCCCGCGAGCGCCGGCCCGTACGGCAGCCGGATCCCGAGGGCGCGGGCCACCAGCTGCCAGCGCCAGGCGCTGAACGCCGTCGTGACCAGGCCGATCCCGGCCGCCGCGAGCACCGCGGGCCCGTCGATCCGCCGCAGTCCGCCCAGGAAGACGCCGGTGCCCAGCCGCCAGAGGAGAACGGCGAGGAGCGTCACGCCGGCGATCGCGCCGAGCCGGGTTCGCACCGCGCGGAACGTCCTCACGAGGCCGCGCCGGCCGGGCGGCACAGCGCCAGCAGGTCGCTGTGGTGGACCGTGACCCGCAACTCCCCCGCCGCGCAGGCCGCGAGCCGCGCCGCCAGGTACTTCCCGGCACGCGCCGCCAGGCCAGGGCGCTGTTCGACGGCGGCGCCCACCCAGCCGCGCAGCCACTGCGCCGTCAGCTCGGGGTCACCGGGCCCGAGCCGCCAGGGGCTCGGCCGCACCCGCACCGTCGCCCCCCGCGCGGCGAACGCCGCGCACGCCGCGGTGACCGCGTCCGGGCCGAGCAGCCCGGAGCGCCGCTGATGGGCGTTGAACGCCTCGGTGATCTCCGCGTCCAGCGGGTCGTGCGGGGTGAGTTCGACCCGGCCGGCCACGGACAGCGTCAGCAGGGCCGGGCATCCGGCCCCCGCGCAGGCGGCGGCGAGCGCCTCGACCTCCGCGCCGGTGAGGACGTCCAGCAGCGCCGACGCCGTGACGAGGGAGGCGCCGGCGAGGGCGTCCGGGGTGAGCCGGGCGATGTCGCCGCGCCGGGTCTCGACGGTCACCCGGCTGCCGTCGGCCGCGGCGCGCGGGGAGGCCACGGCGGCGAAGTGCAGCAGGTAGGGGTCGCGGTCGTGCAGCACCCAGTGCTGGGCGCCGTCCAGCCGCGGCGCGAGCCAGCGGCCCATCGAGCCGGTGCCGCAGCCCAGGTCGTGCACCACGAGTCCGCCGCCGCGCCGGGGCAGGTTGGCCAGCCGGATCCGCAGCGGATCCACCAGCTCCGCCGCCCGCGCCGCCGCGTCGGCGGACTCCCGCAGCTCCAGCCACTGGGGCGCGTAACGCGGCGGCTCGTCGGCCTCGCCGCCCTGGCCGCTCTCCCTCAGGCGTACGGTGCGCCGCTCGCCGGGGCGTTCGGTGGGCCCCGCACCGGGGATCACCCCGGCGGCCGGGACCGTCACGGTCGCCGCCTCCCGGGGTGCCGGGGGCGTCGCCGCCCCCGCCTCCGGCTGCGCCGGGATGCCACCGCCCCGCTGCGCCGTCGTACCCGTGTCGTTCATGCAGCCCTCCGTGGTTCGCCGGGGAGCCGGCTCAGTACGCCGGCCAGGGACCGGGCGGTGGTGGCCCAGCCGTCGAGCGCGGCCCGGCGGCGCCGCGCGGCGGCCTTGAGACGGCGTCGCACGTCCGCCTCGCCGAACCAGCCGCGCAGCTCCGCGGCGAGCGCGGCCGGGTCCTCCGGCGGGACCAGGATGCCGGGCACCCCGCCGTCGGGGGCGCGGCCGACCGCCTCGGGGAGTCCGCCCACGTCCGTGGCCAGCACGGGGATGCCGCGCGCCAGTGCCTCCGTGACCGCCATGCCGTACGTCTCGGCGTACGACATCAGCACCATGAGGTCGGCGGCGGCGTAACTGGCGTCGAGGGCGGCCCCGGACTGCGGCCCCGCGAGGTGGATACGGCCCGTCAGGCCGTGCCCGTCGATGAGCGCCCGCAGCCGGGCGACGTACTCCGGGTCCTGCGTCAGGCCGCCGACGCACACACAGCTCCACGGCAGGTCCGTGACCGATGCCAGTGCCTCCACCAGCCGGTGCTGCCCCTTGCGCGGGGTGACCGCGGCGACGCACAGCAGCCGTGACACACCGTCGGTGCCGGAAGCGAGGGGCGCGATGTCCGCACCGGGCGCGGCGGCGTGCACCCGCTCGGGGTCCAGCCCGTGGTGGGCGACGAGCCGGCGGACCGCCCAGTCACTGGTGGCGATCACCGCCGGCACGGCCCGCAGCACCGCCCGCTCCCGGGCGTCCAGCTCGGCGGCCGTCGCGGGCGGCAAACCCGTCTCGTCGGCGAGCGGCAGGTGCACCAGCACGGCGAGCCGCAGCCGCCCCGCCTCCGGGACGACCACCTCGGGGACGCCGCAGGCGACGAGCCCGTCCAGCATCACCACCGAGCCGTCCGGCAACTCACCCAGTGCCCGGGCCAGTTCGGCGCGGGCCGCGGCCTCGGGGCGGGGCCAGGATCCGGCCACCGGAAGCCGGTGGACCTGCCAGCCGAAGCCGGGCAGGTCCAGACACACCCGCCGGTCGTAGGCGTTGCCGCCGCTCGGCGCGGCCGGGTCGTCGACCCCGCCCGGCAGGACGAAGTGCACGGTGCGCAGGGACATCCGGAGGGTGTCCGCGCCCGGGAGGGCGGCCGGCCGGACGGGCACCTGGCGCGGCGCGGTGTCGGCGGCGGCGCGCGGCTCGGTGTCGGCGGCGCGCGGCGGCGTGTCGGCGGCGGCCCGCGGCGCCGGTTCGGTCAGTGCGTCGGTCACAGGTCACGCTCGTAACTCGCCCAAGCGACGTGCGACTCGTGCAGGGTGACCGTGATGCCCGCGATGCCGCGGGCGCCCTCGCCGAGCGCACCCTTGTGCACCCGCTCGGCGAGCCGGTCGGCGATCACCTTCGCCAGGAACTCGGTGGAGGTGTTCACGCCGGCGAAGTCGGGCTCGTTGTCCAGGTTGCGGTAGTTCAACTCGCCCACCACCGCCCCGAGTTCCCGGGTGGCCAGGCCGATGTCGACGACGATGTTGTCGTCGTCCAGCTCGGGCCGCCGGAAGGTGGCGTCCACCAGGAACGTCGCTCCGTGCAGGCGCTGCGCGGGGCCGAAGACGTCGCCGCGGAAGCTGTGGGCGATCATGATGTGATCGCGGACGGTGACACTGAACAAGGGAACGACCCTCCAGGTGCGGTGCATCGATGCCGACTAGTACGGGTGAGGGTCTTCCCGTGTTCAGCGGCGGTTATCTCCCGTACCGCACCCGGTGGCACAGCGCCGGGAGGCTGCCGTCGGCCAGCCGCGGCAGCACCTCGGGCAGCTCCTCGAAGGCGCACTCGCCCGTGACGAGCGCGTCCAGCGCCGGGTCGGCGAGCAGGTCGAGGGCGAGGGCGAGCCGGTCGCCGTAGGAGCGGCGGGCGCGGCGCGCCGGGGCGACGGTGCCGACCTGGCTGCTGCGCAGCACCAGCCGCCGGGAGTGGAAGTCCTCGCCGAGCGGAAGACTCACCTTCCGGTCGCCGTACCAGCTGAGTTCGAGGACCGTGCCCTCGTCGGCGACGAGTTCCAGGGCGCGGGCCAGGCCCTGCTCGGTGGTGCTGGCGTGGACGACGAGGTCGCAGTCGCCGAGCGCGTCGGCGGGCGCGGCGAACCCGGCGCCGAGCGCCTTGGCGGTCTCCTCACGGGCCGGGTCGGTGTCGACCAACTGGACCCGCACGCCGGGGAACCGGGCCAGCAGCGCGGCCACCGAGCAGCCCACCATGCCGCCGCCGACCACCGCGATCCGGTCACCGACCAGCGGCGCCGCGTCCCACAGCGCGTTGACCGCGGTCTCCACGGTGCCCGCCAGCACGGCCCGTTCGGCCGGCACGTGGTCCGGTACAGGGGTGACGGCCGAGGCGGGGACGACGTAGCGCGTCTGGTGCGGGTGGAGGCAGAAGACGGTACGGCCGGCAAGGTGCGCGGGGCCCTCCTCGACGACGCCGACGCTCAGGTAGCCGTACTTCACCGGCCCCGGGAAGTCGCCCTCCTGGAACGGAGCCCGCATCGCCGCGTACTGGCTGCGCGGCACCTCGCCGCGGAACACCAGCGTCTCCGTGCCCCGGCTCACCCCCGACCACAACGCCCGCACCAGCACCTCGTCTTCGGCCGGATCTTGCAGTTCGGCCTCACGGATCTCTCCATACCCTGGAGAGATGAGCCAGAACGCACGTGCGGGGCGTGTCATCGGCGCTCCTCCTGAACGATCGGCGAGTGGTTCGCGTACCGAGCGGTGCACAGGCCGCGCACAGTACGCGGCGTCGATCGACTCTGTCACACGGCCGGAGGATGTGCGGTGGCCCTGAACAACACACGCGGTGCGTGGCCCGTCCAGCGGGAGCCCGCGGCCGGCGCGGGTGCGCAGCTCCTGCTGCTGGCCCTGCTCGGCGCGACGACCGGGATGGGCCCGGCGGGCTGGCTGACCGGCCTCGCCTGCACCGCGGCGGGCTGGGCGGTCCTCGCCCGCGCCGTGCACCGCTCCCGGCTCAGCTCCTTCGGGCCCGCCAACCGGGTCACCCTCGGCCGGGCCGTCCTGGTCGGCGCGGTGACGGCCCTGGTCGCCGACTCCTTCCGCAGCGCCCCGCCCACCGCCCTGTTCGCCGGCCTGACGACGGTGGCGCTGGTCCTCGACGGCGTGGACGGCAAGGTCGCCCGGCGCACCGGCACGGCGTCGCCGCTCGGAGCACGCTTCGACATGGAGGTCGACGCGTTCCTGATCCTCGTCCTCAGCGTGTACGTCTCGACGCGGCTGGGGGCCTGGGTGCTGCTGATCGGCGGCATGCGCTACGCGTTCGTCGCCGCCGCCCGCCGGTGGCCCTGGCTCACCGCTCCCCTGCCGCCGAGCACGGCCCGCAAGACGGTTGCCGCGCTCCAGGGCGTGCTCCTGCTGGTGGCCGCCACCGGACTGCTGCCCGTCGCGGCCGGCACGGCCGTGGTGGCGCTGGCCCTCGCCCTGCTGACGTGGTCGTTCGGCCGGGACGTACGGTGGCTCTGGCACAGGTCACGAACGGCCCCACCGCCCCGGACGGCACGGCCGCCACGACGGTTGCCGACGTCCCCGATGCCGCGGATGGCGCGAATGTCCTGGATGGCGTGGGCGACGGCCGGGGACGGCTGGGCCGACGGCACCACCTCGCCGCGACACCCGGCCCGTCGGTATCCGCCCTCCTGACTCCCACGAGAGGGGACTCCTGCGTTCGGGACCCGGCCCTGTCGTCCGCCGCCGGTGACCGCGCTGGCGAGCAGCGCCATCAGGCGCGGGTGCGGGGACGGGTGGAGTCGCGGTGCGCGGAGCTGTTGCGGCCGCCCTGACTGCTGCCTGCCGTGATGGACGCGTGTCGATGCCGTTCACGTCGTACGCCTTGGCATTCGTCCCGCCCTCCTTGTACCTGGAGAACGGGTCGTTCGGGTCCACTGGCTGCTTGAACACGCTGCGCCCACTCGTCTCGCCGGTCGGCGCCGTCGAGAGGAATTTCTCGGCCTGGCTGTCCGCCGGCGGTGGCGGGCCCTTGATCCCCGCCTCGATAGCGGCCTTGTTCTGGTTGAGGTTGTACTCCATCAGTTCCTCCGTCCGCCGGTAGTTCGGGAACGAGGACGCGGCGCCGGGTTACGGCTTGCCGTGCGGCCAAGCCTGGGTTGGTGTGCGCCGCGAACTCGGCGTCGCGTCGCCGGCACCGGCCGGAGCGGTCGTGCTCGTGAGCCCGTTCGCCGGGTCCTCCTCCCTTGCGGCGGGGAGGAGGACCCGGGGCCACGGACGTTCCGGGCCGGGCGGGGGCCGGCGTCGTTAACGCGTCGATGTGGTCTGCGGGGCGGGTGCGTACCCCGTCGGCCGGGCCGTGAAGGTGCCGCGGCCCTGGGTGCGGCCGCGCAGGCGGGTGGCGTAGCCGAAGAGTTCGGCCAAGGGCACGGTGGCGGTGACGGTCGCCGCGCCCGCTCGTACGACGGAGCCGGTCACCCGGCCGCGGCGGGCCGCGAGGTCGCCGAGGACGCCGCCGACGGCGTCCTCCGGCACGGTCACCGTGACCTCGGCGACCGGTTCCAGGACGGTCATCGCCGCGTCGCGCAGGGCGCCGAGGAGTGCCGCGCGGCCCGCGGTGCGGAACGCCATCTCGGAGGAGTCCTTCACATGGGTCGAGCCGTCGGTCAGCGTCACCCGCAGTCCGGTCACCGGGTGGCCGCCGAGCGGGCCCTCGGCGAGGGCGTCGCGGCAGCCCGCCTCGACCGCCCGGACGTACTCCTGCGGGACGCGCCCGCCGACGACCGTGGAGCGGAACGCGAAGCCGGTGCCGCCGGGTTCGGGGTGCAGCGGCTCGACGTCGAGGACCACGTGCGCGAACTGGCCTGCCCCGCCGTCCTGTTTGACGTGCCGGTGGACGTGGCCCCGCACCCCGCGCAGCACCGTCTCCCGGTAGGCGACCCGTGGCCGGCCGACGCCGACGTCCAGTCCGTGGGCGCGGCGGATCTTCTCCACCGCGACCTCCAGGTGCAGTTCGCCCATGCCTGACAGCACCGTCTGCCCGGTCTCCGGGTCGGTGCGGACCACCAGGGAGGGGTCCTCCTCGGCGAGCCGGGCGAGGGCCGTGGCGAGCCGACCGGAGTCGGCGGTACGGCGTGCCTCGACCGCGACGGAGACCACCGGGTCGGCGGCGCCGGGCGGTTCCAGGACGATCGGCGCGGCCGGGTCGCACAGCGTGGTGCCGGCCCGCGCGGACTTCAGCCCGACGACGGCGACGATGTCGCCGGCCGCCGCGCGTTCCAGCTGGGCGTGCCGGTCCGCCTGCACGCGCAGGATGCGGCCGATGCGCTCAGTACGGCGGGCGTTCGCGTCCCACACGGTGTCTCCCTTCTCGATGGTGCCGGAGTAGATGCGGAGGTAGGTGAGGCGGCCGGTGGGGGTGGCGTTCACCTTGAAGGCGAGGGCGGCGAAGGGGGTGTCGGGGGAGGCGGTGCGTTGCTGCAGCGCCCCGTCGTTGTCCTCCGAGGTGCCCCTGGCCTCCGGGACGCCGTTCTCCTCCGTGACGCCGTTCTGCTCCGTGACGCCGTTCTGCTCCGTGACGCCATTCTCCTCCGCGACGCCGTTCTGCTTCGCGACGCCGCGTACCGGCGGCACGTCCACCGGTGACGGCAGGTACGCCACCACCGCGTCCAGCAGCGGCTCGATGCCGCGGTTGCGGTAGGCCGAGCCGCACAGGACGACCACGCCGTCGCCGTCGCGCGTCAGGTCACGCAGCGCGGCGACGAGCGTCGTCGCGGAGACCGCCGACCGCGTACAGAATTCCTCCAGCGCGCCCGGATGCAGTTCCGCGACCGCCTCCTCCAGCGCCCGCCGGCGGCGCCGCGCCTCCTCCCGCAGCTCGTCCGGCACCGGCCCCGCCACCCTGGCCTCCCCGGCGTCCGCCCAGGTCAGTGCTCGCATGTGGATCAGGTCGACCACCCCGCGGAAGCCGTCCTCCGTCCCGATCGGCAGCTGGACGACCAGCGGCGCCGGGTGCAGCCGGTCCCGGATCGACGCGACGGCCGCGTCGAGGTCGGCGCCCGCGCGGTCGAGTTTGTTGACGAAGGCGATCCTCGGCACACCGTGCCGGTCCGCCTGCCGCCACACCGACTCGCTCTGCGGTTCCACGCCCGCGACCGCGTCGAACACCGCGACCGCCCCGTCCAGCACGCGCAGTGAACGTTCCACCTCGTCGGCGAAGTCGACGTGTCCTGGCGTGTCGATCAGGTTGAGGCGGTGGCCGTTCCAGGCGCAGCTGACCGCCGCCGCGAAGATGGTGATGCCACGGTCGCGCTCCTGCGGGTCGAAGTCGGTGACGGTGGTGCCGTCGTGGACCTCTCCGCGTCGGTGGGTGGTGCCGGTGGCGTACAGGATCCGCTCGGTGACGGTGGTCTTGCCCGCGTCGACGTGGGCGAGGATGCCCAGGTTGCGGATGGTGGCGAGGCTGGTGAGGTCGGTTCGCACGGCCCGTGGCCTTTCGGAGTGTGTGGTGCGGGAAGGGCGGCGCGCGATTGACCGGGACGAAGGCCGGCAGGAGTGCGGGGCAGGACGGGGCGGGGCGGGGCCCGGGTCCACGGCGGTACCGCCGGCCCGGTGTCCGTCGTGGCGGACCCGGTCGGCTCAGCGGGGCGTTGTGGAACTCGGACGTGACCGACGCCGTGTCCGCGTCTTCGTCACGGCATCCGGTGCCGGCCGCGCAGCGGGCACCGGGCGGCCGTGGACACCAGGATCACCTCGGAGCGGGAACGGGGAACAACGACAGCGGTGCGGTCACGCACGGCCCGGCTCCCCTCACTCGACTCGCTTCACACGGCAACGCGCCGCGCCCCGCCCCGGGGGCGGTGCACGATCACCCCGGCGAGTGTAGGGAGCGGTACCGGTCGCCGGCACCGGGTTTTTCAGCGGCCGCCTATGCCGCCTCGGGCGTGTAGAAGTGCGCCCGGACCCGGCGCAGCCACGCGTCCGCCGCGCTCTCGTCGGGCTGTTCGGGCAGTGCGCTGCGGGTCCGGTCGAAGGCGGACTCGTAGTGGCGCAGCAGCGGCAGCGCGGCGGACGGGTCGGCGGCGACCTGTTCGCCGAAGCGGCGGTACTCCTCGGGGTCGTCGACCCGGACGGTCAGTCGGCCCGTGGTGTACAGCTCGTAGCCCTGGTGGCAGAGCCGCTTGAGGTGGCGGGCGTGCTTGGCGGAGCGCCTGCGGGCGGGAGTTCCGTGCTCGTCGGCGGCGAACCGGTTCTGCAGCTTCCTGAACTGCTGGGTGGCGTAACCGAGGTAGGCGTCGCGCACCCGGCGGGCGCTCAGCAGCGTGGTGCGGATGTCGATCAGTTCGTCACCGAGCGGGGTGCGCACCTCGTACAGCTCGTCGGGCAGCCAGACCAGTTCCATCACCGTAGGGTTGCCGCCGAGGGCGAGCCGGCACCACTTGGCCGCCTCGTGCAGGGTGCGGTCCGGTGCCGTGGAGACGTGGGACTCCTTCGGCGCGTGCAGCCCGTGCAGGGACTCGGTGGGCGCCGCGAACACGCCGAGCCGGTCGACGTCGGAGTCCTCGTGGGCGAGTCCGTACGCGGTCGAGCCGACGACGCCGGACAGCAGGATGTTGTTCACGGTCCTCCGCGTCATGATGCAGCGCTCCCCCGAATGCCTCACGCGCATGTCCGCCCACTCCCCCGTGATGCGCCGTGTGGCATGGTACTCGGGTGGCCGAGCGGCCGGTTTCCCGAGCGTTCACGGCTCCCTCACTCCCGCGTCCTTCTGGCCCGCCCCGCGGCGAACTAGCGTCCCAGGGCGTCCCTTCGACGAACGAGTGAGGTCCCGATGTCCGCCCGACACTTCCTCGCCGCCCTGGCCCTGCTGCCGGCTCTCGCGCTCCCGGCGTCCGCCCACGCCACCACCGACACCGACACCGTCACCGACACCGCTGCAACCGCCGCCGCCGGGCCGGTGCCCGGCGCTCCGTCCCTGGTGACGGCTTCGCCCCGGAAGACCCGCTTCGACCTCCAGGCCCACCGCGGTGGCCTCGGCCTGACCACGGAGAGCACGCTGGAGGGGTTCGCCAAGGCCCTGCGGCTCGGGGTGTCCACGCTGGAGCTGGACACCCAGATCACCCGGGACCACAAGGTCGTCGTCACCCACGACCGGCAGGTCAGCGCCCAGAAGTGCCGGGACACGGCACCCGTCGTGCCCGGCGACCCGCAGTACCCGTACGTCGGCGCCTACGTGAAGGACCTGACCCTGGCCCAGCTCCGGACCCTGGACTGCGGCTACCGGCAACTGCCGGGCCACCCCGGGCAGGAACGGATCGCGGGCGCCAGGATGGTGGAACTGCGGGACGTGCTGGACCTGGTGAAGCGGTACCGGGCCCGCCAGGTGACCCTCAACGTCGAGACCAAGGTCGAGGCGGGCGCCCCCGAGCAGACCGCACCGCGCGAGCTGTTCGTGCGGCGGGTGTACGAGGAGATCCGCGCCTCGGGCATCGAGCGGCAGGTGACCATCCAGTCCTTCGACTGGGGCGCGCTGAAGGTCATGCACCGGCTCGCGCCGCGCTGGCCGCTGGTCGCCCTCACCAACCACGACTTCCTCCAGGTCGGCAGGCCCGGCGCCTCCCCGTGGCTCGGCGGGATCGACGCCGACGACTACGGCGGCGACTTCGTGCGGGCCGCCGCCACCGTCCCCGGGGTCCGGGCGCTCTCCCCCAATTACGGCTTCCCGCAGAACGGGAAGATCGGCGACCCCGGCTTCCGCTTCTACCCGGACCGGGCGATGATCGCCGCCGCCCATGCCCGCGGACTGAAGGTCGTCCCGTGGACCTGCGACGATCCGGCCACGGTGGCCGCGCTGATGGAACTGGGCGTGGACGGGATCATCACCGACTATCCGGACCGGGTACGGGCCCTGATGGCGGAGCGGGGCATGCGGCTGCCGAAGCCGTACCACCCGCGTGGCTGACCTGCGGGGCTGACCTGCGGGGCTGCCCCGCAGAACTGACCTGCGGAACCGACCCGAGTGGCTGACCCATTGATACCGGCCCACCGGGGTTCACTTCTCGCCACCGGCCCACCGGGATTGCCCCATCGGCACCGGCCCGCCTGGGGCGCCCCACCGGCACCGGCCCACCGGCCCTCCCGGAGCCGGCCATCGGCACCGGCCCACCGGGGCCGGCCCGCGGGAGCCGGACTGCCAGGGCCGGTCCGCGAGGGCCGGACAGACGGAGCGGGACTGCCGGAGCCGGCTCGCGGAAGCCGGACTGCCGGAGCCGGCCCTCGCCCGTGTGGTGTTGAGCACGCTGTTCGTGGCCCTGCGGCCGGTGGCGTCACCGTGGCGACCGGGGACACCCCGGTCCCCACGGGGCTTGCGGCCGTTCGGGCGGCGGGGGGCGTGCGCCGGTGGGTGGGCGGTGCCGCCGAGCGCCCCCGGGGTGCGCTTGTCACCACCCGGAGCAGGGCATTACTGTCACCACGCCTTGGTGAACGGGAAATCCGGTGTGATGCCGGTGCGGCCCTCGCCACTGTGATCGGGAAGTCCGGCTCCGGCCCTCGCGGGCAGCCACTGGGTCCTCACGGACCCGGGAAGGCGGAGTTCGGGCGGTGGTACCCGTCAGCCAGGAGACCGGCCAAGGCGCGTCAACCATCCACGAGGTGCTGGAGAGGGTCGTTCGAGCCATGCACATAGCCGAGGGTTTTCTGCCTCCGGCGCACGCGGTCGCCTGGGGCGCCGCGTCCGCTCCCTTCGTCGTCCACGGCGTCCGTTCCCTGACGCGTGAGGTCCGTGAGCATCCCGAGAGCACACTGCTGCTGGGTGCCTCCGGAGCCTTCACCTTCGTCCTGTCCGCCCTCAAACTGCCCTCGGTCACCGGCAGCTGCTCGCACCCCACCGGCACCGGTCTCGGCGCGATCCTGTTCCGGCCGCCCGCGATGGCGGTGCTCGGCACGATCACACTGCTGTTCCAGGCGCTGCTGCTCGCGCACGGCGGGCTGACCACGCTGGGCGCCAACGTCTTCTCGATGGCGATCGCCGGCCCGTGGGCGGGTTACGCCGTCTACCGGCTGCTGCGGCGCTACGACGTGCCGCTGATGGTCGCGGTGTTCTTCGGCGCGTTCGTCGCCGACCTGTCCACCTACTGCGTCACCAGCGTCCAGCTCGCGCTGGCCTTCCCCGACCCCGGCAGCGGTTTCCTGGGCGCGCTCGGCAAGTTCGGCACCATCTTCGCCGTCACGCAGATCCCGCTGGCGGTGAGCGAGGGCCTGCTGACGGTGCTGGTCATGCGGCTGCTGGTGCAGTCGAGCAAGGGTGAACTGACCCGGCTGGGCGTGCTGGTGGCCGGCAAGCGGGCCGAGGCGAAGCCGGCCGGCAGCGAGGCGGTGGCGCGATGAGGACGAACCGCAACGCGAAGATCAACGTCCTGCTGCTGCTCGCCGTCGTCGCGCTCGCCGTGCTGCCCCTGGCACTCGGTCTCGGGGACGACGAGGAGGAGCCGTTCGCGGGCGCGGACGCCCAGGCCGAGACGACGATCACCGAGATCGACCCGGACTACGAGCCCTGGTTCTCGCCGCTGTACGAGCCGCCGTCCGGGGAGATCGAGTCGGCGTTGTTCGCCCTGCAGGCGGCGATCGGCGCGGGGGTCCTCGCCTACTACTTCGGCTTGCGACGCGGCCGCAGGCAGGGCGAACAGCGCGCCCTGGCCGGGCAGGACACCCCCGGGGGCGGGCAGCCGACCCCCGGAAGCGACCGGCAGACCCCCGCGAGCGGGCCGCACACCGCCGGGAGCGGGCAGGTCACCGCCCCGGGCGGGCGGGACAGCGGCTCGGGCGCCGACGGCGGGTCCGGGGTCTGAGCGCGTGCTGCCGATCGACGAGGCGGCGCACGGCAGCCGCTGGCGCCGCCGTCATCCGGTGGACAAGGCGGTGCTCGGGCTCGGCCTGACCGTGCTCGCGATCTCCCTGCCGCCCTGGCCGGGCGCGGTGCTGGTGCTGGTGGCCGCCTTGGCCGTGCTGCTCGGCCCGGCCGGGGTGCCCGCGCGCCGGCTGTGGCGGGCCTACCGGGTGCCGCTGGGGTTCTGCGTGACCGGCGCGGCCACCCTGCTGGTGCAGGTGGGCGGGCCCGGGGGGTTCCTGGCGCTCGCCCCCGAAGGGCCGGTGCGCGCCGGTGAGCTGCTGCTGCGCACCTCGGCGGCCTCGCTCGGCGTGCTGCTGTTCGCCTTCACCACCCCCATGTCCGATCTGCTGCCCCGGCTGGTGCGGGCCGGGGTGCCCGCGCCGGTGGTGGACGTGGCCCTGGTGACGTACCGGATGAGCTTTCTGCTGCTGGACTCCGTGCGGCTGATCCGGGACGCGCAGGCCGCCCGGCTCGGGCACACCACACGGGCCGCCGCCTGGCGTTCGCTGGCCGGGCTGGGCGCGACCGCGTTCGTGCGGGCGTTCGACCGGGCGACGCGGCTCCAGGCGGGGCTCGCCGGGCGCGGTTACGACGGCACCCTGCGCGTCCTGGTCCCCGAGGCGCGGATCTCCGTGCCCTTCACGGCCGCGAGCTGCGCCCTGCTGGCGGCGCTGGCCGTGCTCACCTTCGTACTGGAAAGGCCGCTGACATGAGTGAGGCCGCCGACACGCACCAGCCCTCCGCCCTGGTCGCCCTGCGGGGCGTGTCCTTCGCGTACGAGGACGGCCCTGCCGTGCTCCGCGGGCTCGACTTCGCCGTGCGCGAGGGGCGGGCGCTGGCGCTGCTGGGCCGCAACGGCAGCGGCAAGACCACGCTGATGCGGCTGCTCAGCGGAGGGCTGCGCCCGAACGAGGGCCGGCTGACCGTCGAGGGCGACCCGGTCGGTTACGACCGCAGGGGCCTGACGCGGCTGCGGACGACCGTCCAGCTCGTGGTGCAGGACCCGGACGACCAGTTGTTCGCCGCGTCCGTCGCGCAGGACGTGTCGTTCGGGCCGCTGAACCTGGGGCTCCCGGACGCGGAGGTGCGGGCCCGGGTCGCGGAGGCGCTGGCCGCGCTGGACATCACCGCGCTGGCCGACCGGCCCACCCATCTGCTGTCGTACGGTCAGCGCAAGCGGACCGCGATCGCGGGTGCGGTGGCGATGCGGCCGCGGGTGCTGATCCTCGACGAGCCGACCGCCGGTCTGGACCCGGACGGCCAGGAGCGGCTGCTGGCCACGCTGGACGGGCTGCGCGAAGGCGGTACGACGGTGGTGATGGCCACCCACGACGTGGACCTGGCGCTGCGCTGGGCCGATGACGCGGCCCTGCTCACCCCCGCCGGGGTGCGCACCGGTCCGGCGCCGGAACTGCTGGCCCGCACGGAGCTGCTCGCGCAGGCGGGGCTGCGGCTGCCGTGGGGGGTGGCGGCGGCCCGGCTGCTGCACGCGCAGGGCCTGCTGCCCGATCCGGCCGGAGGTCCGCGCACGGCGGAGGCCCTGGCGGCGCTCGCCACCGCGCGCCGCACCCCGGCCGACGGCCGGTGACCGCGCCACCGTCCCGAGCCGGGCGGCCGCGCGGCTGAGCGGGTCCGTGTGTGGCTGGCGTGCGCCGGGAGAGCGCCGGGCGGGGCGGGACCCGAGCGAAAAGGCGGCTCCAGGCACGCGTCGACCGGCCCCGCATCACCTGCCCGCGGTCCCTGACGGCGGGACTCCCCGTTGTCCCTGACGGCGGGTCTGCCCGGCGACGGCGCCGCGGTGCCGTTCCCGGCCCGGCTGCTCCGCCTGCCGCTGGTCGGAACCCGGCAGTCCGTTACCCCACTGCCCGCGGCGGCGCTGCGGGCGTCCACGCGCCGGCGTCGCGGCCGGTGCTCCACCGGACGGCGGAGCCCGCCCGGCGCGGGCCGTGCCACGGTGGACCGGCGGGTGCTCGCGCGGCCCGGGCGTGCCGCTGCGCGCCGTTCCTTCCCGTGACACGTAGCCGGGTCCTCCCGGTCACCGGCGTCCTCACGCGCTTCGCGGCCCGCGGCGGACGCGAGGACGCCGGTACGGTCCCGGGGGCCGGCCCGCGTCGAGGCCCCCGGGCCCCTCGTCTCACGGCGGAGGCGGCCTCACCGGTCCTTGGCCAGGGCGACCAGCTCGGCGAACAGGCCACCCGCGTGGACCAGGTCGTCGTAGGTGCCCTCCTCGACGACCCGGCCCTCCCGCAGGACCACGATCCGGTCCGCGAGCCGGGTGTTCTCCAGCTGGTGGGTGACGACGACGGTCATCCTGCGCGTGGCGACCCGCTTGACCTCCAGGAAGATCCGGTGCTCGCCGCGCGGGTCCATCTGCGACGTGGGCTCGTCCAGGATCAGCAGGGGCGTACGGCGGTACAGGGCGCGGGCGCACACCAGGCGCTGCCACTGGCCGCCGGACAGTTCCACGCCGCCGAAGAGCTCGCGGGCGAGCAGGGTGTCGAGTCCCTGGGGCAGCCGTTCGACGGTGTCGCGCAGGCCGACGGCGTCCAGGGCCTCCCACACGGGGGCGTCGTCGTGGGTGCGGGGCTGGCCCAGGGTGACGTTCTCGCGGGCGCGCAGCGGCCAGCACGCGAAGTTCTGCGGGACGAGCGCCGTGCGGTCCCACACGGAGTCGGGCCGGACCCGTGCCAGATCGGTCCCGTCCCACAGCACGCGGCCCTTGTCGGGCAGGAGGACGCCGGTCAGGAGCTTGGTGAGGGTGGACTTGCCCGAGCCGTTCTCGCCGACGACCGCCAGGATTTCCCCGCGGCGCAGGGTGAGGGAGACGCCGGCGACGGCGGGTTCGTCCTTGCCCGGGTACTGGTAGACCACCTCGTCCAGGCGGATCTCGTCCACGTCCTCCGGGACGGTCAGCTCGCCGCGCCTGGGGGCGCGTTCGGCGGCCAGGTCCAGGAAGGAGCGCATGTCGGCGAGGTAGAGGGAGGTGTGGAACAGCGCGGCCCCGTGCTGGACGACCTGGGAGAGCGCGGCCAGCGTGGTCTGCACGGCGACCACCGCGGTGGCGGCGACCGGCAGGGCGACCCGCCCGGTGCTCGCGAGCCAGGCCAGCGCGGCCCACGTGACCAGCAGGAACGCCCCGCCGAGCGCGGACGTCGCGAGCACGATGCGCAGCATCCGCGGGGCGGCGGTCAGGGTGCGCCGGTCGATGCGTTCGGACAGGGCGCGGTACCAGTAGACGAGGTAGCCGGTCATGCCGTTGGCGCGGATCTCGTCACCGTGCCGGGGGTAGGTGGCCCAGAAGCGCATCATGCCGCGGACGTTGCGGTCGGCGACGTTGGCGTAGTGCGTGGCGTAGTCGACGCGGGCGGACAGCACGGCGCCCAGGCCCGCCGGCAGCACCGCGAGCAGCAGCAGCGGGAGCATCAGCCAGTGCAGCGCGCCGATGACGCCGGCGGCGGCGGTCATGCGGATCAGCGAGGCGAGGAAGCGCTGGGCGTCGCGGACCATGTAGGTGGTGCGGGTGACACCGACCTCGGCGGCCTCCTGGCGGTCGGCGAAGCCGTCCACGGCGTAGGCGGACGCCTCGACCCGGCAGACGGCGGTGACGAGCGCGACGTCGGCCTGGGTGGTCAGGCGGGGCGTGATCCGCCCGTCGGCGTAGGAGGCGAGGGCGCCGCCGACCCGGCCGGCCGCCGCGGCCGCGGTGACCGCCACGAGGTCGGGCAGCGCGGCGTGCAGGCGTTCGGGCACCGCGCCGGTGCCGAGCAGGTGGGTCATGGCCCGCGCGGTGAAACCGAGGACGACGGCGGCGCAGACGCCGGTGAGCAGCTGGCAGCCGAGCAGCAGCAGGACGGCACGGCGGTCCACGGCCCACGCCATGCGCACGGTGTGGCCGAGCACGGCCGGCAGCCGCCGGCACATCGCCCGGAAGCCGGCCTCCTCCAGAGGGTTCTTGCCGAACTTGCCCGCGTAGCCGATCGTGGCGGGCGGTGGAGGGGGAGGCGGGTCGGAGCTCTCTGTCGCGGTGTCGGGAACGGTCACCTGCATCCCTCCTCGGGCTCGGCGCCGCACCTGGGTGGTCCGGCGGTGCCAGGCTCAACGAGGCCGCACCCGAATCGAACGCGCTCGATTCCGGACGACGCGCGCGCCCGCGATACGGGGGCTCCGGGGCGCGGAACGTGCTGCCGTACGGCCTGTGCGCGTGCCGGAGGTGGCCGAAACGCCGGTGCTCGTGACGGAAGTGACCGACGGGTTTTCAGTCCCGTGCGGACCCGGTCGCCACCGGCTCCGCCGGCCGGGACCCGGCCGCGCGCAGGTCGTCCCAGTGGACCGTGCGATCGCACCAGCGGCGCAGCAGGGTGCGGTCGTGGCCGACGGACAGCAGGCCCGCGCCGGTCCTGGCCCGGTAGTCCTCGACCACCGCGACCAGGGCGGCACTCGTCGAGGCGTCGAGCATCGCGGTCATCTCGTCGCACACCAGCCAGCGCGGGCGCAGCACCAGCGCCCGGGCCAGGCAGGCCCGTTGCAGCTGGCCGTCGCTGACCTCGTGCGGACGCCTGGTCAGCAGGTCCGCGGTCAGCCCCACCGTCTCGGCGAGTTCGGCGACCCGGTCCGGCACCTCGGCTCGGCGGCCCGTGGCACGCAGGGGTTCCGCGATCAGGCCGTACAGGGTGAGCCGGGGGTCGGCGGAGAGCCGGGCCTGCTGGAAGACGACCCCGAAGGAGGTGCGCCGCTCGCGCGGGGCGCGGTGCCGCCAGCCGTGGACGGGGGTGCCGTCGAGGACGACGGTGCCCGCGTCGGGGCGGTGCAGCAGGGCGGCGACCCGGGCGAGGGTGGACTTGCCGCAGCCGCTGGGGCCGAGCAGGCCGACCGCCTCGCCGGGGGCGACGGTCAGGGAGACGTCCCGGACGACGGGGGCCCGGCGGTCGTATCCGGCGGTGATGGCGCGCAGTTCAAGCACGGGCGTCCTCCACGGCGTACGGGTGGTGACAGGCGACCGCGCCGGTGCGCGGCGGTGGGGTGGCGCACAGGTCGGTGGCGCGGTCGCAGCGGGCGGCGAAGGCGCAGCCGGCGGGCAGGTCGCCCAGCTCCGGGGGCATGCCGGGGATCGGGGTGAAGGCCCGGTCGGGCAGGGCGTCGAGCAGGCCGCGGCTGTAGGGGTGGCGGGGGCCGGGGGTGCCGAAGAAGGCGGCGGCGTCGGCGAGTTCCACGATGCGGCCCGCGTACATCACCGCCACCCGGTCGGCGATCCGTTCCGCGGCGGCCAGGTCGTGGGTGATCATCAGCAGGGCGCGGCCGGCGTCGTCGGCGTCGACGTGCCGCCGCAGTTCGTCCACCGTGCGGTCCACCAGGTCCCGGTCGAGGCCCGTGGTCGGCTCGTCGGCGAGCAGCAGCGGGGCGTCGCCGACGAGGGCGAGCGCGGTGGCGGCGCGCTGGGCGAGGCCGCCGGACAGCTCGTGCGGGTACCGGTCGAGGTGGCCGGACGGGAACGCCGCGCGTTCGGCGGCGGCCTCCGCGGCGGCGCGCAGGGCCTTCCGGCCGCGGACCGGGGCCAGCGCGGCGACGGTCTCCTCGAGCTGGGAGCGGATGGTGCGCACGGGGGTGAGGTGCGCGGCCGGGCTCTGCGGGACCAGCCCGATGAGACGGCCCCGGACCGTGCGGGCCAGGGTCCGTTCGCCGGCCGAGAGCAGGTCCAGCTCGCCGAGCAGCGCCTGCCCGGCGGTCTGGGCGTTGCCGGGCAGCAGGCCGAGCAGGGCGGAGGCCAGTACGGACTTGCCGCAGCCGCTCTCGCCGATCAGGGCCAGGCACTCACCGGCCGCCACCTCGAAGTGCGCGTCGGTCACGGCGGCGATCCGGCGCCCGCCGGGCATGAGGAAGCGCACGGACAGGCCACGCACCGCGAGCACGGGCCGCTGACGCCGGGCCGCCGCGCGGGCCGGGCCCGCGACGCCGGCGTCCGCCGCCCCGTCGGCCCGCACGCTGGTTTCGGCTCGCCGCGGTCCTTCGCCGCCGCCCGCCTCGGCCCCGGCCGCCGCGCCGGCCCCGGCCGCGCCCGTCACGTCGTCCGACTCGCCGACCACGTCGGTCACGGCGTCCGCCTTTGTCACCCGGTCCGTCACCTCGGCCTGGGTCACCACGTCCGTCGCGGCCTCCGCGTCCGTCGCCACGGCCTCCGCGTCCGTCATCACGTCCGGCACAGCCTCCCTCTCCGGCACCGCGTCCGTCACGGCGTCCGCCGCCATCGCCTTCTCGCGCCCACCGGCGGCCACCTCGGTCACCTTCTCTCCCCCGACGGCGTCCGGCTCGGTCACCGCGTCCGGGGCCGCCTCGGTCACCTTCTCGCCCCCCGCGGCGTCCGGCTCGGTCACCGCGTCCGCCACCGCACCGGGCTCCGTCCCTGTCTTCCCGACCGGGCCGGCCCCGCTTCCGGTGGCGGCCCCGCGCACCGTGTCCGCCTCGTTCACAGCATCAGCTCCGATCGGCGACGGGGGTTGATCCGCTCCCGCCACGCGCCGGCGAGGCCCGCGATGGCGAGGGTCGGGAGGATGATGAACAGGCCGGGGAACAGGGTGGGCCACCACTGCCCGGCGAGCAGGGAGCCGCGGGCGCCCTGGATGAGGGTGCCGAGGCTCGCGGTGTGGGTGGGCAGGCCGAGTCCGAGGAAGGACAGCGCGGACTCGTGCCACATGGCGTGCGGCACCATCAGCACGGCGGCGAGCGCGGCCTGCGGCAGTACGCCGGGCAGGAGGTGCCGCACGGTCACCCGCCACCGGGACGCGCCCCCGCTGACGGCGGCGTCGATGTAGGGGCGGGACCGCAGGGACAGCACCTCGGCGCGCACGATCCGCGCGGTGGACAGCCAGTGGGTGAGGGCCACGGAGACCACCACCGGCCAGACGCCGGGCCGGAACATGGCGACGACGAAGATGCCGAGCAGCAGGTGCGGCACGGAGGAGACGGTGTCGACGACCCGCATGACGCACCGGTCGGCCCAGCCGCCGAGCGCTCCGGCGGCGGCGCCGACGGCGGTGCCGACGACGGTCGCGGTCAGCGCCGCCGCCACGCCGACGAGCAGGGAGACCCGCAGTCCGTAGACGCAGCGCAGCAGCAGGTCGCGGCCGACGTCGTCGGTGCCGAACGGGTGCTCCCAGGAGGGGGCTCGCAGTTTGGCCGCCAGGTCGACGGCCTGCTGGTCGAGCTGGACCAGGGGCGGGACGAGCAGGACGGCGAGGACGGTCACGGCCAGCAGGGCGGCCGAGACGCGGACCCGCAGGGTGCGGGTGGTGCGGCGTTTCCCGCCGTAGGACCGCCACTCGGGTCCGGCCGGGGACGGGGGCGGGGCGGGCGCCGGGGCGTGGGGCGCCGGTGCGTCACATGTCACTGAGCTTCACCCTCGGGTCGAACAGTCCGTAGAGCAGGTCGGCGAGCAGGTTGCCGAGGAGGACGGCGGCGGTGGCGAGCGTGGTCAGCGCGGCCAGCAGGGGGAAGTCGACGGCGGTGGCCGCCTCGACGGTGGCCGCGGCGATGCCGGGCCAGCTGAACACGGTCTCGACCAGCAGGGCGCCGGTGATGAGTTCGGGCACGCGGGAGCCGATCAGGGTGAGCACGGGGAGCAGCCCGGAGCGCAGCGCGTGACCGAGGAGCACGGTGTGTTCGGCGAGGCCGCGGGCGCGGGCGCCGCGCACCGGGTCCTCGGCGAGGGCGTCGCCGACGCCTTGGCGGACGTAGAGCGTGAACCAGGGCAGCTGGGAGACGGCGAGGACCCCGGCGGGCAGCATCAGGTGGCTGGTGACCTGCCCGAACGTGACGTGTTCGCTGGCGGTGTCGGTGAGGCCGCCCGCCGGGAGGAGGTCCCACTGGAGGGCGAAGAGCCACACGGCGAGCAGCGCGATCCAGAAGACGGGGGCGGCTTCCAGCAGGTAGGCGAGGGAGGTGACGGCCCGGTCCGGGAGGGAGCCGGGGCGGCGCGCGGCGAGCACGCCGAGCACGGTGCCGAGCAGGACGGCGACGGCGAACGCGACCGCGCAGAGCAGCGCGGACCACACCAGGCGTTCGCCGATGACCTGGGTCACCGGCTGCCGCAGCACGCTGGAGTGGCCGAGGTCGCCGCCGAGCGCGGCGGTCAGCCAGTCCCACCAGCGGATCCAGAACGGCTCGTCCACGCCGAGGTTGGCGCGCAGCCGGTCCAGGGTCTGCTGGTCGGCGCCGAGCGCGGCGGTCCCGGCGTAGGCCTTGACGGGGTCGAACGGGGAGGCGGCGGCGATGGCGAACACGCCGAAGGTGACGGCGAGGAGGACGGGCCCCGCGAACAGGGCCCGTCGTCCCGCCAGGCGGGCCATCGCCCCCCAGGGAGCGCTGGTCATCGCTTGGGCTGCCAGTCCTCGATGTTCCACCAGGGGCCGCTGGCGAAGCCGTGCTCGTGCGGTTCGAGCTGGGTGGTGAGGCCGTCCCAGCGGTCGGCGAGCACGTAGAGGTGGTCGATGTGGGTGAGGAAGGTGTAGCCGGGGTTGTCGACGAGGGCGCGCTGGAGCGTGCCGTAGGCGGCCTCGCGCTCGTCCGGGGCCTGGGTGCGGCGGCCGGTGTCGAGGGCCTTGTCGACGGCCGGGTCGCGGTAGCGGGCCATGTTGTTGAAGCCGTCGCCGGCGAGGGAGGAGTGCAGCAGGGTGTAGAGGCCGAAGTCGGGGTCGCCGACGCTGCCGAAGCCGGCGAGGACGGCGTCCTTGCCCATGCGCGGCTCGATGACCTCCCAGGTGGCGCTCTCCACGGTCACGTCGATGCCGGCCTTCTTGGCGTCGGAGGCGTAGGCGAGGGCGTGGTCCTGGCGGACCTTGTCGCCGGAGGGGTAGAGCAGGGTGAACGCGGCGCGGCGGCCGTCGTGGACGCGGATGCCGTCGGCGCCGGGCTTCCAGCCGGCCCGGTCGAGGATCCGGCGGGCCTTGGCGAGGTCGTGGGCGCGCTGGATGCCGTCGGCGAAGTAGGGGTCGTCCATGGGCAGCGGCCCGTAGGCGGGGCGGCCGGCGCCGTCGAGGATCTTGTCGACCATGGCCTGGCGGTCCACCGCGGCGTCGAGTGCCTGCCGGATGGCGCGGTCGCCGGTGACCGGGTGGCCGGTGGGGAGGGTGACGGCGCGGAAGTCGTAGGACTTCGCCTCGTAGGTGCGCTTGCCGTCGTTGCCCTCGAAGGTGGCGGCGAGGTTGGGCGGCAGGACGGCGCCGTCGAGGTCGCCGGAGCGCAGCCGGGTGGCGCGGACGTCGTCGTCGGCGATGACCGCCATGGTGAAGGTCTTCACCTCGGGTTCGGGACCCCAGTAGTGCGGGTTGGCCTTGAAGGTGAGCTTCTCGCCCTTGCGCCACTGCGTGAGGACGTACGGTCCGGTGCCGACCGGTTCGGTGTTGAGGGAGCCGGTGTTGGGGTCCTGCTTCGCGGCGATGTGCTCGGGGACGACGGGCAGCACGGTGCGGGCGGCGAAGGGCGCGTACGGGTACTTGAGGGTGAAGACGACGGTGTCGTCGCCGTCCGCGCGGACGCTTCTGACGGCGTCGAGTTCGCTCTTGGCGGTGTTGTTGGTCCTGCCGTCGAGGACGGTCCGGTAGGTGTAGACGACGTCGGCGGCGGTGAGCGGCTCGCCGTCGCTGAACTTCACGCCCTCGCGCAGGGTGAACGTGTAGGTGCGGCCTCCGTCGGTGACCTTCGGCAGCGCCGCGGCCAGGGCCGGCTTCAGCCTCAGGCCGGCGTCGCGGGCCAGCAGCCCGTCGAAGATCTTGGAGTTGCCGTCCTTGCCGTAGCCGAGCAGCGGGCTGAGCGTGTCCGGCTCGGAGGCGACGCCGATGACCACGGACTCGGCCGCCTCGCCGTCGCCGGCCGTGCCGCCGGGTGCCGAGCAGGCGGCGACCGAGACGGCTATCGCCGCCGTGACGGCGGCACCTCGTATGCGACGGGCCGTCATCTCTCTCCCACCCTTGTTGCCAGATTCTCGTTGTTGCATAGCACTGGCAATTAAAGGTCACCGAGGTGGCCGAACACCAGTCGGGGTGGCCGGATCACCCTGTACGTCCCCCGTGTGACGTCCCCGCAAGGCGCACGCCGAATGCGTATTTTGTCTGCTTAGCATGCGTATTCCGTGTGACTGAGAGGACATCAGATGGCGCCCACCGGCCGTGGCACGGGCCTGCCCGAGCTGCCTTCCGCCCGCGTCGACGCCGTGTGGCGCGCCGCGGCCCCGCACCTGGCCCGCCGCCGCTTCTTCACCATCGCCGCGGCGGCCACCGCGCTCGCCTTCGGCACCGGCCTGCCCGCCCGCGGCGCGATGGCCGCGCCCCGGCTCGATGCCCGCCGGATCACCGAGAACCCGTTCACGCTGGGCGTCGCCTCCGGCGATCCGCTGCCCGACGCGGTGGTCCTGTGGACACGGCTCGCCCCCGCGCCGTACGAACCGGACGGCGGACTGGGCCAGGAGCAGGTGGACGTGAACTGGGAGGTGGCCCTCGACGAGTTGTTCGTCGTCGTGGTGAGCAGCGGCGTCGCCCTGGCCCACCCGGAGTACGCGCACAGCGTGCACGTCGACGTCCAGGGTCTCAGCCCCGACACCACGTACTACTACCGGTTCAGCGTCGGCACCTGGGTCAGTCCCGAGGGCCGCACCCGTACCGCGCCCGCCGACGGCAGCAGCGTCTCGTCCCTGCGGCTCGCGGCCGTCGCCTGCCAGGCCTACCACGACGGCTACTACACCGCCTACCGGCACCTGGCCCAGGAGGACGTCGACCTGGTCTTCCACCTCGGGGACTACCTGTACGAGTACCCGGTGAACTCGGCCGGCGGCGAACGCGGGTACGCCGCGGGCACGCTGCCCGACGCCTTCGACCGGGAGACGATGACCCTCACGGACTACCGGATGCGGTACGCCCTGTACCGGAGCGACGCGGACCTCCAGGCGGCGCACGCCACGCACCCCTTCGTCGTCGCCTGGGACGACCACGAGACCGAGAACAACTACGCGGGCGCGATCCCGGAGAACGACGTGCCGCCGGAGGAGTTCCTGGTGCGCCGGGCCGCCGCCTACCGCGCCTACTGGGAGAACCAGCCGCTGCGCGCCGCCCAGCTCCCCCAGGGGCCGGACGCCCGGCTGTACCGCCGGCTGCACTGGGGCGACCTCTCCCAGTTCGACGTGCTCGACACCCGGCAGTACCGCTCCGACCAGGCCTACGGCGACCGCCCCCACGTCCCGGGCCCCGAGTCGGACGACCCGGCCCGCACCCTCACCGGCGACGCGCAGGAACGCTGGCTGATCGAGGGCTGGCAGGCCTCGAACGCGGTGTGGAACCTGATGCCGCAGCAGGTGCTCTTCTGCCAGCGCAACTTCGACGTCACCGATCCGCCGAAGGTGTCGATGGACGCCTGGGACGGCTACCGCGCCTCACGCGACCGGGTCGTCGCCGGCGCGAAGGCGGCCGGCCTCACCAACTGGATCGTCCTCACCGGCGACGTCCACGTGGGCTACGCCCTCGACATCAAGGACGACTTCGACGACCCGGCGTCCGCGAACCTCGGCACCGAACTCGCTTGCACCTCCATCACCAGCGGCAAGGACGGCGCGGACAAGCCGGTCAACTGGGAGGCGCACCTGCGGGCCAACCCGCACATGAAGTTCTACAACGGCAGACGCGGCTACCTCCGGATGGAGCTGGACCGGGAGGCGGCCCGGTCGGACTTCCGGACCGTCTCCGCCGTGACCACCCCCGGCGCGCCCGTCACGACGGCGGCGTCCTTCGTCACCGAGGCGGGTGCTCCCGGCCTGAAACCGGCGTGAAAGCGCCGAGACCCGCGCCGTGCCCCCGCGGCCCGCGCCCGGCGCACGGCACCCCGGGCCCGGCGCGTCGGGCCCGGCACCCCGGCCCGGTGCGCCGGGCGCGGCGCCCCAGGCGCCGAGTACTGCACATGGCGCCCCACCGCGTCACCGAAAGCGGCGTAAGCCCGCCGCCGGCGACATAGCGGGGGGCCGATTGCGGCAAGGCTCAAAGCTCACGGCAGCTTCCCCCTGAGCGAAGGAGACAGGCCGCATGGCCCACAGACACACCGTCATCCGGCACCGGGCCGCAGTCACCGTGCTCGGCGCGCTGGTCCTCGCCGGGCTCCCGTCGGCCGCGGCGGGCGAGCCGAAGCCCGCCGGGTCCGCCTCGTCCGCGGCGCAGACCCTCGGCGCCGACGAGCCGGCGCCGGAAGTACTCAGCGCGCTCCAGCGCGACCTGGGGCTGACCCGGAGCCAGGCCCAGGACCGGCTGGTCAACGAGGCGGAGGCCGGCACACGCGCGGGCCGGCTCCGCAACGCCCTGGGCGAGCGCTTCGCCGGTGCCTGGCTGCGCGGCACGGTCTCCGCGGAACTGACCGTCGCGACCACCAGCGCCGACGGCGTGCCGGCCATCGAGGCCGAGGGCGCGAAGGCCGTGGTCGTCAGGAACACCCTGCCCCGGCTGCGCGCGGTGAAGGCGCAACTGGACAGGACGGCCATCCTCGCCGACACCCGCGACACCCCGCTGTGGTACGTCGACGTACCGGGCAACCGGGTCGTGCTGGAGGCCACGGACCGGTCGGCCGCGGACGCCTTCGTCAAGGCAGCCGGACTGAGGCCCGATCAGGTCGGCATCCGCGTGACGACGAACCGGCCGCGGCTGTTCGCGAACCTCACCGGCGGCGACCCCTTCTACATCGACGGCCTCGCCCGCTGCTCCGTAGGCTTCTCCGTCACCCAGGGGCAGCAGCAGGGCTTCGTCACGGCCGGCCACTGCGGCAGGCCGGGCGCCAGGACGACCGGGTACAACCAGGCCGCCCAGGGCACCTTCCAGGCCTCAACCTTCCCCGGCAAGGACATGGCGTACGTGGCCGTCAACGCCGACTGGACCGCGACCGCCGACGTCAGGGCGGCGGGCGGCACCACGGTGCGGGTCGGCGGGTCGGTCGAGGCACTCGTCGGCGCGTCGGTGTGCCGGTCCGGCTCGACCACCGGCTGGCACTGCGGGACCATCCAGCAGCACGACACCAGCGTCAGCTACGCCGAGGGCAGGGTCGACGGCCTGACCCAGACCACGGTGTGCGCGGAGCCCGGCGACTCCGGGGGCCCGTATGTCGCGGGCGTCCAGGCACAGGGGGTCACCTCGGGCGGCAGCGGTGACTGCACCAGCGGCGGGACCACCTTCTACCAGCCGGTGAACCCGATCCTGAGCGACTTCGGGCTCACCCTGACGACGGCGGCGTCCGGGCAGGCCGCGCCCGCCCCGCAGGGCACCACGACGGCGGACACCTGGGCCACGGGCCGGGTCTACGACACGGGTGCCACGGTGACGCGCGCCGGGGTGCGCTACCGGTGCCTCCAGCCGCACCAGGCGCAGGGCGTGTGGTCGCCGGAGGCGACCCCGGCGCTGTGGCAGCGGGTGTAGCGGCGGGGCGGCGGCCTACGGCTCCGCGAGGAGTCCGTAGGCCGTGGTGACGAACGGGTCGCGGTGCCGGAAGCGCCGGGTGCACACCGCGGCCAGGGCGGTGCCGGTGTCGGGCCGGAAGCCGAGGAACGCCTGCTGACCGAGGGTGGCCCCGCTGTGGAAGTACAGGGGGCCGCCCTCGACCGGGTGCCGGAACCAGGCCACGGTGTGCACGTGCCGGTGTCCCAGCCCGCGGCGGAGCACCGGTGTGCGCACGGCCCGCAACGCGGCGGCCAGGTCCTCGGGGCCTCCCGAATGAGTCGCGCCCGGGTCCAGATGGGCTTCGAGGAAAGTCAGCAGGTCGTGCGGGGTGGCGCGGACCGCGCCGGCCGCCTCGAAGCCGCCGGCGTCGAACGGGGGCACGGGTGTACGGCCGTCCGCGGTGTGCCCGGTGGCCTCGGTCTTCGGGTCCTCGGGCCGCAGGCCGGTGCCGGGCAGGCCCAGCGGGCGCAGCAGGTGTGCGGCGAGCAGGTCCTCCCAGGCGGTGCCGGTCGCCGCCACGACGGCGTGCCCGAGCACGGCGACCCCGAAGTTGGAGTAGTTCCAGCGGGTGCCGGGCCGGTGCCGCGGCCGGCAGCGCAGGAACGCGGCGGTCACCCGGTCGGCCGGGTAGCGGGCGTAGGGGTTGGTGCGCCAGGCGGGCAGGCCGCGGACGTAGAAGTCGCGCGGGAGGGCGGGCAGTCCCGAGGTGTGGGTGACGAGGTGGGCGAGGGTCACCGGGTCGGTGCCGGCGGGGCGGCCCGGGTCCAGGCAGGCGGCGGCCGGCTCGCCCCCGGTCAGCACACCGCGCCGGATCAGCCGGGCGAGCAGCAGTCCGGTGAACGTCTTGGAGGCCGACCCCATCTCGTAGCGCAGCTCGTCCCGGGGCACGGGCGGGGGTGGGGCGGTGCCGCCGCAGTGCACGACGCGGCGCCCCCCGCGGGAGACGGCGAAGACGGCGTCGGGGGCGTCGACGGCGTCGACCGCCGCCGCCAGCCGCCGGCGCAGTCGCGCGTCGGACGGCGCGGCGGCGGGTGCCGGGCCGGCGGCCGGCCGCGCGGGCGGGGCGGGGTCCGGCCCGGCGGGGTCGCCCGGCCAGGGCGTGGTGCGGTCGCTCATGAAGGGGTGTGCGCCAGTTCGGTGAGGACGCGGGACGTCGCCATGACGGAGGCGAAGGCGGCGACCAGCGTCGGGTGGTAGACGACGTCGAACACCTCGTCCGGATCGCCCTCCGGCATGGACCGTACGGCGGGCATGGCGCCGTCGGGCTGCTGGGCGGCGGCGAAGCCCTCCCAGGCCCGCTCGTCGAAGGTGGGGCGGGGCAGGCAGGCGTCGACCACCAGGAGCTCACCCAGCAGGTCCCAGCGTGCCAGGTCCAGCCAGTCGTCGAGCCAGACCGGCAGCCAGGTGGCGAGGTAGCCGGCGAGCCGGGGCGGCAGTTTCTCGACGCGCTCGCCCCAGTCGGTGAGGTGGAACACCGTGTGGGTGACGTCGTAGGCGATGCGCGCGGTGACCGTCCAGGGTTCCGGGGTGCGGGCCAGCCAGGTGGTGTCGACCAGGTCGGCCTCGGGCGGGCGCGGCACGAGCCCGAAGCGGCGCTGGAACGCGGACAAGCCGAGGCGGCGGGTCGGGGTGACCTCGCAGGACGTCCAGCTCTCCAGCCGCTGGTTGAGGACGGTGGCGCGCTCCAGCTCGGGCTGGCTGTAGCCGAGTTCCTTGTAGGCGAGGTACACCTCGAACGGGATGGGCGACATCGGCTCGACGCGCTGCCCGCGCACCAGCATGTGCCCGCCGTCGAGGGTGTCGCGCCAGGTGTGGTCGATCAGCCGGCGCGCCAGCTCGGCCTGCCGCGACCCGGCGACCCCCTCGCGCAGCAGCACCTTGCAGATCAGGGCCAGCTCGCCGACCGGCTTGAACCGCTCCAGGAACCCGACCTCGGGGTCGACGTCGAGTTCCAGGCGGAACTGGTCGCGGTGCGCCCAGAGCCATTCCATGGCGCGCACGCCGACGGTGTGGATGAGACGGGTGGAAGTCATCGGGCCGCTCCTTGTCCGCCCCGCCGGCGGAGGGGGGTGCCGGACCGGTGACCGTCGGGCCCGCCGTCTCCGGTGAGGCGCGCCAGGGTCACGGCCGCCGCGAAGACGGCCATCAGGGTGGAGTGGTAGCAGTGCAGGAAGTCGGGCTCCGGGCCCCTGGTGCCGTCCGCGCCGCGCTCGGGCTCCTCCTCGGGCAGCGCGCCCGAGTCGTAGCGGGCCGCCGCGATCCGGGTCCAGGAGTCGCGCAGCAGCGCGGGGTCGGGCGGTTCGGGGAGGCTGGCCGCGACGACCAGCAGCTCGCAGCCCAGGTCCCACAGACCGGCGTCCAGGCAGGTGTCGAGCCAGGGGGGCAGCCAGTCGGCCAGGTAGCCGGCCAGGTCCGGCGGCACGCCGTCGGGGTCGCGGCCCCAGTCGGTGAGGTGGAACACCACGTGGGTGAGCGAGTAGCCCGCGGAGCGCTCGAAGGCCCAGGGTTCGGCCAGGCCGCCCAGCCAGGTGGCGCGCAGTACCTGCGCGGGGTCCTCCGGCCGCTGGATGCCGCTGCGCCGCTCGGCGCGCAGCACGCCGAGCCGGCGGGTGGGCTCCTGCTCGGTGAGCCGCCAGCCGCGGCCGCGGGCCACCGTGGCGGCGGCGGCCTCGTATCCGGGGTGGCGCAGTCCGGCCGCGGCGAAGACGGAGTACACCTCCAGCGGGTAGGTGGCGAACGGCTCCAGCCGCTGCAGGCTCAGGAACATCTCCCCGTGGCCGGTCTGCCGCCAGGCGAAGTCCAGCAGTTCGCCGGCGCGGTCGTGCAGCGGGTCCGACGGCGGGGTGCGCAGCCGTACGGAGGAGCACACCTGCGCGAGTTCGCCGAGTGGTTTCCAGGTGGAGTTCACCTGGCCCTCGGCGGTGAGGGCGTCGTCGCCGAGGGCGAAGTCGCCGCGGCGCGCGGACAGCCACGCGAGCGCGGCGGACCCCGTCTCGCGGATCTCCCGTACGTCCACGGCGGTCATACGACGGCTCCGGCCGCGCGCATCACCCGGGCGGCCTGGATCTGGAGGGCGACCCGCGGATCGCCGCCGCCCATCAGCTCCACGAAGTCCAGGCCGGTCTCCAGGCCCAGCTCGGCCGGCACCCCGTCGAGCAGGGTGAGCCAGCGTCCGGCGCCGGCGGCCTGCTGCCAGTCCCGGCGGCGCACCGCGCGGACGAATCCCCGCGCCACGTCGACCGGGCGGCTCCGTGCCACCTCGGTGACGGGGCCGTCCTCGCCGGGGACGGCGAGTGCGGCCAGGACCGCCAGTTGCTGGGTCAGGTACTGCCAGCCGGCTCCCTCCAGCCAGTCGGTGCCGAGGTCCGCCGCGGTGTCCTGCCCGGGTGCGCCGTCCGGGGCGGCCTCGAAGCGGCGCAGGGTACGACGCATGGCCCAGTGGCTCCACCGCACGGCGGGGGCGGCGTCGGCGCGGGCCGGGAAGGCGTCGACGGCTTTGCGGAACACGGCGAGTTCCGCCAGGTCCGGCTGGCTGCGGAAGAGGACCCGCGGCAGCAGCAGGTCCGCGCCGAGCACGCGGACGGCCGGCAGGACGAGGTTCGCCGTGGGGGTGTCCTCGCCGATGGCCGCGGACACGGTGACGTGGTCTCCGCCACGGAGGGCGGAGACCACACCGGATGCGAGATCCTGCACCGCGCCCTGCAGGAGGGCCGTAGTGCCTGACTGCTCCATTCAGCTGTACCCCTGTCTGCGCTCAGCCCCTCTTGGGGCGAGGGGTCGGCGGGGACAGGAGAAGCTTTCCTCCGCCGGCCAGCAGCGCCAGGGCGGCGCACTCACGGCTGTCCCGGTAGACGCCGTCCGGCTCGGCCGGGTCGAGAGCGGCCTCGATGTCGGCGGCCTGGATCTCGATGACTTCTTCGAAGGTCTTGTCCTGGGAACGCATCAGCATCATCTCCCTTGAGGCTTGGTTTGCCTGCACACACTGATTGACCGAAATCGGACAAAATATGCGTAATCGCCCCAAAAAAGATGATTCAAGTCTTCAACTTCTCACTCGTCGCCCATGCCGGGTCCCGGGCCGGGCGACCGCCCTGCACCCCTTGAAAACTTGACCGTTCACCCAAACCGCACCGGCTCCCGGCACGCGTGTACGACGCCCGCGGCGGCGAACTCACGACGCGGGCCGCGGCGTTGCCGAAACGCCCCCGGCCGGCAACGACATCACGATGCGTCAGTCGACGTACGACTCGAGCGTCCCCCGGCGCCGGACGTCGAGCGTCGCGCAGTGGAAGGAACCGCCGAACGGGGCGTAGTGCAGCAGGTCGCACGGGACGGGTTCGAAGCCCCAACGCTCCAGCGCGCGCAGCATCTCCGTGTGGTGCCGCTCCGCGATCACCCGCCGCCCGTCGATCACCAGCACGTTCATGCTCAGCCACTTGCCGCACATCGAGGTGAGCTTGAGCAGCGGGTCCCTGATAGGAGTGGGCTCGGGTGCGATCAGCACGTCCCACGAGTCCAGGACGCCGGGCAGCCGGTCGACGTCGACGTACTCCGGATTGACCAGGACCTTGCCGGGCGCGAGCGGCACGAACGTGGTGTCGATGTGCATGGGTGTGCGGCAGCGGCTCTCGATCTCGTGGATCCGGTACCCGGGTCCCAGGTGGCGGCGCAGCCATTCGATGCCCATCCGGTTCGTCACATTGCTGCGGGTGACGAAGAGATCCCGCCCGGCGCGCACGAAGTCGGCCGCGTCGAAGACCGGCTCGAACTCGGTGAGGATGTAGCGCATCGGCTCGTCCGGGCCCGGGACCCGGAAGCCCCCCTCGAAGAGGTCATCGGTGAGCTGGGGCCGGGGAGCCGCCGTCCAGCGGGCGCCCCGCCGGAAGTAGTCCTTGAGGACCGCGCGGTAGGAGTGGGTCTCGAAGTACCGGCACGGCCACGCCATCGGGGTCTCGATGATCTCGTCGCCGATCACCAGCAAGCTGTCCCGCGGGCAGGTGTTGCAGAACCCGCGCGAGGACCAGTCGGGGGTACCGAAGCGCCGCCCGTGGTCGACCGCGTCGGGCCGCCTGACGGTGACGCCGAGCGACTCCAGCAGGGCGACGAAGCCGTCGAGTTCGCACTGCGCCCGCTCGACCAGCAGGCGCGGGTACCGCCGGCCGGCGGCGAGCCCCTGCACGCGCGCGGCCCACGGCGGCAGGTTGCAGCTCACCACCGGGTGGCCGGCGGGGATCCGTGCCCCCTCCAGCCGCCCGACGATGACCTCCTCCAGCGGGTCCCATTCGTTGTACGAGCTGACCGGAGAGACCAGGGGTTCCGCGGGGTCGTCCGTCGCGAGGGTCCGCACGAGCGTCATGCCCACCCGCTTTCGATCACCGAATCGTCTGGCTGTGTTCACCACGTTACTCAACGTGCGCGCCACCGCCGGTATCCGCGCCGCCCCGCGGGCCGTCGGCCGGCAGAAGACGGATCGGAACGTACTCCCCCGAGCCCTGGGAACCCGTCACGCTCCGTCATGCGGCACTCTGCGGTAGCCGCAGCTCCGGCCTCGCCGGGAGATCGTCCGACCGGGCATGCGCGGGTGACCGCAATCGCTCAGGATCGCGCGGAAGAGCAACCTTCCAGAACATCTCGACATCATCGGGAGCCGGCCCGTACCCCACCCCGCTACGGTGAGCCGGGACACTCCCTGCACCACGGGCGCCCCCTTTACCGATGGCACTGAACGGGGATCGGACATGACGTCGGACATGCGGCGGCAACAGCCGTTGGAGGCGAGCGATCCGCAGGAGGCCGGGCCGTACCGGCTGCAGGCGCGCCTCGGGCAGGGCGCGACCGGACGGGTGTACCTGGGGTGGTCTCGCAGTGGCCGCGCCGCCGCCGTGAAGATCATCTCCCCGCAGCTCGCCTCGGACGAGGGTTTCCGACGGCGTCTCACCGAGGAAACGGCCGCGCACAGGCAGGCCACCGGCCCGGGGTTGCTGGAGACGGTGGCAGCCGACCTCGCCGCCGACCCGCCTTGGCTGGCCTCCCCTCACGTCCCCGGCGTCTCCCTCGCCGAGGCGGTGCGGGAGTACGGCCCGCTGCCACCCGCCACCGTGCGGGTGCTGGGCGCCGGGCTGGCCGAAGCGCTGGCCACGCTGCACGAGACGGGACTGGTCCACGCCACGCTCCAGCCGCACAAGGTGCTACTCGCCGCGAAGGGCCCACGGCTCACCCCGTTCGCCGCCACCCGAGCGCTCGACGCCGCCGACCCCTCCCGCACGGTGAGCGCCGCCGACGGCCGGTTCCTCGCCCCCGAGCAGGCCCGCGGGCAGCACGTCGGACCCGAGTCGGACGTCTTCTCGCTGGCCGTACTGCTGGCCCTCGCCTCGACCGGGCGCACACCGTTCCGGAACGGGCCGGGCGCGGAGGCGCTGCGGTCGATCGTCGAGGACGCACCGGACCTGGACGGCGTACCGGAGCCGCTGCGGGGGCTGCTCGCCACCGCACTCGCGAAGGCGCCGCAGCAGCGGATCAGCCCGGAGCGGATGCTCCACCAACTCACCCGGGCCGCACCGCAGAGAGAACACTGGCTGCCGGAGGCGCTCGCCGCCCGGGCAGCCGCGGCCCCGGACCGGCCTCGGTGGCTCAGGCGGCGGACCCTGCTGCTCGCCATGGGCGGTGCCGGCGCTCTCGCCGCCGCGGGCGCGGCGACCGCCCTGATGCTCGACGGCTCGGACGACCCCGACGACAAGTCCGCGTCCGGCGGACGGTCCGGTGGCGAAGGAGTCGCCGGTGACGCCGTGCTGAAACCGGTGCACACCCTCGACCTGGGACGGAGTGACAACGGCGGCCACCTCTCCTACAGCCCTGACGGCAAGCAGCTCGCCGTCGCCCTGACGGACCGGGTCATGCTCTGGGACGCGGACTCCCGCCGCAAGCTCACCGACCTGACCGACGACAACGTCCTCTTCACCACCGGCGTCGCCTACAGCCCGGGCGGGCTGCTCGCCCTCGGCTACCACCGCAAGTTCACCCTGGACAACTACGCCCTCGACCTCGGTGGCATCACCGTCTGGGACACCGGCGGCAGCGAGCCGAAGAGGGTCGCCCGGCTCGAGTTGCCCACCGAGGACAAAGTGATGCTAGGCATGGAGGCGGTGGCCCTCAGCCGCGACGGGCGGCTGGCGGCCAGCGCCCGCAGTGCGCGCGACGCCATCGGCAAGGTGCAGGTGTGGGAGGTGGGGAGCGGGAGAAAAGTGGCCGACCTGGTGATCGGGAAGGGCCGCGGCAACAGTACGAGTGCCGCCCGCTGCCTCGCCTTCAGCCCGGACGGCACGCTGCTCGCCGCGGGCTGGGGCACGGAACTGCAGGGCGGAGTGACGCTCTTCCGCACGGACGGCTGGGCTCAGGCAGGGGAGCTGCCGCTGAAGGACACGGATGCCTTCGGAGTGACCTCGGTCGCCTTCACCCCCGATGGCCGTACCCTCGCCGGGTCCTTCGGCGGGCTGGCGCTGTGGGACGTACCCGGGCGGAGGCTGATCGCCCGGATCGGGACGGCCGGCGACCAGAACCAGACCCTCGCGGTCAGCCCGGACGGCAGCACCGTGGCCCTGGGCGGTGGCGGCGAGGGGTACGGGGGCAGGGTCACGCTGTACGACCTGCGGACCCGGCAGCGGAAGATCACCGTGCCCTCCGGCCGCAGCGGCACCTCCGACCTGGCCTTCCACCCCGATGGACGAACACTCGCCGGGGTGGTGACCACGACCAAGATGCTCACCGCTGTGCAGCTGTGGACCGTGGAATGAGTGATCAGCCCTCCCTCCCCTGCTCCCCGCTCAGCGCCGGGGACCCGCGGCGGGTCGGGCCCTACCGGTTGGTGGCCCGGCTCGGCCGGGGCGGCATGGGCCAGGTGTTCCTGGCCCGCTCGCCGGGCGGCCGGCCGGTCGCGGTGAAGGTGGTCGCGCCGGAGCTGGCCGGCGACGCGGAGTTCCGCGCGCGCTTCGCCGACGAGGTGGCGGCCGCCCGCCGGGTAGGCGGCTTCTACACCGCGCAGGTGGTGGACGCCGAACTCGACGACGACCAGCCCTGGCTGGTCACCGCGTACATCCCCGGTCCCTCCCTGCAGCAGGCGGTGCAGGCACACGGCCCGCTCCCGCCGAGCGCGCTGCGGGTGCTCGGGTCCGGACTGGCCGAGGGTCTCGCCGCGATCCACGCCAGCGAGGTGGTCCATCGTGACCTCAAGCCCGGCAACGTGATCCTCGCGGGCGACGGACCACGGGTGATCGACTTCGGTATCTCCCGTGCCCTGGACCGGGCCGCGACCACCAGCTCGGGACTGGGCACGCCCGGCTACATGTCCCCCGAGCAGTGCAAGGGGCTCGACACCGGCTTCCCCTCCGACGTCTTCGCGCTGGGCTGCGTGCTGGTGTACGCGGCGACGGGCCGCAGCCCTTACGGTGAGGGAAACGCGCTCGCCCTCCAGTACCGCACCGTCCACGACGAGCCCGATCTGAGCGGCGTACCCGAAGAGCTGCTGCCCTTCCTGACCCGCTGCCTCGCCCACGACCCGGATGCGCGGCCCACCGTCGAGGAGGCTCTTGTCACGTTCACGGCATCCGCTGCGGACGGACCCTGGCTGCCCGCGGAGGTGAGCGCCATGGTGCGGCACTGGCAGGCCCAGAGCGCGCTCCTGCCGCCCGAGGAGACCTCCGTACGAGGCTGGGGCCGACGGCGCGTCATCGCGTCGGCCGCCCTGGGCGTGCTGCTCGCCGGCGCCGGAGTGTGGACGGCGGCAGTCTGGCCGCCTGGTGACACCGAAGGGGGCGCAGGCGCCCCGGCCGGAGCGAAACGCTCCATGAATCCCTGCGACGTGCTGGACAACGAGATCGCGAGGAGACATCGGCTGACCGACACCGGCAGCCCCGGCGGCTACGACAGCGGTACCCGACGGGTCACCACCTGCAAGTGGGCCACCTCCGAGTTCGGTTCGCCCGAGGACGGCTACGAGGCGTACCTCACCCTCGCCTACGGCCCCGCGTCCCTGCAGCTGGTCCAGGAGAACCGCCACCGCTACCCGAGCGACCTGAAGGGCCTCCCCGGTGCTCAGGCATTCGCCAACGCCTCCGAGTTCGAGACCGCCTGCGAGGTGAGCTGGCCCACCTCGTTCGGACGGGTCGTGGTGTTCGCCGACGAGCCGCCCAACGTCATCGGCGGCATGGGATGCGACACCGTGGCGGACTTCGCTAGGTCGGTCTTCCCGAAGATCCCCACGTGACCGTGGGCCTTCACATGACAGTGCGCTGGCTGAGCTTGTCCAGTAGGTGCCTGGCCCATTCGGTGCGCTCCTGCGCGCAGGCCTCCACGTAGCGGAGTGCGGTGCTGCCCCTGTCCCCGTCGCCGTCCGCTCCACGCGTCCCGTCGCCCTCGGCCGCCAGGCGCCTGATCTCCGCAGCCGTCCGCCGGAACATGATGAACGCCGGGTTCGTCCCGGTCTCGTTGATGCCCAGGTAGGTCAGTTCCGCGAGGCGCAGCCGCAGTTCGTCGGAGCAGCGCACGACGTCCGCGTCGAACTGGTCGACGTCCAGACGGTTCTCCAGCGCGGCCTGACATCCCCGGCGCAGGAGATCCAGCCATTGGTCGGCCGCTGCCCGGGCGGCCGCGTACCGTCCTATGTCCGCGTTGACCTTGTCGTACGTCCGCGCCTCGCGGTCCCTTCGCTCCCGCCGCCGTTCCAGCTGGAGCGGGCCGAAGTAGGTGACGGCGGATCCCAGCACCGTGCCGGCCAGCCCACAGATCACCCCGAGCAGCGCCGTGTCCACGCCCACCCCGTTCCCTCACAGCCGGTGCCCGTCGCATTGCCGGACAGTGACCGTACTACCTGAAGACCGGTGCCTGCGACGCCGAAGGAGTGGAGGCAGATCACCGGACAGGCGATCCCGCGGGGCACAGCAGCACAAAGATGACGAGGGCCCCGACTGCAGAGTCGGGGCCCTCGCCCATATGTGCGCAGTGTCCGAGGGGGGACTTGAACCCCCACGCCCGATAAAGGGCACTAGCACCTCAAGCTAGCGCGTCTGCCATTCCGCCACCCGGACCAGGTGTCTGCCGCCTTGCCGGGGGTGTTCCCCGCGGCGACAGGGACAACAATACCAAGGTTTCGGAGTGCCCCTCACCTGCATATCCGCCCCCTGGCGGGGCGGGGGCAGCCGTGCGCGGCGTGTCACCACAGGTGAGGGAGGTGTCACTCACCGGTGTCCGAGCGGCCCGTCGACGGCCGGGTGCCGAGGGTGAGGGGGGCGAGACGGAGCGTGTCCCTCCTCCGGCCGCCGGTGCCGGGGGCTGCAGGGGGCGGTCCTCCCGGAGCCGGAGCTCCGGGAGGGGGTCCTTCCTCGCACGCAGGGTCAGCACTTCTCCCGGAGCGAGTGCAGGTGCGCGCTGGACTTGCGGGCGAAGGCGAACGACTCGGCGGGGTTGTCGTGCTCGGCCTGCCAGTGGTGGGCGAACCGCTCGCCGCGCAGCCGGGTGACCGCGGACAGGAACCGCCGGTAGTCGATGTCGCCGTCACCGACGTCGACCATGCGGTAGCCGTGCTCGGCCGAGGGGTCGCTCGCCCCGTCCTTCACGTGGAACAGCGGGTAGCGGTGCGGCTGCCGCAGCACGTAGGCGAGGGGGTCGAAGGGCGCCGGGGTGCCGTCGGGGCGCCGGGAGAAGCGGAACTGGCCGACGTACGCCCAGTAGATGTCCATCTCCAGGTACACGAGGTCGGGGTCGGTCTCGGCGAGCAGCACGTCGTAGAGGCGGACGTGCGGCTCGTCGGTGGCGAAGGAGAACTCCTCGGAGTGGTTGTGCTGGTAGAACTTCATGCCGCGCGCCCTGGCCGCCGCGCCGTAGGTGTTGAAGTCCTCGGCGGCCCGTTTCCAGGCGTCGACGGTCGAGCCGTAGCGGAACGGGCTGGATGCGGTGCCCACGTGCTTCAGGCCCAGGGCCTGGGCGTCGTCGAGGACCTTGGTGAGGTTGGTGGCGAAGGTGTAGGCGTTCGGGTCGTCGGAGTGGTAGCCGACGTGGCTGCCGATCGGGTTCAGGCCGTGGTTCCTGGCCAGCCGCCTGAGCTGGGCGAGGGTGATGGGGCCCGCGGAGCCCTGGGTGTATCCGGCGAACTCCACCTCGTCGTAGCCGTAGCGCTCCAGTTCGGCGAAGACGGGGCCGAAGCCGAGTGTGGAGACCTTGTCGCGCAGGCTGTAGAGCTGGATGCCGAGCCGGCCGGGCGGCAGGACGGGGCGGCCCCGGCCGGGCGCGCCGGCCGTGCCGGGGGTGGCCGCGGGGCCCTGCGCGGCCGCGGTCGCGGGGGCGGTCGCCGCGCCGAGCAGGGCGGCGGCGGTGGCGCCCGCGGCGACGCCCAGCATGCCGCGTCTGCCGATGCGGTGGGTGAGTTCGGGGTCGGGCTGGGAGAAGCGGCTCATGCCGGGGACTCCTCGGGGTCGGGGGCCGTTGTCGGTGGCGGGTGCTTCACTGGGGGGCAGGCCGGGAGAGACCGGCCAGGTGCAGCAGGAGTGCTTTGACGTCGGTGGCCGCGACGCGGTCGCCGACGGCGCGGGGGGTGGAGCAGATGAGGAGCGGACCGTCGTCGTCACTCGCCGGGAGGCGGCCGTGGCTGCCGCGGACAGGTGAGGGGTCCAGGGGCACGACCGCCATGCGGTAGCGCAGGCCCAGCTTCTTGCGGGCCAGGGCCGCCGCCGCCTTCAGCTTGACGTAGGGGTCGAGGGGGTCCATGAAGAGTTCGACCGGGTCGTAGCCGGGCTTGCGGTGGATCTCGACGAGCCGTGCGAAGTCGGGCGCGCGGGCGTCGTCGAGCCAGTAGTAGTACGTGAACCAGGCGTCCGGTTCCGCGACGGCGACGAGTTCGCCGGAGCGCGGGTGGTCGAGGTGGTGGGCCTTCTTGCCCTCGTCGTCGAGGAGCAGGTCGATGCCGGGCAGGCCGTCGAGGGCCGCGCGGGCCTCGGCCAGGTCCTCGGGGCGGCGGACGTAGACGTGGGCGATCTGGTGGTCGGCGACCGCGAAGGCGCGCGACGCCATCGGGTCGAGGTACTCCATGCCGTCCTGGGTGTGCACCTCCAGCAGTCCGGCGCGGCGCAGCGCCCGGTTGATGTCGACCGGCCGGGACACGCGGGTGATGCCGTACTCGGAGAGCGCGACGACGGTGCGGCCCTCGGCCCGGGCGTCGTCGAGCAGCGGGGCGAGCGCCGCGTCCAGGTCGGCGGCCGCGCGGTGGGAGCGCGGGTCGTCGGGGCCGAAGCGCTGCAGGTCGTAGTCGAGGTGCGGGAGGTAGCACAGGGTGAGGTCCGGGCGGCGGGTGCGCTGGATGTGCCGGGTGGCGTCGATGATCCAGCGGCTGGAGACCAGGTCGGCACCGGGTCCCCAGAAGCGGAAGAGGGGGAAGGTGCCGAGTTTGCGGGTGAGTTCGTCGTGCAGGTCGGCGGGGCGGGTGTAGCAGTCGGGTTCCTTGCGGCCGTCGGCGTAGTAGATCGGACGGGGGGTGACGGTGTAGTCGGTGTCGGCGCCCATGGCGTACCACCAGCAGATGTTGGCCACGGTGTAGCCGGGGTGGACCCGGCGGGCCGCGTCCCAGAGCTTGTCGCCGGCGACCAGACCGTTGTGCTGGCGCCACAGCAGCACGTCGCCGAGTTCGCGGAAGTACCAGCCGTTGCCGACGATGCCGTGCTCGGACGGCATGGTGCCGGTGAGGAAGGTGGACTGGGCGGCGCAGGTGACGGCGGGCAGCACGGTGCCGAGCGGCGCCCGGGACCCGGACCGGGCGAGCGCCTTCAGGTGCGGCATGTGATCGAGGAGGCGGGGGGTGAGGCCGACGACGTCGAGGACGAGGAGCGGGGTGGGACGCGCCGGGGCGTGGGCGGTCACGGCAGCTCCTTCAGGCCGAGGTCGGTGAGCAGGTCGCGGGCGAGGGCCAGCTCGGCGGCGATGCCGTCGGCGAGCTGGGCGCGGGTGTGCGGCCGCAGCTCGGGCGGGAGCGCCTGCCAGGTGTAGGTCTCGACCTCCAGGTGGTGGGTGAGCGGGCGCGGGCCGCCGACGAGCCGGGCGAGCGCGGCGGTCAGGACGGGCAGGGTGGAGGTGAGGGGCGCGGCGGGGGCCGCGTGCAGCGGGACGTGGAAGTGGGACCGCCAGGGTGCGCCGTCGGGCAGGACCCGGCCGTCCAGGGCTTCGCCGAGGTCGTCGGTGCCGCGCAGGCCGGCGGCGGTGGCGACGCGGGTCTGGTGCAGGAAACGGGGTTCGTCGAAGGCGGCGAGCGCGTCGCGGACCTCGGGGAGATGGGGGTGCTCGGCGTGCAGGGCGGCGGAGAGCTGGGACTTGACGACGGGGACACCGGATCGGGCGAGGGCGTCCAGGGCGGTGTCCGGGTCCTCGAAGGAGGTGGCGAGGTGGCAGGTGTCGACGCAGATGCCGATGCGGGGGTGGCCGATCGCGGCCAGCGGGGCGAGGGCGTCGCCGGTGGTCTCGACGACGCAGCCGGGCTCCGGTTCGAGGCCGATGCGCAGGGAGCGGCCGGTCAGCTCGGCGAGGGCGTCGAGGCGTTCGCCGAGGGCGGCCAGGGCGGTGCGGGCGGCCGCGGTGCGCTCCTCGCCGGCGGCGGTGCGCCAGGCGAGCGGCAGGGTGGAGATGCTGCCCTCGGTGACGTCGTCGGGCAGCAGTCCGGCGAGCACCCGGGCCAGGGCGGTGGTGTGGTCGAGGCGTTCCGGGTCGGCCCAGTCCGGGCGGTAGACCCGGTACTTGACCTCCTCGGCGCCGAACCCCTCGTAGGGAAAGCCGTTGAGGGTGACCACCTCGAGGCCGCGCCGGTCCAGTTCGGTGCGCAGGGCGCGCAGCGCGGACGGGTCGCCGACCAGGGCGCGGGCCGCGTCCCGGGCGAGCCACAGACCGATCCCGAGACGGTCGCGGCCGAGACGGCGGCGGACCGGTTCGCAGTGGTCGCGGAGCTGGGCGAGGACTCCGTCGAAGGTCTCCGCCGGGTGCACGTTGGTGCAGTAGGCGAGGTGGACGACGGAGCCGTCGGGGTGCCGGAAGCGCATCGCTCACTCCCCGCCGCGCAGGACGGAGTTGCCCTCGTGGGTGGCGTCGGTCGCGGCGACGTCCAGGGTGAGCCGGCCGCTGAGCCCGTAGAAGTCGACGGGATTGCGCCACAGCACCCGGTCGACGTCGTCCTCGGAGAACCCTTGGGCGAGCATCAGGTCGCCGACCTTGCGGGTCTTCAGCGGGTCGCTCCTGCCCCAGTCGGCGGCGGAGTTCACCAGGACCCGCTCGGGCCCGTGGGCGCGCAGCAGGGCGACCATCCGCTCCTCGTCCATCTTGGTGTCGGGGTAGACGGAGAAGCCGAGCCAGCAGCCGCTGTCCTTGGCCTCCTTCACGGTGGTCTCGTTGAGGTGGTCCACCAGCACCCGTTCCGGTGGCAGGGCGGACTCGCGGACCACGTCCAGGGTGCGGCGCAGACCGGCGAGCTTGTCGCGGTGCGGGGTGTGCACCAGTGCGGGGAGTCCGTGGTCGGCGGCGAGCTGGAGCTGGGCGGCGAACGCGCTGTCCTCGGCGGGGGTCATGGAGTCGTAGCCGATCTCGCCGACGGCGACGACCTGGTCCTTGACGAGGTAGCGGGGCAGCTCGTCGAGGACCGGCCGGCAGCGCGGGTCGTTGGCCTCCTTCGGGTTGAGCGCGATCGTGCAGTGGTGGGCGATGCCGTACTGGGCGGCGCGGAAGGGCTCCCAGCCGAGGAGGGAGTCGAAGTAGTCGACGAAGGTGGCGGGGGAGGTGCGGGGCTGGCCGAGCCAGAAGGACGGTTCGACGACGGCGCGGACACCGGCCGCGTACATGGCCTCGTAGTCGTCGGTGGTGCGGGAGGTCATGTGGATGTGGGGGTCGAAGATGCGCATCAGGACTCCTTGCCGTGGGGGGCGTCCGGTGAGTGCGGCGTGGACGAGGGCGCGCGGTCGGTCAGGGCCAGTACGCGGCGCAGGTCCTCGGGGACGGGGCGGCCGGCGGCGGATCGTTCGGCGGCGTGGTCGGCGAGCATGCGGGCCAGTTGCGCGTCGCCGCGGGCGCGCTCCCCAAGGCCCGCCACCGCCTCGACCGGCACGCCGGTGAACAGGCACTTCAGTACGGCGTGGCGCCAGCCGTGCGGGTCGAGGTGCCGGGCGGCGTACGGGCCGACGGCGGCGGCCAGCAGCCGGGTGTCGTTGGTGCGCAGGGCGTCCTCGACGAGTGGCAGCGCGTCCGGGCCCGGCACCAGGTGGGGCAGGGCGTGCAGGACGGCTCGGCGTTCGGCGGCGGTGCCCTGGGAGTAGACGCGGCCGAGCGCGGCGGGGTCGGCGCGGGCGGCCCGCAGGATCAGCACCCGGGCGGCGTCCGCGTACGCGGTGCCGCAGCGGCGGCCGGCCTCGGCGAACCGCAGCTCCCACACCGCGACCGGGCCGTGCGCGCCGGGGTGCGCGGCGGCCTCGGCGAGGGCCTGGTCGAGCCAGGCCCGGGCGGCTCCGGGCAGTTCGGCGTCGAGGTGGGCGTGGAGGTCGTCCAGCGGGCCCCGGGCGAGGAGGGCCGCGGCCGGGGAGGTCCCGGGGCCGGGCTGTGCGTGGGTCATGAGGTGCTCCCTCGTGGGGTGGGCGCCGCGTGACGGAGGAAGGGCAGGGACAGCTCGGCGAAGTGCGGGCCCGCGTGCGAGTGGCGGGGCAGTTCGACGACGGTGAGCCCCTGGTAGCCGGTGGCGGCCAGGGCCGCGAGGACCGGCGGGAAGTCGATCTCGCCGTCGCCGAACGGCAGGTGCTCGTGGACTCCGCGCCGCATGTCCTCGATCTGCACATGGCGCAGCCAGGGGGCGGCGGCGCGGACGCAGTCGGCGGGCGGCAGCGGTTCCAGGCACTGGCAGTGGCCGATGTCGAGGGTGAGACCGAGCGGTTCGGGGTCGCCGAGGAGGCTGCGCAGGTGGTGGAAGTCGGCGAGGGTGGCCAGGAGGTGCCCCGGTTCGGGCTCGACGGCGAGCGGGACGCCGGCGTCGCCGGCGGCGTCCAGGACGGGGGCGAGCCCGTCGGCCAGGCGCTTCCACGCCGTGTCCGGGTCCGTCCCGGCGGCGGGGATGCCGCTGAAGCAGTGCACGGCGTGCGCGCCGAGGCCGGCGGCGACCCGGACCGCGCGCAGCAGCAGGTCGACGCGGCGGGCCCGGTCCTCCGGGTCCGGGTCCAGCAGGGAGGGACCGTGCTTGCGGCGCGGGTCCAGGACATAGCGGGCGCCGGTCTCGACGGTCACCGACAGACCCAGGGCCCGGAGGCGGTCCGCGACCCGGCGGGTGCGGGCGGCGAGGCCGGGGGCGAGCGGGTCGAGGTGCATGTGGTCCAGCGTCAGTCCGACGCCGTCGTAGCCGAGGTCGGCGAGCAGGGCCAGGGCGTCGTCGAGGCGGAGGTCGGCGAGGCCGTTGGTGCCGTACCCGAAGCGGAGGGGCGAGCGGGGGCGGGGAGCTTCGGCGCTCGGGTTCATGTGATGCTCACCTTCCTCCCGAAGGTGCGGCCGAGCGGGGCGAGCGCGGCGACGGCGAGAGCGGTGACCGGCGCCCCGGATCGGGCGGACAGGGCGGCCTGGAGCGGGATGGTGGCGCGGATGCCGCCGCCGACGGCGCGCTGGGTGAGCGCGGGCGAGGGGTTGAGGACGGCGTGCAGGTAGGGGCGGGCGACCGTCGCGGCGTAGCCGGCCCCGAGGGCGGTGCGCAGCGCGGCGTGCGGACCGGTGCGGGCCGTGACGGACCGGCGGGTCAGCAGCCGGGTCAGCGCGGCGGCGCCGGCGAGCGCGGCGAGCGGGCCCAGCGCCGAACCGCCCTGCGTCTCGCGGCGGGACACCGCCGTCACGGCGAGGGTGTGGCTGCCGAGGAGCGCGGCCGACGGGAGGGCGGCACGGGTGCGCCCGCCGGTGGCCGCGGCTCCCAGGAGCAGATCGAGGCCCCGGGCGGCGGCCATGGCGACAGGACCCGCCGGGGTGTGCTTCAGGGCGAGGTCGTACGCCCAGACGGTGGCCGCGAGCGGCGCGGCGACGGCCAGCGCGGGGCGGCCGGCACGGGCGGCGAGGGCGAGTCCGGCGCCGGTCAGGGCGCAGGCCGCGGTGAGAGCCGCCGCCGGGCGGATCCGGCCGGACGGCAGGGGCCGGTGCGGGCGGTCCCGGGCGTCCTCGTCGCGGTCCGCCCAGTCGTTCAGGGCCATGCCCGCCTCGTACAGGCAGAGGGAGGAGCCGATGGCGAGCAGGGTGCGGGGACCGGGCCGCGCCCCGCCCGCCGCCGCCCCGGCCAGCGCGTCGCCGGGGACGGTGAGGAGGGCGGGGAGGCGGAGCAGCTCCGCCCAGGCCCGGAGCGGGTGGGCGCGGGACGCGCCGGAGGCGTCACGGGGGCGGCCGGGGGCCGGTGCCATGTCCGTGCTCGCCTCCGTGGCCGTGCGGGACCCGGTGTCCGTGCGGGGCTCCGTGTCCGTACGTGACCCGGTGTCCATGCCGGCCTCGGTGTCCGTGCGGGGCTCTGCGTCCGTGCGGGGCTCTGTGTCCGTGCCGGTTGCCGGCTGGACGCGGGTTGCCGTCTCCGCGCATGCGTCTGCGGCAGGGGGTGCCCCGGTCGTGGGTTCCGGGACAGGGCCGCTGCCGCCCGGCACGTCGTCGTGGCCGGCGGCCGAAGGGGCGGGGCCGCGGCCGCGGGTGGGCCGCCCGTTCACCGGTGTTCCCCGGGACGCCGGGCGGCGGGTTCGTCCGCGGCGCCGCGCGCCCCGCCGCGCAGCCGCTCCGCGAAGCCGAGGAGGGCCGCGTACTGCTCGCCCAGCGAGGACGGCCCCTCCCCCACCGGATCCTTGAAGTAGAAGCCGAGTTCGCCGAGCGGTCCGGACAGGCCCGCCTCGTGGGCGCGGGCGGTGAGCCGGGCCAGGTCCAGGACCAGGGGTGCGGCGAGGGCGGAGTCGCAGCCCTGCCAGATGGTCTGGAGGATCATGCGGGTGCCGAGGAAGCCGTCGAAGGCGATGTGGTCCCAGGCGGTCTTCCAGTCGCCGAGCGCGGGCACGTCGTCGATGTGCACCTCCCCTTCGGGGGCGGTGCCGAGCGTGTCGGCGAGGACGCGTTCCTTGCCGGCGTTCTTCGCCGCGGCGGCGGCCGGGTCGGCGAGGGCGGCGCCGTCTCCGCCGCCCAGCAGGTTGGTGCCGGACCAGGCCCGCACGGTGAGCGCCCGCTGGGCGAACATCGGGCCGAGCACGGACCGCAGCAGGGTCTGCCCGGTCTTGCCGTCGCGGCCCGCGTACGGCAGGCCGGAGGCGGCCCGCGCCGCGGCGAGCGCCGGGTGGTGCAGACCCGTGGAGGGGGTGAAGTCGACGTAGGGGCAGCCGGCGCGCAGGGCGGCGGCCGCGTAGAGGGAACTGGCCGGCAGCTCCCCTCCGGTCGGGGCCGGTTCCGTGGAGGCCACGTTCACCACGACGGTGCGCGCGAGTCCGCACCGCCGCGTGAAGTCCCGTATGTCGGAGGCGAAGGCGGTGATCAGCCCCTCGGGGCCGGGAGCGTGCCCGGTGGGTCCCGGGACCGGGCCGCCCGGCCTGATCTCGCGGTCCGCGGCGGTCAGTTCGGCGGCGACGGCGGCCGGCAGGCCCGGGGGCAGGACGCCGCCCGCGGCGAGGGCCTCGGCGCGTTTGGGCAGCGGGCAGTCCACGACGTCGTGGCCGCCGAAGACGAGTGACGACAGCGGCGGCAGGCCGCAGTCCTCGAAGGGTGGGGTCTCGGTGACCATGCCCGTCGGTGGGTGCAGACCCGCGGTGACGGCGGCACAGCCCGCCACGACGGTGGTGGCGACGGAGCCGCGGGCCCCGATCAGCCAGACGCCGACGCGCGGCTGGGAAACGGACGCGGACATGGGCAGCCTCCTTGTCCCCGAAGTGGTGGCCGGACGTCGTCCCGTGGATGTGGCCGGAGGACGGCGGGCGGGGGTCCGGCGTCCCCCGCCCGCCGCCGTTCAGTCGCCCTGCGCGGGCAGTTCCCTGAGCTGGATGTTGCGGAAGGACACGTGGTCGCCGGCGCCGTGGTTCTGCAGGCCGATGTGGCCGTCGGTCAGGCTCCGCTCGGGGTCCTCGTTGGTGAAGTCGTTGATCTTGACTCCGTTGAGGAACACCTGGAGGCGTTCGCCCCGGACCCTGATCTCGTAGGAGTTCCACTGGCCGGGCGGTCGCAGGACCTGGTCACGGGCCTTGATGTTCGCCGACTTGAAGGAGTAGACGGCGCCGGTGGTGCGGTCGGGCGCGTCCGTGGCGTCGATCTGGATCTCGTAGCCCTTGTCCACCGCGGACCAGGGGTCGTCGGAGGCGGGGAAGCCCACGAAGATCCCCGAGTTGTCGTCGCCCCGCATCTTCCAGTCGAGTTTGAGCGAGTACGACGTCAGCTCCTTGGCCTGGTACCAGAGCAGGCCCATGCCGCCCTCGGACTCCAGGGTGCCGTCCTTGATGCCGAACTTCCCGGGCCCGGCCTGCTTCCAGCCGTCCAGGGTCCGGCCGTTGAAGATCTTCCGGTAGCCCTTGTCCGGCTTGCAGTCGGCCTTCACCTGGCCGGTGGCGTACCGCAGGCCGCCCAGGAGGTGGGCGCGGAATGCCTCTTCGGCGTAGGACTCCTTGGTGTGGCCGCCGCCGGTGTAGAAGGACCGGCCGCCGCCGTAGTTCTGGCACCAGGCGATCGGGTGGTCGCCCTTCATGGTGCCGCCCTGGTAGGTGGTCTCGTCGAGGGTGGCGAGGACCTTGGCCTGGCCGCGCGGGTTGGTGCGGTAGTTGTACCACTCGTCGGTGCGCTCCCAGGCGTCGTCCAGGTGCGCGGTGGAGGGGTGGTCGTGGTCCTCGACGCGGACGGTGGCCCGCTGGATGGCGGGGTGCGAGTGGAAGTGGGCGCCGACGAGGCCGCCGTAGAACTCCCAGTCGTACTCGGTGTCGGCCGCGGCGTGGATGCCCAGGTAGCCGCCGCCGCCCGCGACGTAGTCCTCGAACGCCTTCTGCTGTGCCGCGTCGAGGACGTCACCGGTGGTGGAGAGGAAGGCCACGGCGTCGTACTTGGCGAGGTTGGTGGTGGTGAACTGCCGGGCCTCCTCGGTCGCGTCGACCGTGATGCCGGCCGGGGCGCCGAGCTCCTTCAGGGCGGTGATGCCGGCCGGGATGGAGTCGTGGCGGAAGCCGGCGGTCTTGGAGAAGACCAGGACCCTCTTGCCGCCCTTGAACGGCTCCTTGGAGAACTCGAAGTCGTCCACGTCGAACAGCGCGCCCTCGCCGCCCTTGAAGACCAGGTAGATGTCCGTGGTCTTCTTCGGCAGTGCCCGCAGGGGCACGTCGACGTCCTGGAACGTCTCCCAGCTTCCGGTCGGCGGGATGTACGCCGAGCCGTGCAGCGGGCCCTCGGGCGAGCCGGTGCGCAGCTCGACGAAGCCGCCCGCGCCGCCGGAGGAGGCCCGCACGGTCAGCTTCCGCTGCCCGTCGAACCGGTAGGGGGTGAAGGAGATCCAGTCGCCGTCGTGGATGTCGCCGACGGTCTTGCCGCCGTGGGCGCCGGTCTTGTCGATGACCGACACGCCGGACTGGGTGGTGAAGTGCTCGCCCTGGCGGTGCAGGGGCTGCAGGACGGTGCGGGCGGTGCCGGTGAGCTCCTCCTGGCCGTTCGCCCCGCGGTCGGTGTAGCTGGCGCCGACGACGCCGTAGATGTTGGCGTTGGGGTCGTGGCCGCCGTCACCGGCGGGCGGCCTGAGGGTGCCCTCGCAGCCCGTCTCGCTGGTCAGTTCGTGGGCGTGCGAGTCGTGGCCGAGGCTGTAGACGACCTTGACCCTGGAGCAGTCGACCGTCTCCTCGGGGTCGGTGACGGTCACCTTGAAGGGGACGGGCTGTCCGAAGGCGGCCAGGCTTCCGTTGCCGGGGACGTCGATCCGCACCTTGGGCTCGGTGTTGCCGACGACGATCCGGACGCTGGCGTTGCCGGTGTTGCCCTCGGGGTCCGTGGCCGTGAAGGTGGCGCTGTAGGTGCCGGCCTTCCTGTACCGGTGGGTGGGGTTGAGTCCCTCGCCCGTGGTGCCGTCGCCGAAGTCCCAGCGGTAGGTGAGGTCGGTGGAGTCGGCGTCCTTGGCGGAGCCGGTGAAGGTGACCTTGAGGCCGGCCGCTCCGGAGGTCTTGTCGGCGCTCACCTCGGCGATCGGCGAGAAGCCGTCCTCGGCGTTCTCGATCCGGTAGAGCGCGGAGTGCTGGTCGCCCTGGAACCAGGAGACGCCGTAGTCGAGGACGTAGAGCGCGCCGTCGGGGCCGAACTCCATGTCCATGATCTGGGTGCCGGTCCACGGGAAGTCGTTGATCTTCGCGACCGCGCCGTCCTCGGTCTGCTCGATCCGCTTGATCCAGCGGCGGCCGAACTCGCCGGCGAAGAAGTCGCCGTCGTACGCCTCGGGGAACTTCACGCTGGAGTCGAGTTCGGGGTCGTAGCGGTAGACCGGGCCGGCCATCGGGGACTCGGAGCCGCTGCCGAACTCGGGCAGGGAACCGCCGTCGTAGGGGATCCAGGCGGCCTGCGCGGGCGGCAGGTCGACCAGGCCGGTGTTGTGCGGGGAGGTGTTCTTCGGGGCGGCGCAGTCGAACGTCTCGCCGGACTGCTTGGTGGCGAAGTCGTAGTCGACGTAGGGGTCGTTGTCGCCGGTGCAGAACGGCCAGCCGAAGTTGGCGGCCTCGGTCACCTTGGCGAACTCGACCTGTCCGGCCGGTCCGCGCGCGGGGTCGGCGGCGCCGGCGTCGGGTCCGTAGTCGCCGACGTACACGATGCCGGTCTTGTCGTCGACGCTCATCCGGAACGGGTTGCGGAAGCCCATCGCGTAGATCTCGGGGCGCGTCTTCTCCGTGCCGGGGGCGAAGAGGTTGCCTTCCGGGATGGTGTAGGAGCCGTCCTCGGCGACCTTGATGCGGAGGATCTTGCCGCGCAGGTCGTTGGTGTTGGCGGAGCTGCGGCGGGCGTCGAAGGCCGGGTTGCGGTTCGGCCGGTCGTCGATCGGCGTGTAGCCGTCCGAGGCGAAGGGGTTGGTGTCGTCACCGGTCGACAGGTAGAGGTTGCCCTCCGCGTCGAAGTCGATGTCGCCGCCGACGTGGCAGCAGGTGCCGCGGGAGGCCGCGACGTCGAGGACCTTCTTCTCGCTGGCCAGGTTCAGCGTGCCGTTGGGGTTGAGGACGAAGCGGGACAGGCGGTTGACGCCGTCGAACTTCTCGAAGTCCTCGGCGGTGCCGGTCTCCGGGGCGTCTCCCGGCGGGGTGTCGAGCGGCGGGGCGTAGTAGAGGTAGATGGCGCGGTTGTTCTCGAAGTCCGGGTCGATGCCGACGCCCTGCAGGCCCTCCTCGTCGTGGCTGTAGACGTCGAGCTTGCCGGCGATCCTGGTGACACCGCCCTGGTCGGTGAGGCGCAGGGTGCCGTCGCGTGAGGTGTGCAGGACGCTGCGGTCCGGGAGCACGGCGAGCGACATGGGCTCGCCCGTCTCGGGTTCGCCCTTGGCGAGCGGTACCTGCTGGAACTGCCCCTCGGCGGCGGCCGGTTCGTCGTGCTCCGGGTGGCCGGGGTGGGCGCCGGCGACGGTGGCCGGGGTGCCCACGGCCAGGAGCAGGCCGGTGAACAGGGCGAGGGTGGTGCGGAGCCTGGGCCGCCGGGGAGCGCGGGTGCTGCTGAGTCCGGTTCTGTGCACGAAGTCCCTCCGGGAACGGGTGGGCCGTACGGGATGGGTGCGAAGGCGTGCGGTGCGGGCGCCGGGGTGCGCCGTCACCCCGGAGGTGTGCATGTCCTGAACACTTCAAGGACGGTATCCGATCCGTCCGGAGCCGACACCCCTTGTGCCAGGACCGGTTGAACTTTCTCCCATCACAGGACAAAGCGGCATCCGGGCAGGTCGGAGAGGGGACCGGCGGCTGCGCCGGCCCCCGGCCCCGACCTGCGCCGAGGTGTTTCCGGTCAGTTGTTGAACGCGGCGTCGAACGACGCGCTGGGCGGCTCGAAGTCGTACGCCCTGAGGCGGGCCAGTGCCTCGGGGGCGCCCTGGAGGCGGTCCATGCCGGCGTCCTCCCACTCGACCGAGACCGGGCCCCGGTAGTCGATCGAGCGCAGCATCCGGAAGACGTCCTCCCAGGGGACGTCGCCGTGACCGGCGGAGACGAAGTCCCAGCCCCGGCGGGGATCACCCCAGGGCAGGTGGGAGCCGAGCCGGCCGTTGCGGCCGTCGAGGCGCGTGCGGGCCTCCTTGCAGTCGACGTGGTAGATCCGGTCGCGGAAGTCCCAGAGGAAGCCGACAGGGTCCAGGTCCTGCCACACGAAGTGCGAGGGGTCGAAGTTGAGACCGAAGGCCGGCCGGCGGTCCACCGCGTCCAGCGCGCGCACGGTCGTCCAGTAGTCGTAGGCGATCTCGCTGGGGTGCACCTCGTGCGCGAACCGCACGCCCTGCGCGTCGAACACGTCGAGGACCGGGTTCCAGCGCTCGGCGAAGTCCTCGTAGCCACGCTGGATCATCGACTCGGGCGCCGGCGGGAACATGGCGACCAGGTGCCAGATCGCCGAGCCGGTGAACCCGATGACGGTGTCGACGCCGAGGGCCGCCGCGGCGCGGGCGGTGTCCTTCATCCGGGCCGCCGCCCGCTGCCGCACCCCCTCCGGATCGCCGTCGCCCCACACCTCGGGCGGCAGGATCGCCCGGTGGCGCTCGTCGATGATGGCGTCGCAGACCGCCTGGCCGACGAGGTGGTTGGAGACGGCCCAGCACTTCAGGCCGTATTTGTCGAGCAACTGGTGCCGGGAGGCGACGTACGCAGGGTCGGCGAGCGCCTTGTCGACCTCGAAGTGGTCTCCCCAGCAGGCGAGTTCCAGCCCGTCGTAACCGAAGTCACGGGCGAGGCGGCACACCTCCTCCAGCGGGAGGTCGGCCCACTGGCCGGTGAAGAGCGTGAAGCTGCGCGGCATACGCTGTCTCCTCCTCAGGCGGCGATCGGCGTGTAGACGGAGTTCTTCTCGGCGCTCTCCTCCACTGCGGCGAGCACCCGCTGCACCTGGAGCCCGTCGGCGAAGGAGGGTTCGGGGCGGCGGCCCTCGGCCACCGCGTGGACCAGGTCGCGGGCCTGGTGGACGAACGTGTGCTCGTAGCCCAGACCGTGGCCCGGCGGCCACCAGGCGTCCAGGTAGGGATGGTCGGGTTCGGTGACGAGGATGCGGCGGAAGCCGGCGTGCGCGCCCGGCTCGGTGGCGTCGTGGTACCAGAGTTCGTTCAGCCGCTCCAGGTCGAAGGCGAGCGAGCCGCGTTCGCCGTTCAGTTCCAGGCGCAGGGCGTTCTTGCGGCCGGTGGCGTACCGGGTGGCCTCGAAGGAGGCGAGGGCGCCGGAGGCGAACCGGCCGGTGAACAGGGCGGCGTCGTCGACGGTGACGGTGCCGGTGCCGTCCGCCGAGACGGCGGCGAGGCCCGAGGTGGGTCCGCCGGGCAGCGGGCGCCGCCGTACGAAGGTCTCGGTGAGCGCCGAGACCCCGGCCAGCGGCTCGCCCGCCACGTACTGGGCGAGGTCGACGATGTGCGCGCCCAGGTCGCCGAGCGAGCCGGAGCCGGCCAGTTCCTTGCGCAGCCGCCAGGTCAGCGGGAACGCCGGGTCGACCAGCCAGTCCTGGAGGTACGACACCCGCACGTGCCGCAGGGTGCCGAGGCGGCCCTCGGCGACCATGCTGCGGGCCAGCGCGGTGGCGGGCACCCGGCGGTAGTTGAAGCCGACCATCGCCAGCCGGCCGCGCTCGTAGGCGGCGTCGGCCGCCCGCGCCATCGCCTCCGCCTCCTCGACGGTGTTCGCCAGGGGCTTCTCGCACAGGACGTGCTTGCCGGCGGCGAGCGCGGCGAGCGCGATCTCGGCGTGGCTGTCGCCGGGGGTGCAGATGTCGACGAGGTCGACGTCGTCCCGGGCGATCAGCGCCCGCCAGTCGGTCTCGGCGGCGGCCCAGCCGTGCCGGCCGGCCGCCGCGCGCACTGCGTCCGCGTCCCGTCCGCAGATCGCGGCCAGGACCGGGCGCCGGGGCAGGTCGAAGACGCGGCCCGCGGTGCGCCAGCCCTGGGAGTGGGCGGCGCCCATGAAGGCGTAGCCGACCATGCCGATGCGCAGCGGGGGCTTGTCGGTGCCGGGCTCCGGTGCGGCGGCAGCGGCCTGCGGTGCCGCGATCCGCTCCGGGGCTGGTGACTGCTCCGGCTCTTCCACGGATTCCTCCTCGTCTGGTGGGCCGCCGGGCGGCCCCGGCCGTGCGCGGTGGGGGTGCGGACGGCTCACTCGAAACCGGTGGGCATGTACTGGTCGACGTTGGTCTTGTCGACGACGGCGGAGTAGAGGGTGAGGGACGCCGGGATCTCGAACTCGGCGAGGCCGCCGACGCCCTTGCCCTGGCCGAGCGCGCGGGCCAGGTCGATCGCGGACGCCGCCATGGTGGGCGGGTAGAGGACGGTGGCCTTCAGCACGCCGTCGTCCTGCTTGATGGCCTGGAAGGCGGAGAGCGCGCCGGCCCCGCCGACCATCAGGAAGTCGTCGCGTCCGGCCTGCTCGATGGCGCGCAGCGCGCCCACGCCCTGGTCGTCGTCGTGGTTCCACAGGGCGTCGAACTCGGATTGCGCCTGCAGCAGTTGGGCCATCTTGGCCTGCCCGGACTCGACGGTGAACTCGGCGGCCTGACGGGCCACCTTCCGGATGTTGGGGTAGTTCTTCAGGGCGTCGTCGAAGCCCTGGGTGCGCTGCTTGGTCAGCTCCAGGTTGTCCAGGCCGGCGAGCTCGATGACCCGGGCGTCCGGCTTGTCCTTCAGCTTCTCGCCGATGTAGTGGCCGGCGTTGAGGCCCATGCCGTAGTTGTCGCCGCCGATCCAGCAGCGGTACGCCTGCGGGGTGTTGAAGATGCGGTCGAGGTTGACGACGGGGATGCCGGCGCGCATCGCCTTCAGGCCGACCTGGGTGAGGGCCTTGCCGTCGGCGGGCAGCACGACCAGGACGTCGACCTTCTTGTTGATCAGGGTCTCGATCTGGCCGATCTGCTGGGCCGTGTCGTTGGAGCCCTCGGTGATCTCCAGGGTGACGTCCTGGTACTTCTCGGCGCGGCTCTTGGCGTTCTCGTTGATCGCGTTGAGCCAGCCGTGGTCGGCCTGCGGTCCCGCGAAGCCGATGGTGACCTGCTTGCCCGGCCTGTCGTCGGCGGCGGGCCGGTCGTCGGCCGCGGGCTGCCCGTCGTCGCTCTTCTCGTTGCTCGTGCAACCCGTGAGGAGGGCACCGGCGGAGACGGCGGCGGTCCCGAAGAGCAGTCCTCTGCGACTGGGGAGGTGCGACATGGTGGTGAACCCTTTCCTCAGGTCGTGCTTGCGGTACGGCGCTGGACCAACACGGCGGCGACGATGATCGCGCCCTTGGCGATCTGCTGGACGTCGCTCTGCAGGTTGTTCAGGGCGAAGATGTTGGTGATCGTGGTGAAGATCAGGACGCCGAGCACGGAGCCGGTGATGGTGCCGCGGCCGCCGCTGAGGAGGGTGCCGCCGATGATCGCGGCGGCGATGGCGTCGAGTTCGTAGAGGTTGCCGTTGGTGTTCTGGCCCGAGCCGGAGAGGATGATCAGCAGGAAGGCGGCGATGCCGCAGCACAGCCCGGACAGCAGATAGAGGTAGAGGCGCTGGCGGCGGACGTCGATGCCGGCGAGCCGGGCGGCCTCCGCGTTGCCGCCGACGGCGACCGTGCGGCGGCCGAAGGTGGTGCGGTTCAGCACCAGCCAGCCGATGACGGTGACGGCGGCGAAGACAAGGACGAGCGGCGGTACGCCGAAGACGTACGCGTCGCGTTCGCCGAGGTCCAGGATCCCGTCGACGGTGACGATCTGCGTCTTGCCGTCGGTGATCTGCAGCGCGAGCCCGCGCGCGGAGGCCAGCATGGCGAGGGTGGCGATGAACGGGACCATGCCGCCGTAGGCGATCAGCAGTCCGTTGACCAGTCCGCAGCCGACGCCGACGAGGACGGCGGTGAACAGGATGCCCCCGAACCCGTACTCCTGGGTCGCGACCGTGGTCGCCCACACCGAGGCCAGGGCGACGATGGCGCCCACCGACAGGTCGATACCGCCTGAGGTGATCACGAAGGTCATGCCGACGGTGACCACACCGATCACCGAGGCCTGGGTGAGCACCAGCTGGAGGTTGCGGGTGTCCAGGAACTCGTCCGGCTTGGTGATGCCGCCGATGACGACGAGGGCCGCCAGCACGCCCAGCAGGGACAGGGTGCGCACGTCGGCGCGGAAGACGACGGTGCTCCAGGCGGGGCGGGGGCCGGCCGGCGGCGCCTTGTCGGTGGCGCCGCGCGGCGGGGAGACGGGCTGCGTCATGACGCCGGGCTTCCTTCCATCACGAGGTCGAGTACGCGGTGTTCGTCGAGATCGGCGGCGGGCGCGGTGTGGACGACGCGGCCCTCGCGCAGCACCAGGACGCGGTCGGCGAGGCCGAGCACCTCGGGCACCTCGCTGGAGACCAGGAGGACGGCGAGACCTTCGTCCGCCAGCCGGCGCACGACCGCGTACAGTTCGGCGCGGGCGCCGACGTCGACGCCGCGGGTGGGTTCGTCGAGCAGCAGCACCTTGCAGCCGCGCAGCAGCCAGCGGGCCAGGACCGCCTTCTGCTGGTTGCCGCCGGAGAGGGTGCGCACCGGCACGGCCGGGTCGTCGGGCCGGAGCGACAGTTCGCGGGTCGCCGCCCGGGCCGCGCCCAGTTCGGCGCGGCGGTCGATCCAGCCGGCCCGGGAGAAGCGGGACAGGGACGAGACGGAGACGTTGCGGGTGACGGACTCCAGCATCAGCAGGGCCTGCGCCTTGCGCTCCTCGGGGGCGAGGCCGAGACCGGCGGCGACGGCCGCCCGTACGCTGCCTGCCCTCAACGGCCGGCCGTCGACCAGCACCTGGCCGGCGGTCGGCTTCCGCGCGCCGTAGACGGTCTCCAGTATTTCGGACCTCCCCGACCCGACGAGCCCGGCCAGCCCGACGATCTCGCCCGCGTGCACCGTCAGGTCCAGCGGCGCGAACTCCCCCTCCCGGGCCAGTCCCCGCACCTGGAGCACGGGCCGCGCCGGGTCCGCGGGCGCGGCCGGCCGCGCCGGGAAGACGTACTCGACGTTCCGCCCGGTCATCAGCGCCACCACGTCCCGGGTGGGCGTCGTCCTCGCGGGCAGCCCGCCCGCCACCGCCCGCCCGTCCTTCAGCACGGTCACCCGGTCGCCGATCCGGCGGATCTCCTCCAGCCGGTGCGAGATGTAGACGACCGCCACCCCGTCGGCGGTCAGGTCGCCGACGATCCGGAACAGGTTGTCGACCTCGTCCGGGTCCAGCGCGGCGGACGGCTCGTCCATCACGATCAGCCGTACGTCGTGGGAGAGTGCCCGCGCCATGGACACGATCTGCTGCTGGGCCGCGGACAGGTCCCCCACCGGACGCGCCGGGTCGATCTCCGGGTGCCCGAGCCGCTTGAGGAGCCGGGCCGTCGAGGAGCGCGCCGCCCCTCGCCGTACGACGAAACCGGCGGCCGTGGGCTCATGGCCGAGATGGACGTTCTCCGCCACGGACAGGTGCTCCACCAGGTCGAGTTCCTGGTAGATGGTGGCGATGCCGAGGCGCATGGCGGCGATCGGCGAGCGCAGGGTGACCGGCTCGCCGCGCCAGCGGATGGTGCCGCCGTCGGGCTGGTGGGCGCCCGCGAGGACCTTGATGAGGGTGGACTTGCCGGCCCCGTTCTGGCCGAGCAGGCAGTGCACCTCACCGGCCATGACGTCGAGGTCGACGCCGTCCAGGGCGCGGACTCCGGGGAACGACTTGGTGATCCCGGACATGCTGAGCAGCGGTGGTTCTGGTGCCATGTGGGTTCCCCTCGGCGGTCGTGCGGGCCGGTGACAGGGCGGATCGGCCTGCCGGCATGCGTGTTCCGGCAGGGCGGAGCGGGGTGCGGCGGTGCTGGGGCGCGGTGCGGCCGTGTGCTCGTGGGCTTGCGTGCTTGCGGACTTGCGCGGGGGCGGAGCGGGGTGCGGCGGTGCTGCGGCGCGGTGCGGCCGTGTGCTCGTGGGCTTGCGTGCTTGCGTGTTCGCGGACTTGCGCGGGGGCGTGCCGGGCCGGGTGCTGAGCCGCGCACGTGCGTGCCGTGCGCGGGGACCGTGCTGACGTGCCGTTCGGGTGGCGCTTACGCGGGTGAGAACAAGTGGTCGCTGATGAGGCGGGCCGCGCCGATGACACCGGCGGTGGGTCCCAGCTCCCCCAGCACGATGGGCAGGTTGCCGGTCGCGAGCGGGAGCGACTGGCGGTAGACCTGGGTGCGGATCGCGGCGAGCAGGGTGTGGCCGAGGCCGGTCACCCCGCCGCCGATCACCACCAGGCCGGGGTTGAAGAAGCTGACCAGGCCGGCGATGACCTGGCCGGTGCGGGTGCCGCCCTCGCGGATCAGGTCGAGGCAGACGGCGTCGCCCGCGGCGGCCGCCGCGGCGACGTCCACGGCGGTGAGCGTGCCGTTCACGTCCAGCCGGGAGGCGAGTTCGGCGGACCGTCCCTGCTGGGCGGCCTCCAGCGCGTCCCGCGCGAGGGCGGCACCGCTGAAGTGGGCCTCCAGGCAGCCCCGGTTGCCGCAGGCGCACGGGCGGCCGTCGGGTACGGCCTGGATGTGGCCGATGTCGCCGGCGCTGCCCGTCGTGCCGCGGTGGACTCCCCCGCCGACGACGATGCCGCAGCCGATACCGGTGCCGATCTTGACGCAGAGGAAGTCGCCGACGGAGCGGGCGACGCCCGCGTGCTGCTCCCCCATGGCCATCAGGTTCACGTCGTTGTCGACCATGACCGGGCAGCCGAGTTCCTGGCTGAGCGCCTCCCGGACGGGGAAGCCGTCCCAGCCGGGCATGATCGGGGGCGCCACGGGGATGCCCTCGGGGAAGCGGACCGGGCCGGGGACGCCGATGCCCGCGCCGTCGAAGCCCTCGGCGAGTCCGGAGGCCTTCAGCTTGGCGGCCATGGCGAGGACTTGCTCGAAGACCGCGACGGGTCCCTCGCGCACCTCCATGGGCTGGGTGATGTGCCCCAGGATCTCGAGTTCGGCGTTGGTGACGGCGACGTCGATGGAGGTGGCGCCGATGTCGACGCCGAGGAACCGCAGTTCGGGGGCGAGCCGGATGTTGTGGGAGCGCCGGCCGCCGCGCGAGGCGGCGAGTCCGTCGGCCACGACCAGGCCCGTCTCCAGCAGCCGGTCCACCTCCACGGCCAGTTTGGACCGCGAGAGGTCGACCAGGTCGCCCAGCTGGGCCCGGGAGTTGGGCCCGCCGTCGCGCAACAGCTTCAGCAGTCTGGCCTGGTGGGCGTTGGCGGGTCGCGCGGTCATGCGTCTCACGTGCCCCTCCCCGCCTCGGTTCGGCCGTCGCTGTCGGGCTTTCGAGGGGAACGTAGCAGTGGCTGCCGGAGGTGGGAAGAAGTCGCGCACGAATTGCCCACGACTTTCTCCACTCACAGGACAAAGACCTGGAGGCGTCCCTGCGTACGGGACAACTGCGGGACATGCGGGTGCGATCCGGCGAGATGCTGGCGTCGCCGCGAGGAGCCCCCCAGGATGAGGGCACGATCCCGGGCCGAGTCGCGGTCCGGGCGCCGGGAGAGGACACAGTCGTGATCTTGGTGACGGGTGCCACGGGGAACGTCGGCTCCGAGCTGGTCCGGGCACTGGCCGCGGCCGGTGAGCCGGTGCGGGCGCTGAGCCGGTCCGGCCGGACGGACGGTTTACCGGCCTCGGTCCAGGCCGTGGCGGGCGATCTGAACCGGGCCGAGACGGTGCGCGACGCCCTCGACGGCGTACGCGCGATGTTCCTGATGCCCGGGTACGAGGGACAGCGGGCCGTCCTCGCGGACGCGCGGGCCGCGGGCGTCGAGCGGGTGGTGCTGCTGTCCGCCCGGTCCGCCGGGACCGGCGACACGAGCAACGCCGTCTCCGCCTACCTGATCGACGCCGAGGAGGCGGTGCGCGCCTCGGGCCTGTCCTGGACGTTCCTGCGGCCGACGAGCTTCATGTCGAACGCGCTGCGGCTGGCGGACCAGATCCGCGCGGGCGACACCGTCCGGGTGCCGTTCCCGGACGCGTACACCACCGACATCGACCCCTACGACATCGCCCAGTGCGCCCTGCGCGCCCTGCTCGACGACGAGTACACGGGCCGCGCCCTCGAACTCACCGGGCCCGAGGCGCTGTTGCCGGCCGACCGGGTGCGCATCCTCGGCAAGGCGCTGGGCCGGGACCTGGTCCCGGTCGCCCTCGGCCACGCGGAGGCGCGCGCCGAGATGGAGGCGCAGATGCCGAAGCCGTACGTGGACGCCTTCTTCAGCTTCTTCGTCGACGGCACCCTGGACGAGTCCGTGGTCCTGCCGACGGTGCGGGAGGTCACCGGCCGGGCGCCGCGCACCTTCGAGCAGTGGGCGCGGACGCACGCGGCCGAGTTCTGAGCGCGCCGCACCGCCGGGCGGCGCGCCCCTCAGGGCCGGGGGAGGGGGCTGCTGACGGGCGCGCGGGTCCTACGGCGTACGGGTGCACTCCGCGCACCCCGCGCGCTCCCGCACGAGTCGCGCGGCCCGGTCACGCCACGGGCGCTCCCGCACCCGGGCAGGCCCCGTCACACCACCGGCGCTCCCGCACCCGGATGGGCCGGCACGACGGGCGGCGTCACGGACACCGCACGACCTGACCGGCGTACGACAGGTTGCCCCCGAAACCGAACAGCAGCACCGGGTCCCCGCTCGCCACCGCGCCCCGCTCCACCAGCTTGGAGAACGCGAGCGGGATGCTGGCCGCCGACGTGTTGCCCGATTCGGTGACGTCGCGCGCGACCACGGCGTTGACGGCGCCCAGCCGTTCCGCGAGGGGTTCGATGATGCGCAGGTTCGCCTGGTGCAGCACGACCGCGGCCAGGTCCTCGGGGGCGAGCCCGGCACGCTCGCAGGCCGCCCGGGCCAGCGGGGGCAGCTGGGTCGTCGCCCAGCGGTAGACGCTCTGTCCCTCCTGCGCGAACCGCGCGGGCGTGCCCTCGATGCGCACGGCGTGCCCCATCTCGGGCACCGACCCCCACAGCACCGGCCCGATCCCGGGCTCCGTGCCGGGTGCGCAGGCCTCCACGACGGCGGCCCCCGCCCCGTCGCCGACGAGCACGCAGGTGGTGCGGTCGGTCCAGTCGGTGACGTCGGACATCTTGTCCGCGCCGATCACCAGGGCCCGGGTCGCCGCCCCGGCCCGCACGGTGTGGTCGGCGGTGGCCAGGGCGTGGGTGAACCCGGCGCACACCACGTTGACGTCCATCGCGGCGGGCCGGGGAACGCCGAGCCGGGCGGCGACACGGGCGGCCATGTTCGGGGAGCGGTCGACGGCCGTCGAGGTGGCGACGAGCACCAGGTCGATGTCGGCGGGGGCGAGGCCGGCCGTCGCGAGCGCCTTGGCGGCGGCGTGCGCGGCCAGTTCGTCCACGGGCTCGTCGGGGCCGGCGATGTGCCGCGTCCGGATGCCGACCCGGGTCCGGATCCACTCGTCGCTGGTGTCGACCAGGCGCGCCACGTCCTCGTTGGTGAGGACCCTGGCGGGCTGGTAGTGGCCGATCGCGGCGATGCGCGAGCCGTTCATGGTGTTCCCCCTCGTGCTGGGTAGCGGGGTTCACCAGTCTGATCAGTGACTCACGGGTAGCACGGCAGGTGATGCCACAGGAAACGGCCGCCCGGATTGTCGGCTTCTGTCAGACCGTCGGTCGTCCGGGCGATCACCCGGCGAACAGCCGTGTGGCCTTTCGTACGGGTTCGTACAGCCCGCGGTCCACGCCTCGTGCCGGACCGGACGGCCGCCGCGCCGCGCGTGCAGGACAATGAGACGCCTGGAGGCCGCCTCGCCGCCCGCCCGGCCGGTGGCCCCCGGCGACCTCGGCGACCTCGGCACCAAGGGCGTATCGGCGACCAGCACGTACGGAACCGGGACTGACGGGACTGATCGGGACATGGGACGAGTCACGGAACGACGCAAGGTGATCCGCATCCGCGACGGGGCGGTCTCGTCCCGTCCGGACACGCTCGTCGCCGAGGAGCCCCTGGAGATCCGGCTGAACGGCAAGCCGCTGGCGATCACCATGCGGACGCCGGGCGACGACTTCGCGCTGGCCGCCGGCTTCCTGGTCAGCGAGGGCGTCCTGGCGACCGCGCTCGACCTGCGGAACATCGTCTACTGCGCGGGGGCGACCGCCGACGGGACGAACACCTACAACGTGGTCGACGTCAGGACGGCCCCCGGCGTGGCGCTGCCCGACATCACGCTGGAGCGCAACGTCTACACGACCTCCTCCTGCGGGCTGTGCGGCAAGGCCAGCCTCGACGCGGTCCGGACGACGGCCCGCTGGCCGATCGCCGACGAACCACCGCTGCGCGTCGACCCGGACCTGCTGGCCGCCCTCCCCGACCGGCTGCGCGCCGCCCAGCGCGTCTTCGACCGCACCGGCGGCCTGCACGCCGCCGCCCTGTTCGACGAGACCGGAGAGCTGCTGGACGTCCGGGAGGACGTGGGCCGGCACAACGCGGTCGACAAGCTGGTCGGCCGCGCCCTGCGGAACGACGGCCTGCCGCTGTCCCGGTCGATCCTGCTGGTCTCGGGCCGGGCCTCCTTCGAGCTGGCGCAGAAGGCCGTGATGGCCGGCATCCCGGTGCTGGCGGCGGTCTCCGCGCCGTCCTCGCTCGCCGTCGACCTCGCCGCGGAGACGGGCCTGACCCTGGTGGGCTTCCTGCGGGGCAGCTCGATGAACGTGTACGCGGGCGAACACCGGCTCGCCCTGCGGACTTCCGCCTCCCCCGGCTGACCGGCTCACCGCGCCACGGCGGCGGACCTCCGGCCCGCCGGCCCCGACGCCCGGCCCGGAGATCGACCCCGGCGGCCCGTCGGCACCCGCCCGCGTTCCGCGGCCGGGGCACTGCGCGGGACCTACCGGAGCCGCCGGCGCCGAACAAGGCGGATCTCGCGGACGCCGAGGGCCCGGCCGTGCTGCGGCGGCAGCCGGGGGCCGTGGCCGTGTCCGCCCGCACGGTGAGGGCCTGGACGGTCCGCGGGAGACGACGCGCACCCGGCTGGAGGCGCTGCCCCCCCGGACTGCCCGGTCCCGGACCGGCACGTCCGCCGAGCAGGAGGAAGGCACATGACGCGGCGACCGGAGGCCGCCGTCCACGGCCACCTTCATGGGCGTTCTGTCCCATTTGTGCGATAAATACGATTCCGGACGTGCTCATGGTGGTACTCGCGTCCGGTCTTGCGTCGTCCTGACGACGGAGTACCGAGCTGCACAAAGGATCGCCATGTCGGAGCCACTCCCCGATGTCCCAGCGTTGAGCAACCACACTCTCCGCGCCTCCCGCAGCAACCGGGTCGCGACCCCGGGGTACAACCGCGCACGGCTGGAACCCGCCATCGTGCACTTCGGCGTCGGCGGGTTCCACCGGGCCCATCAGGAGGTCTACTTCGACCAGCTGGCGGAACTGGGCTTCTCGCAGTGGGGGGTGATCGGCGTCGGCATCAGACGGCCCCAGATGAGACAGGTCCTCGACGCGCAGGACAACCTCTTCACCGTCGTCGAGCGCGGCGCCGACGACAGCACGGCCAAGATCATCGGCAGCATGGTCGAGTACCTGCTGCTGACCGAGGACCGGGAGACGGTCGCCGCACGCCTCGCCGATCCGCGGATACGGCTGGTCACCCTGACGATCACGGCGGACGGCTACGTCCTGCCCGGCGATCCCGAGCAGGCTCGCGACTCGGTGTTCGGCCTGCTCGTCGATGCCTTCGACCGCCGCCGCCATGCCCGCCTCGCCCCGTTCACCGTGCTGTCGTGCGACAACCTGCCGGACAGCGCCGCCGCCACCCGCGAGGGCGTCATGACGGTGGCAGCCCGGCGCGACCGCTCCCTGGCCCGGTGGATCGAGGAGCGGGTCTCCTTCCCCGGCAGCATGGTCGACCGCATCACCCCCGCCACCACCCCCGACGACCGGGACGTGGTGGAGGAGGACTTCCTGGTGGGCGACCGCTGGCCGGTCATCACCGAACCGTTCACCCAGTGGGTCATCGAGGACGACTTCTGCAACGACCGGCCTCCGCTGGACCGGGTCGGAGCGCTGTTCGTGGACGACGTGGCGCCCTACAAGCTCATCAAGAGCCGGCTGCTCAACGGCGCCCACTGCGCGCTGGGCTACGTCGGCTGGCTGGCCGGCCACCGCTGCACCTACCAGGCCATGGCGGACCCGCTCGTGGCCGACTTCGTACGACGGCTGATGCGCGAGGAGATCGCCCCGCTGCTGCCCGCGGACGTCCCCGGCATGGACCTCGGCACCTACTGCGACACCGTGCTGGAACGCCTGCGCAACCCCCGCATCGGGGACCAGCTGGCCCGGCTCTGCCGCCGGGGCTCGACGAAGATGCCCGACTACCTGCTGCCGTCCCTGCACGACGCGCACGCACAGGGCCGGAGCCGCACACGGCTGGCCTTCGCCGTGGCCGCCTGGCTGCGCTACCTGCGCGGGGTGGACCTGGAGGGAGAACCGATCGACGTGCAGGACGCCCGAGCCGAGGAACTCCGGGAGGCGGCCCTGCGCGGCGGATGCGATCCGTCTCCCCTGCTCGCCATCACGGACGTGTTCGGCGGCCTCGCCGACGACACCGAAAGCGTGGCCGTCATCCGCCGGTCCCTGTCCGACGCGTTCCGCAGCGGCGCGACCCTGCGGTCCGCGCTGGCCTCACCACCACGCGGTGCCCCACGCGTCACCGCCTCCCGACCCCTGGAGATCCATGAGCATCCCCGAACCCACCCGCGTGACCACACTGCTCCTTGACGCGGACGGAACCCTCTTCCCCTCCGAGGAACCCGCCTTCGCCGCCTCCGCCGTGGTCACCCAGGGCTTCGCCCGCCACTACGGCCTGACCGGGGACTTCTCCCCCGAGCACCTGCGGCTCACCACCACGGGCCGCAACTTCCGCACCACGGCGCAGGACCTCGCCACCAGCCAGGGCGTCCGCCTCGACGCGGGCCAGCTGGAGACCTGGGTGCGGCGGGAGAAGACCGAGGTGACGGCCCACCTCGGGCGGGTGCTCACACCGCAGCCGGACGTGATCCGCGCCCTGACGGCACTGCGCCGCCGCTATCGGCTGGCTGTGGTGAGTTCCAGCGCGCTGACGCGGCTCGCCGCGTGCTTCGCCGCCAGCGGCCTGGACGAGCTGCTGCCGGCGGACTGCCGCTTCAGCGCCGAGGACAGCCTGCCGGTACCGGCCGGCAAGCCGGACCCGGCCGTCTACCGGCTCGCCCTCGACAGGCTCGGCATCGCCCCGGACCAGGCCGTCGCCCTGGAGGACTCGGCCAGCGGCGTCGCGTCCGCGGTGGCGGCGGGCATCGCCACCACGGGCCTCGTGCAGTTCGTGCCGGCCGGCGAGCGGGCCGACCGGATCGAGGAGCTGTACCGGGCCGGGGCCACCCGGGTCTTGACGAGCTGGCGCGCGTTCGCCTCCGACCTCGTCGACGACGCGGCGCGGGTGACGACATGACCGCCGGCAAGCGCGCACGCCGCGTCGCCGTCGCCGGGTTCGAGTCCAGGCCCCAGCGGGCCGGCCACCGCAGGCTGGTGCTCGAACCACTGGACGGCGGGAGACGGTCCGCGGCCGCGCCGCCGCGCACCTCCCGCCCCCGCTCGATGGCCGGCTACCTGCTGATGCCACGGCCCAAGGACGCGGTCAAGGGGCTGCTCATGCCCTTCACCTTCGGGCTGGCCGTGGCCGCCGGCGCGGAGGTCACCGCGCACACGGCGGTGCGCGCGCTGATCGTCTGGGCCGCCCTGGAACTGCTCGTCTACCCCGCCCGCTACCAGTGGAACGACATACGCGGGTTCGTCGCCGACCAGCACCACCCCGCCCAGCGGGACCGCGGCCGGCTGCCCGGACCGGTCGAACGCGCCCGGGCCCGGGTCACCGCCAGCCTCACGGTGGCGCTGGCGCGTCTGGCGCTCGTCGCCGCCCTGGCCCTGACCCTGCCCGGGCTGCACCTGACCGGAACGCTCGCCGCGGTGACCGCCGCGGTCTTCGGCGTGGCCATCGTCTACGAGGCGCTGCGCGCCAAAGGCACCGGCCGGACCTCGACGATCCCGCCACCCCCGCGGCCCGCCCTGATCGCCCTGTGGGTCGTCGTGGGCGCCGGCTACGTGGTCCGCGGCATGACCGGACTGGCCCTCGCCGTGGACCTGGGCCGGCATCCGGCCACGGCGGTCTCGGCCGCCGTGGCCCTGTGGGCGTTCGGCATCGCGTTCGTCACCAGCAGATGGGTCCTGGAGAGCCTCGCGTTCGCCGCCTCGGAGCACGGCCGCCTGACGTGGACGGCGCGGGCCGGCCAGGCCCGCGAGCACCTGCTCGCACTCGTGCGGTGGCTGCCGCAGCGGCTCACCGCCGCCTCACCGGCGGACTGGGCGCCGCTGCGCGGGCGCACCTCCCCGGCCGCCCCGTGGAACCTGGCGCTCCTGGTCGCGGGCACGGCGGCGGCCCTGACCGGGTCCCTGCTCGTCATGCCCGGATCGGCCGGGCACGCCCTCGTGGCGGCCGCCGTGGGCGCCGTCACGACCGCGGCGGTGATCCTCCTCCCCTGGCGGCGTCCCGTCATCGTGGCGGCGGGTGCCGCGGTTCAATTGCTGGTGCCGGCCGTGACCGGGCAGCCACGCCCGTGGGCGGCCCTGCTGCCCTGGCTGTGCGTGATGGCCGCCCACCTCTCCTTCAGCAGCCGTTCCCTCAGCACCATGGGCGTGCTGCCGGGACGTCTGCGGTCCCTCGCGGCCGTCCCGTTCGCCGCCCTGGCCCGCGTGGTGGTGGGGCAGACCACCTGGGACGTCATCCGGGAGGACCGCCGTGGACCTCGATGAGCTGCTGAGTCTCGCGCGCGCCGCCGCGCGGGCGGGCGCCCGCACCGCCGCCTCCTGGCGCGACCGCGCCCATCGTCTGCTCGTCGAGGAGAAGGCCGGCCCCGACGATCTGGTCAGCCAGGCGGACCGGGACACCGAGCGCGCGGTCCGCGCCGTCCTCGCCGAGCACCGGCCGCACGACACGGTCCTGGGCGAGGAGGAGGGAACGACCGGGGGCCGCGGCCGTGTGCGGTGGGTCGTCGACCCGATCGACGGGACCACCAACTACCTCTACGGGCGACCCGACTGGGCGGTCAGCGTCGCCGCGGCCGGCACGGACGGGGACCGCCTCCTCGCCGGCGTCGTGATCGAGCCCTCGCTCGGGCGGCTGACCGAGGCCCGGGCCGGCGACCGCACGAGGGCGAACGGCACACCGGTCCCCGAGCTGCTCCAGCACGACCTGGCCCGCGCCCTGGTGGAGGTCAACCTCGGGCGGCCCGGGCAGCGCCCCGCGGCGGGCCCCATGGTGAGCGCCCTGCTGCCCCAGGTGCGCGACCTGCGCCGCGGGGGCAGCGCGGCGGCCGCACTGGCCCAGGTCGCCACCGGCCGCGCGGATGCCGTGTGGGCCCCCGGGCTGCGGCCGTGGGACTGCGCCGCCGGGATCCTGCTGGTGCAGCAGGCCGGGGGAACGGTCGGCGACCTCACCGGCCCGCTGCCCGGGACCTGGCCCGCGAGCGGTGACGTCCTGGCGGCCCCGCCCGCCCTGTGGAAGTCCCTCCAGAAACTGCTCATCCCCGTCTACTCACCGGGCGAGGCGGCCCTGACCGGCCGCTGAGACACCGGATCAGGCGGCGGCAGCCGAATGTACGGGGCGTGGCCGGTCCGGTCCGGCCGCGGCACCGGATGCCCGCAGCCGGCTCGCGCCGTACGCCTGCCGGGTCGCCGAACGGGTCGTCAGCGCGAGCGCGGGACCGTACCCGTCCCGGTTCGTGACCCTCCGGCCGCGGCCGGGCCGCCGGCCCGGCCCACTGGTCCGTCCCCACCGTCGTCCCCGCCCCCGTTGCCGTCCTCGGTCACCGGGTCGTGGGAGCGGCGCCTGGCGATCACCGCGCACACCATGAGCTGCATCTGGTGGAAGAGCATCAGCGGCAGCACCGCCAGCGACGCCTGGGCGCCGAAGAGCACGCTCGCCATGGGCAGCCCGGCGGCGAGCGACTTCTTCGACCCGGCGAACTGGACGGTGATCCGGTCCGCGCGGCCGAAGCCGAGCGCCTTGGCGCCGTACCAGGTCAGCGCGAGCATCACGGCGAGCAGCACGGCCTCCACGGCGAGCAGCCCGGCGAGCCGGGCGGGGCTCACCTGGTGCCAGATGCCCCGGACCATGCCCTCGCTGAAGGCGGCGTAGACGACGAGGAGGATCGAGCCGCGGTCGACGTGGCCGAGGACCTTCTTGTGACGGGTGACGAACCCGCCGATCCAGCGCCGCAGCACCTGCCCGGCGAGGAACGGCACGAGCAGCTGCAGCACGATCTTCAGCAGGGAGTCGGCGGAGAGGCCGCCGGCGCTGCCGCCGAGCAGGGACGCCGCGAGCAGCGGGGTGACGACGATGCCCGCGAGGGAGGAGAAGGAGCCGGCGCAGATCGCGGCGGGGACGTTGCCGCGCGCGATGGAGGTGAAGGCGATGGAGGACTGGATCGTCGACGGGACGAGGGTGAGGAAGAGCAGCCCTTGCCACAGGGAGTGGGTGAGCACCACCGGCACCAGGCCGCGGGCGGCCAGCCCGAACAGCGGGAAGACGACGAAGGTGCAGGCCAGGACGGTGAGGTGGAGCCGCCAGTGTTTCAGTCCGTCGAGCGCCTCGCGGGTGGAGAGGCGGGCGCCGTAGAGGAAGAAGAGGAACGCGATGGCGGCGGTGGAGGCGCCGGAGACGACGTCGGCGGCCGTGCCGCGGGCCGGGAGGAGGGCCGCGAGACCCACCGTCCCGAGCAGCAGCAGGATGTACGGGTCGATCGGCAGCCGGCTCGGCCGTCGCAGGCGTTTCACGGTGCTCCACACGGTTCTCGGACGAAGGCGGACAGCGGTACGGAGGAGGCCCGGCAGCGACGCGGAACGGCGACGCGAGTCAGTGGCGGGGGCCCCTCCCCTCCATCGTGCTTCCCCGCCCGCCGATCGGGAATCCGGCACACCACTCTGACTGTCATCACGCAATGCGATGAGCGGGGCTATCCTCGGCACATGTACGACCCGTCCCACCTGCGTACCTTCCTCGCGGTGGCGCAGACGCTGAGTTTCACGCAGGCCGCCCGGCGGCTCGGCCTGCGCCAGTCGACGGTCAGCCAGCACGTGCGGCGTCTGGAGGACGCGACCGGGCGGACGCTGTTCTCCCGGGACACGCACTCGGTGGAGCTGACCGAGGACGGCGAGGCGATGCTCGGTTTCGCCCGGCGGATCCTGGAGGTGCACGAGCAGGCGTCGGCGTTCTTCGCGGGCACCCGGCTGCGCGGCAGGCTGCGGTTCGGGGCCTCGGAGGACTTCGTGCTCACCCGGCTGCCGGAGATCCTGGAGGGCTTCCGGCACGACCATCCCGAGGTCGACCTGGAGCTGACGGTGGAGTTGTCGGGCACCCTGCACGAGCGGCTGGCGGCCGGCAAGCTCGACCTGGTGCTGGCCAAGCGGCGGCCCGAGGACCCGCGCGGAGAGCTGGTCTGGCACGACCGGCTGGTGTGGATCGGCGCCGACCGGCTGCGCCCGGATCCGGAGCGTCCGGTGCCGCTGATCGTGTATCCACCGCCGGGCATCACCCGCGCGCTGGCGCTGGAGGCACTGGAGCGGCAGGGGCGGGCCTGGCGGATCGTGTGCACCAGCGGCAGTCTCAACGGCCTGATCGCGGCGGCCCGGGCCGGGCTCGGGGTGATGGCCCACTCGCGGGGGCTGATCCCGCCGGGCCTGGTGCGGGTCCCCGACCGGTTCGGCCTGCCGGAGCTCGGCCGGGTCGACTTCGTCCTGGTCCACGGCCACCGCCACACCCCGGCGCAAGAGGCGGCGGACGCCCTCGCGGCGGCGATCCTGGCGGGCGGCGACCGCCTGCACCGCCGCTGAGCCGGGGGCCCGCCCGCACCACCGCCGAGCCGGGGCCCGCGCACACCTCCGCCGAGCCGGCGACCGCTGGGTCGGCCGCCGTCCACGCCACCCCCCAGCCAGATGCCGCCCGTACCAGCCCCCGCACCACCCCCCGAGCCGGCCACCGCCCGCACCACCCCCCGAGCCGGAAGCCGTCCACGCCGCCGCCCGCCGGCCACCCGCACCGTCACCGAGCGGGCGGACGCAGAACGGTGCGGCCCTGTCCGCCCAGTGCGCCCAGTCCGGCCGGCCGCCCGGTCCGTCCGTACGGGAGTGACGAAATCCGTCCCGCTCGCGCTGGAGGGAGTGCCGGTGGGCGCGGGGCGACCGGTAGGCCGGTCGTACAGATTCCGTGGAGATTACGGCACCGAAACTTACTCCACCGTCAGGAATCCGCCCGGCCCCTCCCCATCTGCGCCCATTCCTCCCCCGCTGACCAGCGCGTACGTGAGCGTCGCTCGCCTTTTGCGCCCCTCCCGTCCCGACTCTGCGTGGGGTAGCTTTCACGGCCTGTGCGGGGCGCCAGGCGTCACCGGGAGCCGTCACGGAGAGCGGGGGAGCGGGTTTGCGCGAATTCACCAACCCTCCGTCGGCGCTGCCGCCCCCCGTGGGCGGTCTCGCCGACGCCGTCTACCGCAACGCCGAGGACGACCCCGGGCACGTCGCGCTCGGCCGCAAGGACGAGACGGGACGCTGGCGCGACGTGACCGCCGCGGAGTTCCGCGACGAGGTGCTGGCCCTGGCCAAGGGGCTGCTGGCGCGGGGCGTGCGGTTCGGTGACCGGGTCGCGATCATGTCCCGTACCCGCTACGAGTGGACCCTCTTCGACTTCGCGCTGTGGTCGATCGGCGCCCAGGTGGTACCCGTCTACCCGACCTCCTCGGCCGACCAGTGCCTCTGGATGCTGCACGACGCCGAGGTCACGGCCGCGGTCGTGGAGCACGAGGACCACGCGATGACGATCGCCACCGTCATCGACCGGCTGCCGCGGCTGGGGCAGCTGTGGCAGCTCGACGCGGGCGCGGTCGGCGAGCTGTACGACGCCGGGGCGCACCTCGACGACGAGGTGGTGCACCGCCACCGCACCGCGGTCACCCCGGAGACGGTGGCGACGGTGATCTACACCTCGGGCACCACGGGCCGGCCCAAGGGCTGTGTGCTCTCGCACGGCAACTTCATGTTCGAGGCGGACACGGTCCTCGAGCGCTGGGAGCCGCTGTTCCACTCCCGCAAGGGCGACGAGGCGGCCACCCTGCTCTTCCTGCCGCTGGCGCACGTGTTCGGCCGGATGGTGCAGGTCGCGGCGATCCGCGGCCGGGTCCGCTTCGGCCACCAACCGCAGTTGAACGCCGCCGCCCTGCTGCCCGACCTGGCGGCCTTCCGGCCGACCTTCTTCCTGGCGGTGCCGTACATCTTCGAGAAGGTCTTCACCGCCGCCCGCCGCAGGGCGGAGCTCGAGGGGCGCACGGGGCCGTTCGAGAAGGCCGTCGACGTCGCCGTGCGGTACGCGGAGGCGATGGAGGAGAGGGCCTGGGGCACCGGGCCGGGGCCGTCGGCGGGGCTGCGGATGCAGCACCAGCTCTTCGACAAGCTCGTCTACGCCAAGGTGCGCGAGGCGATGGGCGGCCGGGTGCGGTACGCCATGTCGGGCGGCTCGGCGATGGACCGGCGCCTCGGCCTGTTCTTCGCGGGCGCGGGCGTGCACGTCTTCGAGGGTTACGGCCTGACCGAGTCCACGGCCGCCGCCACCGCCAATCCGCCCGAGCGCACCCGCTACGGCACGGTCGGGCAGCCCGTCCCCGGCGTGACCGTGCACATCGCGGACGACGGCGAGATCTGGCTGCGCGGCGGGAACGTCTTCCAGGGTTACCTCAACAACCCCAAGGCCACCGACGAGACCTTGCAGGACGGCTGGCTGGCCACCGGCGACCTCGGGGTCCTCGACGAGGACGGCTACCTCACCATCACCGGCCGCAAGAAGGAGATCCTGGTCACGTCCGGCGGGAAAAGCGTTTCGCCCGGGCCCCTGGAGGAACGTGTCCGGGACCATCCGCTGGTCGCGCAGTGCATCGTCGTCGGCAACGACCGTCCGTACGTCGCCGCGCTGATCACCCTCGACCAGGAGGCAGTGGAGCACTGGCTGAAGATGCGCAACAAACCCCTGATGACCGCGGCGCAACTGGTACGCGATCCGGATCTGGAGACGGAGATCCGGCGGGCGGTGGTCACCGCGAACACCCTGGTGTCGCAGGCCGAGTCGATCCGCACCTTCCGTATCCTCGCCCAGCCGTTCACCGAGGAGCACGGCCTGCTCACCCCGTCGCTGAAGCTGAAGCGCAGGGCCATCGAGAAGGCGTACGCGAACGAGGTGGAGGCGCTGTACCCGGCCTGATCCGACGCGCACGCGCACATGGATTCCCCGGTCAGGAATGCATCGCGGCCCGTGATCGTTGACGATATGAGTACCACCTGACGACAACCGAAGGATCACAAGCTCGTGAGCAGCAAGGTCCCCCCGATCATCCTCAACAACGGCGTCGAGATGCCCCAGCTGGGCTTCGGCGTCTGGCAGGTGCCGGACGACGAGGCGGAGCGGGCGGTCACCACCGCTCTGGAGGCCGGGTACCGCAGCATCGACACAGCGGCGATCTACGGCAACGAAGAGGGCACCGGCAAGGCCGTCGCCGCCTCCGGCATCCCCCGCGAGGAGCTCTTCGTCACCACCAAGCTCTGGAACAGCGACCAGGGGTACGACTCCACACTGCGTGCCTTCGACCTCTCGCTGTCCAAGCTCGGCCTGGACTACGTGGACCTGTACCTCATCCACTGGCCGCTGCCGGCCCGGGACACCTACGTCGACACCTACCGGGCGTTCGAGAAGCTCCACGCCGACGGGCGGATCAAGGCCATCGGCGTCTCCAACTTCCTGCCGGAGCACCTGGAGCGGCTGATCGACGAGACCTCGGTCGTCCCGGCGGTCAACCAGATCGAGCTGCACCCCCACCTCCAGCAGCACGCCACGCGGCAGTACCACGCGGACCACGGCATCGCCACCGAGGCCTGGTCGCCGCTGGGCCAGGGCAAGGGCCTGCTGGAGGTCCCGGCCATCGTCGCCATCGCGCAGAAGCACGGCCGCACGCCGGCCCAGGTCGTGCTGCGCTGGCACATCCAGCTGGGCAACGTGGTCATCCCGAAGTCGGTGACGCCCTCCCGGATCGAGGAGAACATCGACGTCTTCGACTTCAGCCTGGACACCGAGGACCTGGCGGCGATCAGCGCGCTGAACGAGGACCGGCGGATCGGCCCGGACCCCGCCGAGTTCGACATGGCCTGAGCCGCGGCGGTACGGCCACGGCGAGCGCGCCCCCCGGGACCGGGTCGAGGTCCCGGGGGGCGCGCTCGTTCCGGGCCGGCCTGGGCCCCGCGGGCGCGGCGTGCGTCGCACGGCGACCTCGTACGTCTCCCAGGGGCGTCGTACGGCTCACAGGGACTTCGTCGCCGTGTGCACGGTGTGCGCGGCCAGGACGAACACGTCCGGCCGCCGGTGCACGCTCCCCTCGTCGTCGGGGTCGAGCAGCCGGTCGAGGGTGGCGCGGTCGCCGGCGTCGAGGTGGTCACCGAAGGAGTCGCGGAGCCGGGACAGGGTGGCGGCGACATGGGCGCGGGCCCGGCCGGTGGCGGGGGCGGGCAGGTCCAGCAGGAAGCTGCGGCTGTGCGGGTGGCCGAGGCCGGCGGCGGCGAGCAGGGCGGGCCAGTCCTCCGTCTCCGCGACGCTGCCGGGCAGGCCCGCCCGCATCTGCGCGAACCACTCCTCGTGCAGCGCGTCGAGCCGGGCCTGGAGTCCGGGGCGGCCGAAGCCGAGGTCGCGGGGGAGGAAACGGGCGGGCAGCCCGCCCTCCAGGACGGCGAGCGTGCCGCCGGGGGCGAGCCGGCCGGCGAAGGCGGCGAGGGCGGCCCGCTGGTCGCCGAGGTGGTGCACGCTGCGGCCGGCCCACAGCAGGTCGGCCGGATAGTCGAGGTCGCCGAGGACACCGGGCAGTTCCCCGGCGAGGGTGCCGAACCGGTCGGCGACTCCGAGGCGTTCGGCGCGGGCGCGGGCGCGCTCCAGCAGGGGCTCGGCGCCGTCGACGGCGACCACCCGGGCACCGGGGAAGGTCTCGGCGAGCAGGCAGGAGACGACACCGGGCCCGCTGCCCGCGTCCACCACCAGGCCCGGGTCGGTCTGCTGCCGGGCCAGCCAGGCCAGCGCCCGCTCGTACAGCGGGGCGTACAGCTCGGCCTGCGACTCCAGCAGCGGGGCCATCCCGGCCCAGTCGATGTCGCCGTGGTCATGGTGCCGGTGGTGGTGCTGGTCGTGCTCGTGGTCGTGCTCGTGCGCCATGGTGCTCAGCCTCTCCTCCGGGTGCCGCCAAGGGTGCGGCGGCACGCCGCGGGGAGGCAAGCCGGGTTGCCGGGACGGCAAACGCCCGACGGCCCGCCGGGGCACGGCCACGCGGGCCGGCCCCGGCGGTTCACCGGTCGTCGGCCCGGCCACCGCGGCCACCGGATGCCGCGGTGCCCGGGTCCGCCGTCAGGACAGCGGCGGGTAGGCGTTCCGCATCAGCTGCTGGAACTGCGCGGAGAACCAGTGGCCGGAGATCGGGGCGTCGGGCAGGGCGCCGGACATGTTGTTGTTGTTGCGCGGGTTGCCGGTGTACGTCGGGTCGCACATCCGGTCGAAGCCCTTGCCCTCGTTGTTCGGGATCTCCTTGCTGGATCCGTCGGACTCCCCCGGCGGCTTCATCCAGACGTAGGCGTCGATGCCCGGCTCGGGGTTGGCCCGCGGCCGCTCGCCGAGTCCCGCCCCGGCCTGGTTGCACCAGTTGCCGAGGTGGATGCGGCGGTCGTAGCGGCCGCCGTCGACGTAGGTGTCGACGTTGGTCAGGGCGCCCGGTCCGGTGGGCCGCGCGGTGCCGCCCCAGCCGTTGCGGGAGGTGTCGATCAGCATGCCGATCTTCGAGTCGAAGCCGATCGAGACGAGCTTGTCGCGCATGGCCTGGGCGTAGGACAGCTCGTCGGTGTAGCGGTTCCAGTCGACCCACTTGGACTGGCGCACGGAGGTCCCGTTCACCGTGTCCGTGATCTTGAAGTGGTCCTCCTTCAGGGCGCTGTAGTTGGCGGTGTTGACGATGAAGCCGTGCACGTCGGAGACGGTGGCGCCCTCGGTGGTGGCGGCGGTCTTGAACATGTCGGCGGAGGGCCCGAAGTTGTCGTCCCAGCCGAGCCAGCCGTGGTGGCCGGCGTCGATGTAGTTGTAGACGTTGGGGATGTCGCCGAGCTTGTTCAGGGCGTAGCCGACGCCCTTCTGGTAGTTGCCGTTGGCCTTCATCACGTCGCAGTTGGGCGTGGCGGTGGGCCGCGGGGTGACGTTGGTGACGAGGTTGGGCAGCGAGTCGATCTCGATCGTGGTGACGATCCGCAGGTCCTTGTACTTGGGGTCGGCGAGGATCGCGGCGATCGGGTCGATGTACTGGGTCTTGTACTTGTCGATCTCCGTCGGGCCGAGCTCGCCGTTGGAGGCGAGGGCGGAGCAGTCACGGCCGGGCAGGTTGTAGATGACCAGCTGGATGTACAGCTCGCCGGTGCCCTTCTGCCGCAGCGCCTCGTCGAGGTGGTCGCGCAGGCCCATGCCGCCGTTGACGCCGTTGATGGCGGCGATCCGGTCCAGCCACACGCCGGTGGGCTGGTTGGCGATGCGGCTGCCGCCCGGCTCGGCGGCGGCCTTCGCGGACCACTCGGGGTTCACGTAGCCCTTGGCGCCCGCGTACGGGTTGTCGGCCTTGCCGGACGGGTTCGGCGGCGGGTCGGTGGGGCCGCCGGGTCCTCCGCTGCCGTCGTCGACGTTGCAGGTGACGCCGTCGAGGGTGAAGGTGGCCGGGATCGCGTTGGTGCCGCTGTAGCTGCCCTGGAAGCCGAAGTTGACCGAGCCGCCGGTGGGGAGCTGGCCGTTGTAGCCCTCGTTGGCGGCGGTGACGGCGGCCCCGCTCTGGGTGACCTTGGCGTTCCAGGCGCTGGTGACCCGCTGGTTGCCGGCGTAGGACCACTTCACCGACCATGCGGACTTGGCGGCGCCGTTGTTGGTGATGGTGACGGAGGCGGTGAAGCCGGTGCTCCACTGGTTCTGCACCTTGTAGTCGACGGTGCAGGGTACGGCGGCGGCGCCGACGTCACCGGGCATCGCGGCCATGGCGGTCCCGGTCGCACCGCCCACGAGCGTGAGTGCGGCGAGCAGTGCTGTTCTCGTTCGGGTACGGCTCATCAGTGCGGGTTCCTGTTCTCTGGCTGCTGTGGGGAGTGCGCGCCCGCAGCGGGGCGCGGTCGAGTGCGCGTCGGGCCGGACGGCGTCGACGCGAGCGAGTCAGGAGCGGGCGCGAGGGGGCCTCAGGGAGCGGGCCGGGCGGCGCCGACGAGTAAAAGACCTGAACGCGGGGGGTGTCGCATGAGCGAGTCCTTGCAGCTCGGGCACGTCGGGACGGACGTGACGACTGGCGGAATCGCTCCCACTGGTGATGGCGAAGGTAGCGCCAAGTGACGGTGAACAACAGGGGAGTTGCTTGACTTTTCCGTCGACGTGTTCATCGAATCTTTTCGACTCTTCAAGCGTCTTGACCGGAACTGGCCCCGTCCTCACTATGGGAGCGCTCCCACTGGTTCAAGCCTTGACTTTTCCGCCCCCCTCAGCCGCCGCAAGGAGGAACCAGATCATGCCCCTGAGAAGCAGACGCCGCGCCACGCGGCGGTTATGGACAGCCGCGTTCGCGGCCCTCGCGGTACCCCTGTCGATGCTGGCCGCCAACCCGAGCCCCGCGCACGCGGCGGCGCTCCAGTGCAGCGTCGACTACAAGACCAACGACTGGGGTTCCGGCTTCACCGCGGAGCTCACGTTCACCAACCGCGGTACGGACGTGATCGACGGCTGGACGCTGACGTACTCCTACGGTGGCAACCAGAAGCTGACCAACGGCTGGAACGGCACCTGGTCCCAGTCCGGTCAGACGGTCACGGTGCGGAACGCGCCGTACAACGGCCGGGTCGCGGCCGGCGCGGCCGTGTCCGCCGGCGCCCAGTTCACCTACAGCGGCACCAACACCGCGCCCACCTCGTTCGCGGTGAACGGCACCACCTGTGCCGGCGCCCACCAGCCGCCCATCACTGTGCTGACCAGCCCCGCGGCGGGCGCGGTCTACGCACAGGGCGACGCGGTGCCGCTCGCGGCCACCGCCGCCGCGGCGGACAACGCGAACATCACCAAGGTCGAGTTCTACGACGACACCACCCTGCTGGGCACGGACACCACCGCGCCCTACACGCACACCGCCTCCGGTTTGACCGTGGGCAGTCATTCGCTGGTGGCGAAGGCCTACGACAGCCTCGGGGCGTCGGCGTCCTCGACGCCGGTCGGCATCACGGTCGCGTCGGGACCCGCCGTGGTCGCCTCCCCGACGCAACTCCCCGTCCAGCAGGGGAAGACGGGCACCTATGAGCTGCGGCTGTCGACCCGGCCGTCCGGCAACGTCACCGTCACCACCACCCGGGCCTCCGGCAACACGGGCCTCTCGGTGACCGGCGGCGCCTCGCTCACCTTCACCCCGTCGAACTGGAACACCCCGCAGACGGTGACCGTCAGCGCCGACTCCACCGGCACCGGCGCGGCCGTCTTCGAGTCGGCGGCGCCCGGCCACGGCAAGGCCTCGGTGACCGTCACCCAGATCGGGGCGGCCAAGGAGTACGACGCCCGCTTCCTGGAGCTGTACGGCAAGATCACCAACCCGGCGAACGGCTACTTCTCCCCCGAGGGCATCCCCTACCACTCGGTGGAGACGCTGATCGTCGAGGCGCCGGACCACGGCCATGAGACCACGTCGGAGGCGTACAGCTACCTGCTGTGGCTCCAGGCCATGTACGGCAAGGTGACGGGCGACTGGACCAAGTTCAACGGCGCCTGGGAGATCATGGAGAAGTACATGATCCCCACCAAGGCCGACCAGCCGACCAACTCCTTCTACAACGCCTCGAAGCCCGCGACGTACGCACCGGAACTCGACACCCCCAACGAGTACCCGGCGAAGCTGGAGAGCGGGGTCTCGGTCGGACCGGACCCGATCGCCGCCGAGCTGAGGTCCGCGTACGGCACGGACGAGGTCTACGGCATGCACTGGCTGCAGGACGTCGACAACGTCTACGGCTACGGCAACTCGCCCGGCAAGTGCGAGGCCGGACCGGCGGACACCGGCCCGTCGTACATCAACACCTTCCAGCGCGGCGCCCAGGAGTCGGTCTGGGAGACGGTCCCGCAGCCGACCTGCGACGCCTTCAAGTACGGCGGCCGCAACGGCTATCTGGACCTGTTCACCGGTGACTCCTCCTACGCCAAGCAGTGGAAGTTCACCAACGCCCCCGACGCCGACGCGCGCGCGGTGCAGGCCGCCTACTGGGCGGACATCTGGGCCGAGCAGCAGGGCAAGGGCTCGCAGGTCGCGGCCACCGTCGCCAAGGCGGCGAAGATGGGCGACTACCTGCGGTACGCGATGTACGACAAGTACTTCAAGAAGGTCGGCAACTGCGTGGGGCCGACGGCCTGCCCGGCGGGCACCGGCAAGGACTCCTCGCACTACCTGCTGTCCTGGTACTACGCCTGGGGCGGCGCCGTCGACACCTCGGCGGGCTGGGCCTGGCGCATCGGCTCCTCCCACGCCCACGGCGGCTACCAGAACCCGCTCGCCGCGCACGCCCTGGCCAACTACCCGGACCTGAAGCCGAAGTCGGCGACGGGCCAGGCGGACTGGGCGAAGTCCCTCGACCGGCAGCTGGAGTTCTACCGCTGGCTGCAGTCGGCCGAGGGCGCCATCGCGGGCGGTGCCACCAACAGCTGGGCGGGCCGCTACGCCACCCCGCCGGCCGGCACGCCGACCTTCTACGGCATGTACTACGACGAGAAGCCCGTCTACCACGACCCGCCGTCCAACCAGTGGTTCGGCTTCCAGGCGTGGTCGATGGAGCGGGTCGCCGAGTACTACCAGCAGACGGGTGACGCGGACGCCAAGGTCGTGCTCGACAAGTGGGTCGACTGGGCGCTGTCCAAGACCACCGTCAACCCGGACGGCTCCTTCCGGATCCCGTCCACCCTCCAGTGGTCGGGCAAGCCCGACACCTGGAACCCGTCCAGCCCCGGCGGCAACACCGGGCTGCACGTCACCGTCGTCGACTACACCAACGACGTCGGCGTGGCCGCCTCGTACGCCAAGACCCTGACGTACTACGCCGACCGCTCCGGTGACACGGACGCGGCACGGGTGGCGAAGGCCCTGCTCGACGGCATGTGGGAGAACAACCAGGACGCGCTCGGCATCGCCGTCCCGGAGACCCGCACGGACTACAGCCGCTTCAACGAGAAGATCTACATCCCGAGCGGCTGGACCGGCACCATGCCGAACGGCGACACGATCAACTCGTCCTCGACCTTCTCGTCGATCCGTTCGTTCTACAAGAACGACCCGTCCTGGTCGAAGATCGAGAGCTACCTCGCGGGCGGTGCCGCGCCCACGTTCACGTATCACCGGTTCTGGGCCCAGGTGGACATCGCCACCGCCATGGGTTCGTACGCGGAGCTCCTCGAATAGTCCCCGCCGGGCGCTCCGCGGGCCGGACGGTGGTGCTCACCGCTCGGTCCCGGAACCGCCTGAAGGCTCCGCGTACGTGGCCTCGTCACCTGACGGCGAGGCCGTCCGGCCGGGCGGTCCCCACCCGCACTGGGGGCCGCCCGGCCGTCGTCCGTCCCCACCCCGCACCCGCACCCGCACCCGCACCCGCACCCGCACCCGCACCCGCACCGTCCCTGCCTCAGCTTCCGCAGCAGGAAGGACATCCCCACCGTGCGAAGAACCCGCATCCTCACGGCCGTGCTGGCGCTCGCGGCCGGCCTGCTCGCGGGCGCCCCGCCCGCGCTGGCGGCCGAGCCCGTCGAGCGAGAGGTGTCGATCACCGCCGACACCTACACCTGGAAGAACGCCCGGATCGACGGGGGCGGCTTCGTCCCCGGCATCGTCTTCAACCGCAAGGAGAGGAACCTCGCCTACGCCCGCACCGACATCGGCGGCGCCTACCGCTGGCAGCAGTCGACGAAGACGTGGACGCCCCTGCTGGACCACGTCGGCTGGGACGACTGGGGCCACACGGGCGTGGTGAGCATCGCCTCCGACCCGGTGGACCCCGACAGGGTGTACGCGGCGGTCGGCACCTACACCAACGACTGGGACCCGGGCAACGGGGCCGTGCTGCGCTCCGCCGACCGCGGCGCCAGCTGGCGCAGGACGGACCTGCCCTTCAAGCTGGGCGGCAACATGCCGGGCCGCGGCATGGGCGAGCGACTCGCCGTCGACCCGCACCGCAACAGCGTGCTGTACCTGGGCGCGCCCAGCGGCAAGGGCCTGTGGCGGTCGACGGACTCGGGGGCGACCTGGTCGCAGGTGGCGAACTTCCCCAACGTGGGCAACTACGCCCAGGACCCCGCCGACACCTCCGGCTACGCCAGCGACAACCAGGGCATCGTCTGGGTCACCTTCGACGAGTCCACCGGCACCGCCGGCAGCGCCACCAGGACGATCTACGTCGGGGTCGCCGACAAGGAGAACGCGGTCTACCGCTCGACGGACGCGGGCGCGACCTGGCAGCGGCTGGCGGGGCAGCCGACGGGACACCTGGCCCACAAGGGCGTGCTGGACACGGTCGAGGGCCAGTTGTACATCGCGTACAGCGACAAGGGCGGCCCCTACGACGGCGGCAAGGGCCGGCTCTGGCGGTACACCACCGCCACCGGCACCTGGACCGACATCAGCCCCGTCGCCGAGGCCGACACCTACTACGGCTTCAGCGGACTGACGGTCGACCGGCAGAGGCCGGGCACCCTCATGGCCACGGCCTACAGCTCCTGGTGGCCGGACACCCAGATCTTCCGCTCCACCGACAGCGGCGCCACCTGGACCAAGGCGTGGGACTACACCTCGTACCCGAACCGCGAGAACCGGTACACGATGGACGTCTCGTCCTCCCCGTGGCTGACCTGGGGCGCCAGCCCGTCCCCGCCCGAGCAGACCCCGAAGCTCGGCTGGATGACCGAGGCGCTGGAGATCGACCCGTTCGACTCGGACCGGATGATGTACGGCACCGGCGCCACGGTCTACGGCACCGAGAACCTCACCGACTGGGACACCGGGGCCAAGTTCGTCATCCGGCCGATGGTGCGGGGACTGGAGGAGACCGCGGTCCTCGACCTCGCCTCTCCCCCGTCGGGCGCGCCGCTGCTCAGCGCCCTCGGTGACATCGGCGGCTTCCGGCACACGGACCTGACGAAGGTCCCGCCGATGATGTACACCTCCCCCAACTTCACCTCCACCACCAGCCTCGACTACGCGGAGTCCGCCCCGGACACGGTGGTCCGGGTGGGCAACCTCGACTCCGGCCCGCACATCGCGTTCTCCACGGACAACGGCGCCAACTGGTTCGCGGGCACCGACCCGTCCGGGGTGAGCGGCGGCGGCACGGTCGCGGCGGCGGCCGACGGCAGCCGCTTCGTGTGGAGCCCGCAGGGCGCCGGCGTGCACCACACGACCGGCTTCGGCTCGTCGTGGCGGGCGTCCGCCGGCATCCCCGCGGGCGCGATCGTCGAGTCCGACCGGGTCGACCCGAAGACCTTCTACGGCTTCAAGTCCGGGAAGTTCTACGTCAGCACGGACGGCGGCGCCACCTTCACCGCCTCCCCCGCGGCCGGCCTGCCCGGCGGCGACAGCGTGCGCTTCAAGGCGCTGCCCGGCGCCAAGGGCGACATCTGGCTGGCGGGCGGCGCGAGCGACGGGGCGTACGGCCTGTGGCACTCCACGGACGGCGGCGCCACCTTCACCAGGCTGCCGAACGTGGAGCAGGCCGACACCATCGGCTTCGGCAAGGCGGCGGCCGGCGCCTCGTACCAGACGCTCTACACCAGCGCCGAGATCGGCGGGGTGCGCGGCATCTTCCGCTCCACCGACAAGGGCGCGACGTGGACCCGGATCAACGACGACGCCCACCAGTGGGGCTGGACCGGCGCGGCGATCACCGGCGACCCGCGGGTGTTCGGCCGGGTGTACGTGGCGACCAACGGACGCGGGGTGATCTACGGCGACACCTCCGGCACCGGCGACGGGGGCGGCGGCACGGATCCGGGTCCCACCCCGACGCCCACGGGTGCCTGCGCGGTGACCTACGAGATCACCAACCAGTGGCCGGGCGGCTTCCAGGCGGACGTGCGGTTGTCCAACACCGGGGACACCGCGTGGAACGGCTGGTCGCTGAGCTGGACCTTCCCGGGCGGCCAGACGGTGGCGCAGATGTGGAACGCCGGGCACAGCCAGACCGGTTCGTCCGTGACGGCGAGGAACGTCGGCTGGAACGCGAGCGTGGCCCCCGGCTCGTCGGTGGGCTTCGGCTTCACCGGCAACGGGTCGGGCACCGATGCCGAACCCGCCGCCTTCACACTGGACGGCCGGTCCTGCACCGTGAACTGACCGGCGGGGCGCGCGCCGCGACCGGCGCGCGCCCGTGCGCCGACTCACTGCCGGGAAGGACCCACGTCCGCCCTCCTGAACGCCCGCAGGGTGAACCACGGGTCCGGGCGGGGGCGGTCCTGGTCGGGAAGGGCGGCCAGGCGCTCGGCGAACGCGTCGGCCAGGGGGTCGCCGGGCGGCAGGGCGACGAACCAGCCGCGGCGCAGGTCGGCGATGGCGCGGCGGGGGCTGCGGCCCTGGCCGCGGCCGGGGAAGCGGGTCCGCCCGGCCGGGAGCAGGCCGTGCGCGGCGGCGTGCGCCTCGACGGCCGCCGACTCGTCGGCGGCGGGGGTGCGGGGGCGGGCCGCGAGGACGGCGTCGATGTCGCTGCCGACGTTGTGCCCGGCGGCCTTGTCGACGGTGGTGACCCAGACCCCGCCCGGGCGCAGTACGCGCGCGCACTCGGCGACGACGGCCCGCACGGCGGCCGGGCCGGGCAGCAGGTGGAGCAGCCACACACTGGTCACCGCGTCGAAGGTGCCGTCGGCGAACGGCAGCCGGCGGGCGTCGGCGCGGAGCACGGCGCCCGGGAGGCGGGCGGCGGCGCGGCGCACCATCGCGTCGGTGAGATCGGCCCCGGTGACCCGCAGGCCGTCCCGGGCCGCGGCGAGCCGCCGGGTGACGATGCCGGTGCCGCAGGCGAGGTCGAGCAGCCGGCGGGCGTCACCGGGCACCAGGTGGAGGACGCCTTCCGCGGCGGCGGCCGCGCGGGGTTCGCCGCCCCGGGAGGCGTCGTAGCGCTCGGCCTCCCGGCTGTAGTCCAGCACCGCCGGCTCAGCTCGCCCCGTGGGCCGGGGCGAGGTCGGACACGCGGCGGGCCAGCTCGACGTCCAGCTCGGTGACCTTGCCGCCGACGCTGTGCGTGTGCACCGACACGGTCACGCTGTGGTAGCCGAGGGTGAGGTCGGAGTGGTGGTCCAGCTCGTCCTGCACCCGGGCGATGTGCATCACGAGCGCGGCGGCGGCGATGTGCGAGCCGAGCCGGTAGGTGCGGGTGAGGCGGTCCTCGTCCACCGACCAGCCCGGCAGTCCGGCCAGGCGGTCCTCGATCTCCTCGGGCGCCAGCGGTTGCACGGCCATGACCTCGCTCCTTTCCGTCGGGCCCGGCTCCAGCCTGCCACAGGCCGGCCGCCGCGATCCCGGCCGGACGGTGCGCCGGGGGTCAGGTGCGGTGACATTCGGCCGCGAGATCGTCGGCCAGCGCGGCGATCCGGTCCCGTCCCTCGACCTGCCGCAGCCATGCGTGCGGCAGGCCGACGTCGCCGTACCGGGCGCCGAGGATGTTCCCGCAGATGGCGCCGGTGGAGTCGGTGTCACCCGAATGGTTGACCGAGAGCAGCAGCGCGTCCGTCACCCGGGGTTCGGCGAGCGCCGCGTACACGCCGATGGCCAGGGCCTCCTCGGCGACCCAGCCGGCGCCCAGCCGCTCCACCTTCGCCGCGTCGGGCGCGCCCTGGGCGGCCAGGTCGAGGGCCTGTTCGAGGGCGGTGGTGGTCTCCTCGTGGCCGGGGTGGCGGGCGAGCAGCCGCAGGGTGCGCAGGACGGCGCCCTCGACGGAGTCGCCGGTGAGCAGATGGGCGGTGAGGGCGGCGAACGCGCCGGCCGCGTAGTAGCCGGTGGGGTGGCCGTGGGTGAGCCGGGCGCAGCGGGCGGCGAGGTCGAAGGCGCGGTCGGCGGGGGCGCCGGTGAGCCCGAACGGCGCCGAGCGCATCACCGCGCCGCAGCCCTTGGCGTTGGGGTTGACCGGGCCGAAGCCACCGAGCGGGGCGCCCGTGTCGGGGACGTAGGGCTGGTGCAGTCCGGACAGGCAGGCGTTGCCCGGGGCGCGGCGGGCGTAGAGCCACGGCTCGGCGAGGAGGGGCCGGTCGGGCCCTGGGTGCCCGGCGAGGGTGCCGTCGGGGCCGGGCTGCTGCTGGGTGACCAGCCAGCGCCGGTAGGCCTCGTACAGCAGCTGGTGGGCGGCGCCGCCGATGCCCTTCTCGCGTTCGCGGCGGTGGGCGGCGAGGATGCCCTCGACGGTGAACAGCGTCATCTGGGTGTCGTCGCTGATCCGCCCGGCCACGCCGGTGGCGTCGGGGACCAGGGAGGTGACGCCGCGCGCGCCGTGGGCGGCGCGGATGGCGTCCAGGGAGCTGAACTCGACGGGATAGCCGAGGGCGTCGCCGAGCGCGCCGCCGAGCAGGCAGCCGCGCACCCTCGACCGGAGTACCGCCGGTGCCTGCCAGTTCGCCTGCTGCCACGTCTCGTTCACGCGGTACCTCCTCGACTACGGTCGTACACATGAGCATTCTCACGTCCGCGCCCGCGGCTGCCGCGACCGCCCCCGCCGACCGGGGAGTCGGCCCGATGCTGCGGTCCTGGCGGGAGCGGCGGCGGGTCAGCCAGCTGGAGCTGGCGCTGCGCGCCGACTCCTCCGCCCGGCACATCAGCTTCATCGAGACGGGCCGGTCCCGGCCGAGCGAGGAGATGGTGCTGCGCCTCGCCGAGCATCTGGACGTTCCGGTGCGGGACCGCAACGCGCTGCTGCTGGCGGCCGGTTACGCGCCGCGCTTCCCTGAGACCCCGCTGGACGACCCGGCGCTGGGTGCGTTGCGGGCGGGCATGGAGCGGCTGATCCGCGGCTACGAGCCGTACCCGGCGCTGGTGGTGGACGCGACGTACGACGTGGTCGCCGCGAACCGGGGCATCACGATGCTGTTGGAGGGGGTGCCCGAGGACCTGCTGGCGCCGCCGCTGAACGCGATGCGGCTGACGCTGCACCCGCGGGGGCTGGCGCCGCGGATCCGCAATCTGCGTGAGTGGCGGGGGCATCTGCTGGCGCAGATGGAACGGCAGATCGCGCTGCACCGCTCGGCGCCGCTGCGGGCGCTGTACGAGGAGGTGGCGGCGTATCCGGTGCCGGAGACGGCACCGTCGGCCGAGCCGGAGGAGCCGGTCCCGTACTTCGCGCTGCCGATGCAGATCGAGTACGGGGGCCGGATCCTGTCGTTCATCTCGTCGATCTCCACCTTCAACACGCCGATGGACGTGACCGTCGCCGAGCTGGCCATCGAGACGTTCCTCCCGGCCGACCCGGCGACGGTGAAGCACCTTCAGGAGCTGGTGCTCTGACGGGCCTTCAGCGCCATGAGCTGGAGGCCGGCGAAGCCGGCGACGGTGAGCGCCTGGAGCACGCCCCACACCGCGCCCGCGGTGCTGGGGGTGAGCCAGAGCGCGAGGGCCGCGACACTGGCCGCCGCCCAGGCGAGGTTGGCCTCCACGACCACGCGGACGGGCAGGGCGGCGGGGTGCGGGCGGGCGGCGAGCAGGCCGACGCCCGCGGCGAAGACGGTGAGGAACGCGCCCAGGCCGAGCAGCAGTCCGGAGCCGATGCCGAGCAGGTCGCCGAGCGGGCCGGAGAAGGCCAGGTAGGCGACACCGTTGGCGCCGGTGACAACCGCGTCGAGGGCCAGGAAGCGGCGCAGCATGGTGCGCGGGTCGGAGGTGCGGGCGAGGGCGGCGAGCTGGGTGGCGGACATGGCGGATCATCCTCCGGCGAGGTCGTCGGCAGTGGGCCCGGGCCCCGGGGCGGAGTGCGCCGCCCCGGAACCCGGTGCGTCCACGATCCCGCCGGGCGGGGTCCCGGGTCGATTACCCGGGAGGTAATGCGGGGCCGGGGCGGTGGGCGGGCCCGTCGGCCGCGCGTCCCGCCGGGCAGGCGGCGCACCGCGCACCCGTGAGTGTTCGGCCCGAACATGACAGACTGCTCGGGAACTTCCGGCGCGTAGGGGAGGCGTGGCGTGAGTGAGCGGCGACCGGCGCCCACCGTGGGCCAGGTGGTACTCGGCAAGCGGTTGCAGGAGTTGCGGGAGACGGCCGGGCTGAGCCGGGAGGACGCGGCGCGGGTCCTGCGGGTGGCCCCGGCGACCGTCCGCCGCATGGAGATGGCCGAGGTCTCCCTGAAGATCCCGTACGTGCAGCTGCTGCTCGACGCCTACGGGGTGCCCGAGGGCGAGGTGGCGGCGTTCGTCACGCTGGCCGAGGAGGCGAACCAGCCGGGCTGGTGGCAGCGGTTCCACGATGTGCTGCCGGACTGGTTCAGCCTGTTCGTGAGCCTGGAGGGAGCGGCCCGGATGATCCGCTCCTACGAGCCGCACTTCGTGCCCGGTCTGCTGCAGACCGAGGAGTACGCGCGGGCCGTGCTGGAGGCCGGCACCATCGGGCAGACCGACCGGCCGTCGCTGGAACGGCACGTGGCGCTGCGGATGGCCCGGCAGGAGCTGCTGACCCGCCCCGACCCGCCCCACCTGTGGGTGATCATGGACGAGACGGTGCTGCGCCGCCCGGTGAGCACCCGCCCCGAGGTGATGACCGGCCAGCTGGACCGGCTGCTGGAGGCCGTCGAGAGCGACCGGATCACCTTGCAGATCGCCGAGTTCGCGAGCGGTCCGCACCCGGGGACCTACGCGCCGTTCGCGCTGTTCCGGTTCGCCGAGCCGGAGCTGCCGGACATGGTGTTCACCGAGTACCTGACGGGGGCGCTGTATCTGGACTCCCGTGCGGAGGTGTCCGCGCACCTGGAGGTGCTGGACCACATGACGGCGCACGCCGCGTCGGCCCGGCGCACCAAGAAGATCCTCCAGGAGTGCCGCGGGCGGTTCTGACGGCAGAGCACGGGACAGCGAGACGGCGGCACCTGGAACGACCCGGCCCCGGGGTCCGCCGGCCGGGGCCGGCCAGGGCCGGTCCGACGATTTCCGTCTGCTTCGCGGCGCCGGGCACGTACTCTCGCCGCACCGGCCCAGACCCGAGTACATCCAGAACGCGGGTCAGGGGCCGGCGCACCGAGAGCACGCACCGGACAGGCCCTAGGAGAAGACACCGTCATGACCGCATCCGACGCCGCCCCCGCCCGTATCGACACCAGCCGGCCGCACCCGGCGCGGGTGTACGACTGGTGGCTGGGCGGCAAGGACAACTACCCGGTGGACGAGGAGCTGGCCCGGCGGATCCTCGCCGTGGACGGCACGGTGGTGCGCGGGGCGCGCGCCAACCGCCGGTTCATGCACCGGGCCGTGCGCACGGTCGCCGAGGCGGGCATCCGCCAGTTCCTGGACATCGGCACCGGCATCCCCACCGAGCCCAACCTGCACCAGGTCGCGCAGAAGACCGCGCCGGAGAGCCGGGTGGTCTACGCGGACAACGACCCGATCGTGCTGCGGCACGCCGAGGCGCTGCTGCACGGCTCGGCGGAGGGCGCCACCGCCTACGCGCACGCCGACGTCCGCGACGTGGACGCGCTGCTGGCGCGGGCCGGCGAGACCCTCGACCTCAGCCGGCCGGTGGCGCTGTCCCTCGTGGCGCTCACCCACTACCTGGACGCCGACCCGGAGGGCGACGACGTCTACGGGCTGCTGTCCCGGTACGTCGACGCGCTCGCGCCCGGCAGCTACCTCATCCTGTCCCAGGTGACCCCCGATCTGAACCCGGAGGCCATCGCCGGGGCGGCCGAGAACTTCCGGCGTGCGGGCACCCCGTTCCACCCCCGGTCGCTGAGCGAGTTCGCGCGCTTCTTCGACGGTCTGGAGCTGCTGGGGCCGGGGCTGATCCCGGTGCACGGCTGGCGTCCGGAGGCGGAGGACGTCGCGGCCCAGGCGGAGGGGATCGTGCCGGTGTACGCGGGCGTGGCGCGCAAGCCCTGACGTGCTCGCGCGCGAGGCGGTTCCTGCGGCGCGGGACCGCCTCGCCGGTCCCCGGACCGCGCGGCCGCGGCGGGGCAGGGCGCCCGGGCCGGGCCATCGGCCCCGGGCGGTATCAGGGGCGGGAGGGCTCGGTGGCCTGACTGCCGTGCCCGCCCGGCCCGGGCGGCTCGTCGCGCAGTGCCACGGCGCGCCGCGGCCGGTCGGTGATCAGCACGTCCACCCGCGGGTCGGTGAGGAAGCCGCGCAGCGCGGTGTCCTCGTTGACCGTCCAGACCATGGTGAACAGGCCGTGCCGGGCGGCTTCCCGCAGCACGTTGGCGCGGGCGAGCCGCTGGTGCGCGGCGACCCCGTGCGCGCCGCACGCGCGCACCCGGCGCATCGGGAACAGTTCGCTGAGCCGGGTCGAGGTGAACCGGGCGGCGGCGATCTCCTTGCGGTCCCGGCCGAGCGACAGCACGGTGCGCACCTTGGGGTACGCCCGGGTGATCGCGGCGACGGAGCGGTCCTCCAGGGTGGTGGCGACGAAACCGTCCTCGCCGAGCAGGGCGACCGCCCGGTCGATCACGTCCCCCTCGTAACCGGACTCCTTCAGGTCCAGGTGCCCGATCAGCTTCCCGGCGATCAGCTCCATGACCTCGTCGACGACGGGCACGGGGTAGCCGGCGCGGGCGCTCAGCTCGGCGTGGGTCAGCTCGCCGAGCAGCGGCCCGGTGTGCCGCACCCGGGGGTCGTGGTGGACGACGAGGACCCCGTCGGCGGTGCGCCGGATGTCGATCTCGGCGTACTCGGCGCCGCTGAGCAGCGCGTCCTCGTACGCCTGCCAGGTCGCGGGGACGAAGGTCTCGGCTCCGCCCCGGTGGGCGGAGACGGCGGGGCGTCGGGTCATGGCGTCGGCTCCCGGAGGTGGTGGACCCGGCCGGCCGGGCCGAGCGGCGCGGGCCTGCGGCCGCGTACCGGGGCGGAGTGGGGCGCCCTCGTGCCCCGGAGGTGCCCGCCACCGTCGCCGGCCCCTCCCCGCCTCGGCACGGCGGTGGCCCCTGCCGCGTCCGTGGACCGCGCTGCCGCGTCCGTGGACCGCGGGAAGCGGCGTGCGGGCCGTCCCCCGCGGCGGGGACGGCCCGCACCGTGGCGCGGGATCGCTCGGGGAACGTCAGGCGAGCTTCGCCGAGAGCGTGATCGGCACCGCCTTCAGGGCCTGGCTGACGGGGCAGTTGACCTTGGCGTCCTCCGCCGCGGCGACGAACGCGTCGTCGTCCAGGCCCGGCACCGTGCCCTCGACGGTGAGGTGGATGCCGGTGATGCCCTCACCCGGCTGGAAGGTGACGTCCGCGGAGGTGACCAGCTTGGTCGGCGGGGTGCCGGCCTGGGCCAGGGCGTGCGAGAAGGCCATCGAGAAGCAGCTGGAGTGGGCGGCGGCGATCAGCTCCTCCGGGCTGGTCTTCCCGCCCGGCTCCTGGGTGCGGGCAGCCCACGTCACCGGCTGCTCGCTGATGGCGCCGGAGGTGTCGAAGGTGACGACCCCGTTGCCCTCGAGCAGGTTGCCTTCCCAGACGGTGTGTGCGGAGCGCGTGGTGGCCACGGTCATTCCTTTCGTAGCGTCCCGGTTCTGGTGCCGACCCGGGTTGACGGACACCATCCGATCACACTCCGGCGCACGGCATGGGGAAGTCGGCGCCGTCCGTGCCGTGTTCAGGCGGCCGTACGCCCGCGCCGGGCCGCCAGCCACGCGTAGACCGGCACGCCCGCGAAGAGGAACAGCACGCCCTGGTAGACGGCCGCGTATCCGGCGCCCGCGACCAGCCACAGGGAGAAGCCGAAGGCGAGCGCGGCGAGCACCGCGTCGCGCACCAGCCGCGCCCGGTTCACCTTCTCGTGCTCGCCGCGGGCCAGGTGGAAGAGCTGTGCGGCGGTGGCCAGCAGGTAGGGCACGGTCGCCGTGAAGGTGGTGACGAGCACCAGGATCTCGAAGACCCGGGCGGAGCCGGCGGTGTAGTTGTAGACGGTCAGCAGGGAGGCCAGGACGACGGTGACACCGACGCCGACGGTGGGCACGCCGCGCCGCTTGCGGGCGAACGCCGCCGGGAACAGGCCGTCGCGGGCGGCCGCGTACGGCGTCTGGGCGCTGAGCAGGGTCCAGCCGTTGAGGCAGCCGGTCATCGACACCAGTGCGGCCAGCGCCACGGCCCAGCCGCCCCAGGAGCCGCCGAACATGGCGTTCACCGCGTCGGAGAAGGGGGCGGTGGAGCCGACCAGCCTGTCGTGGGCGACGGTGCCGAACACCGAGAAGGTGCCGAGCAGGTAGACGAGGGCGGCGCCGAGGGTGCCGATGACGGTGGCGCGGCCGACGTTGCGGCGCGGGTCGCGGACCTCGCCGGCGCTGACGGCGGCGGACTCCACGCCCAGGTAGGAGAAGAGCAGGATCGCGGCGGACGCGGAGACCGCGCCGAGGGCGCTGCCGCCGCTCGCGTTGAACGGGCCGAGGTTGTCCGCGTCGAAGAAGAACAGTCCGCCGACGGCGACGAGCAGCAGCGGCGCGAACTTGAGCACCGTGGAGACGAGCTGGACGGCGCCGACGTACCGGCTGCCGGCGAAGTTCGACACGGCGGGCAGCCACTGGATGACGAGGGCGGCCAGGCACGCGGTCCACGCGTGGTCGTTCACCGGGATCAGCACGTCGAGGTAGCCGACGGCGGCCACGGCGAGCGCGGCGTTGGAGACCCAGGTGGTGATCCAGTACGCCCACGCGGCGAGGAAGCCCGCGAAGTCGCCGAAGGCCTCCCGGGCGTAGACGTAGGGGCCGCCGGTGCGCGGGTCGCGGTGGGCGAGCCGTCCGAACACCAGGGCCAGGGCGATCGCGCCGGCGGTCAGGACGGCGAAGGCGACCAGGCTGACGGTGCCGAAGGGGGCCACGGCGGCCGGGAGCAGGAAGATGCCGCCGCCGATGATGTTGCCCATGACCAGGGCGGTGGCGACCGGGAGCCCGAAGCGCCGGGTGTGCTTCTCGGGTGCCGCGGCGGGGCGGGGTGCGGCCGCCTGCGGGGCCGGAGCCGGGACGGTTCCGGTGTCGTGCATGGGGTGGTGCGCCTCTCGTCGTGCTGGTGCGCCCGGGATCGCCGGACGACCGCCCATGGTCGGGCACGAGTTCGAGTTGCGGCAAATCACACGGTTTTGTCCGGCGCGGTGGGGTCCGGCACCGCAAAAGGTGCGTCGCCGGGGGCCGCGGACCGGGAATCGTCCACCGTCGTCCGGTCAACCGGAATCCGCTCCACCGGATGCGCCGGTGCCTGGTCCACCGGGCCCCGATCCACGGGGGCCCGGCCCGGCGTGACCTGGTCCACCGGCACCTGGGGGCCGTCCGCCTCCCGCAGCCAGCGGCGCAGCACCCGGTGGACCTGCTCCGCGCCGGCGATCTCCTCGCCGTCCGCCACGGGCGCGGACAGGACGAGCGGGAACAGCAGGAACGGCTTGCTCTGGGCGCCGCCCAGGCCACCGTGGGAGCCGATCTGCTCCTCGAAGGCGAGAACCTCCCCGTCGGCCGGGTCGTGGAAGGAGTTGACCATGATGTCGGCGGCGTGCGGGAAGGTGTGGGCGCGCCGGACCACCGCAGCGGCGCCCGGGCCGAACGCCGCCAGCGGGCCGGGGCGGTCGTCGAGCTCGTCCAACGGGATCTCCGCGCCGTACGCGCCGAGCACCACCCCGCCGTGCCGCTCGCTGCGCACCAGCAGGAACCCGATGCCGGGGTGGTTGGCGAGGGTGGACAGCAGCGCCGGGTGGCGGGCGTCGATCTCCTCCTTGCTCATCCGGTGCGGCACGTCCGGGAAGGAGACCAGCCCGAGATTGCCGGAGGCCAGCACGATCGGCTCCGAGCGGCGGCCCGGGCGCTGCCGCTCGGCGTCCGCCTCGACCGGGATGCGCAGCGCGGCCCGGACCGCGGCGCGGGCCTCGGCGCCGCTGTGGGTGCGCCGCGCCCGGCGCGGCACGGGCAGTCCGCAGCCGGCCCGCACCAGATCGCCGAGGGTGAGGCCGTAGCGGGCGCGGAAGGTCTCGCCGGGGCTCTGCCCGTGGTCGGACAGGACCACGATCCGGTACGGCCGGGGCGCGTGCTCGGCGACCTTCTCGATCAGCGCGAGCGCCCGGTCGAGCCGCTGGAGCACCTTCTCCGCGTCCCGGCTGAACGGCCCGGAGTGGTGGGCGACCTCGTCGTAGGCGACCAGGTCGGCGTAGATCGCGGTGCGTCCGGCGAGCATGTCCCCCATGACCGCGGCCACCACCACATCGCGTTCGACGACGGTCGCGAAGGCCCGGACGAACGGGTAGAGGCCGCCGCGGGAGACCCGCGGGCGCTCCTTGCGCAGCCGGGAGCGGGTGGACTGGCCGATCTCGCGGCCCACCTCGGCGACGAACGACAGGGCGGTGCGCACGGCGTTGGCCGGGTCGGAGAAGTAGGCGAAGTAGCCGGCCCGGGAGCGGTTCTCGCGGCTGCGCCGCCGGGTGGCGATGGACAGCACCAGGGCCTGCTCGTCCGCGCCGCCGCCGAACAGGTTGCCGCGGCTCGCGCCGTCGAGGGCGAGCAGCCCGCCGTCCCCGGTGCGGGCGACGGCACGGCGCTGGAGTTCGGCGGCGCTGGTCGGGCGGTTGCTGACCATCACCTCCTGGGTGTCCTTCTCGTACCAGCGGAAGGCGGGCACGTCGAACGTGCTGCCGTGCAGGATCCCCAGCTGGCTGGCGCCGGTCTGGCTGGACCAGTCGGTGCGCCACGGCGTCAGGCGGTGGCTGGGACGGGCGGCCCCGCGTTCGTCGCCGGCGCCCAGCCAGCGGGCGACGGCCGGCATCAGGCCCTTGCCGACGGCGTCCAGCAGCACGTCGTGGCCGACGCCGTCGAGCTGGAGGAAGAGCGTGCCCGGGGTGGCCGGGCCGGGCGGCTGCCGGCGCCGGCGGCGGTCGGCCAGCCGGTAGAGGCGACGGCGGTAGGCGTCGTCGTCGCGCACCGCGAGGGCGGCTCCGGTGGCGGAGGCGACCGCGGACATCACGGCGGCCACCACCACCGCGGTCTCCGGTGCGGCGGCGCCCCGCTCCGCCGGGTTCAGGCGCAGCGCGAGCAGCAGCAGCGCCCCGTTGAGCGCGAACACCAGCAGACCGAGGACGAACGCGGGCACCAGCAGCAGCAGGCGCACGAGCAGCGGCCACACCAGCGCCGACAGCAGGCCGAAGGCGCCCGCCCCGAACGCGGCGGTGACGGCGATGTCGGTGGCGCTGTCGCCGTCCGCCGACCGCAGCCGGAAGTCGGGGAGCAGGCCGGCGAGGACCAGCAGCGTGACCGTGCTGACCGCCCAGACGGCGACGCTGCGCCCGACCTGACTCGCGATCCCCCGCCAACGCCCCGCACGCACGCTCCGCACACCTCACGTCCCCGCCCGTGATCGGCACGGGCCCGGCTCCCAGCCTGTCACATCGCACCGGCCGGGCCGCCCCCCACACGGGGCCGTCCGGCCTGGCCGCGGCGGGCGTCCGAGGTTCGCGCTACCGGCCGTCGTAGCCGGCCGTCGGCATCGACAGCCTGCGGTGCACCCGGGCCTTCATCTGCGCGTCGTAGTACGGCTCCGCCCGGCCCACGGTCTCCACCCGCACCCCGCGCCGCGCGCACTCGGCGGCGAACGCGTCCACGTCCGCCAGCGCGCTCTCCAGGACCCGGCGGCTGGGCGCCACGAACACGTCGCAGCCGGGCCGCACCCCGTCCCACAGCAGGCAGTGGTCCGGGCGCAGCGCGCGCACCAGCAGCTCGCGGGTGACGACGTAGCCGTGCTCGGCGGCCCAGCGGGAGCACATCGCGTGCTGGCCGCGGGAGTCCACCAGGAAGGGGTCGGTCTCCAGTTCCTCGAGCGGCGTCAGACTGGCGATCGCCGTGACGCGCACCGGACCGGGGCCTTCTCCCATGCCCTCCCCCCTCACCTCAGGGTTTCGCCGCCGACCCTACTCCTGCCCGTAGGCTTCGGGGAGTCGCGTGAAGGAGGCGAAGGAGTGCCGGTGGAGATCACGTGGTGGGGGCACGCCACCTGCACGGTCGAGGATTCGGACGTACGGGTCCTCACCGATCCTCTGTTCGCACGCCGGCTCGCGCACCTGAGGCGCCGGCGCGGGGCGCTCCCACCGCCGGACGCGTGGCGCGCGGACGTCGCGGTGGTCTCCCATCTGCACGCCGACCACCTGCACATACCGTCGCTGGCGCGGCTCGCGCCGGGCACGCGCCTGCTCGTGCCCCGGGGCGCACTCCGGGCGGTGCCCGGGCTGCGCCGGCTCACACGGCTGCGGATGACGGAGGTGGCGCCCGGCGACCAGGTGAAGGCCGGCGGCCTGGTGATCCGGGTGGTGCCGGCGCGGCACGACGGGCGGCGGCTGCCGCTCGGCCCGCACCGCTCCCCCGCGCTCGGCTACGTCGTGGAGGGCGAGGCGCGCACCTACTTCGCCGGGGACACAGGACTGTTCGACTCGATGGCCGAGGAGGTCGGGCCGGTCGACGTGGCGCTGCTGCCGGTGGGCGGCTGGGGACCGTACCTCGGCGAGGGGCACCTGGACGCGGGGCGGGCGGCGCAGGCGCTGGCCCGGCTCGCACCGCGCAGCGCGGTGCCGGTGCACTACGGAACGTACTGGCCGATCGGGATGGACGCCGTGCGCCCGCACGAGTTCCACTCACCCGGCGAGGAGTTCGTCCGGCTGGCCGCCGAGCGGGCGCCCGGGGTGGCGGTGCACCTGCTCGGGCACGGGGAGAGCGTGCGGCCGGAGGTCGCGCGGTGAGCTGGCTGGGGGCCGCGTCGACGGTGCCGCCGGAGACCACCCAGCAGGCGATCGGCTACCCCACGCTGTTCCTGCTGGTGCTGGTCGGGGCGCTGGTGCCGGTGGTGCCGACCGGGGCGCTGGTCAGCGGTGCGGCGGTGGTGGCGTTCCACCGGACGGCGCCCTTCTCGCTGGCGCTGGTGTTCGTGACGGCGGCGCTGGCCGCGTTCTGCGGGGACATCGCGCTGTACTGGCTGGGGCGGCGCGGGATGACGTCGAAGAACGGCTCCCGGTGGCTCGCGGCGATCCGGGCCCGGGCGCCGGAGGACCGGCTGGCGCAGGCCCAGGAGAAGCTGGCCGGGCACGGCGTGGCCGTGCTGGTGCTGTCCCGGCTGGTGCCCGCCGGCCGGCTCCCGGTGATGCTGGCGTGCCTGGTCGCCGAGTGGCCGCTGCGCCGCTTCGCCCGCGGCAATCTGCCCGCCTGCCTGGCCTGGGCGGTCACGTACCAGCTCATCGGCATCCTCGGCGGCTCCCTCTTCCCCGAGCCCTGGGAGGGCGTGGTCGCGGCGGTCGCCCTGACGGTACTGATCAGTCTGGCGCCGAGCGTGTGGCGCCGGGTGCGGGGCTCCTCGACCGCGTAGCCGGGGCGACCGTGGGCGGCCGCCTGCCGGAGGCCGTCTGCCGGAGGCCGGCGGGACCGGTCCCGGGGCCGCCGGGGGCGGCCGGTGCCCGGGGCGGTGGGGATGCCCGCCGCGGGCGCACGGCGCGGCGAGTCCGGCGGGTGCGGGGGGCAGCGGGCCCGGCGGGGTCGGCGGGTCCGGCGGGACCTACGGCAGCACGCGTGAGCCCCCCACCGGCAGGTCCCACAGGTCCGCGCGGTCCAGGCCCGCCTTCTCCCAGGCGGCGCGGACCCGGGTGAGGGGTTCCAGGACCGGTTCGGCGGAGAGGACGAAGGTCCCCCAGTGCATCGGCGCCATCCGGCGGGCGCCGAGGTCCTGCGCGGCGCGGACGGCCTCCTCCGGGTCGCAGTGGACGTCGCTCAGCCACCAGCGCGGGGCGTACGCCCCGATGGGCAGCAGGGCGAGGTCGATGCCGGGGTAACGCCGGCCGATCCGGGAGAACCAGTGGCCGTAGGCGGTGTCGCCGGCGAAGTGGACGCGCCGGCCGTCGGGAGCGGTGAGCACCCAGCCGCCCCACAGGGAGCGGCAGGTGTCGGTCAGGGTGCGCTTGGACCAGTGGTGGGCGGGCACGAAGTCGAAGCGCACGCCGTGCAGTTCGGACGCCTCCCACCAGTCCAGCTCGGTGACGTGGGTGAAGCGCCGGCGGCGGAACCAGCGGCCCAGCCCGGCCGGGACGAAGACGGGGGTCTCGCGGGGGAGCCTGCGCAGTGTCGGGGCGTCCAGGTGGTCGTAGTGGTTGTGGCTGATGACGACCGCGTCCACGCGGGGCAGCGCGCTCCAGGGCACGCCGACGGGGGTGATCCGCGCGGGGGTGCCGAGGATGCGGCGGGACCAGACCGGGTCGGTGAGCACGGTGAGCCCGCCGATGCGCACCACCCAGCTCGCGTGCCCGGCCCAGGTGACGGCCACGGTGCGGGAGTCGACGCGGGGCAGCGGGCCGGGCTCGTACGGCAGCCGGGAGATGTCGGCCAGGCCCTCCTTTCCGGGCCGGACGGCGCCCTCGCGGGCGAAGCGGGCGAGCGCCTTGATGCCGGGCAGCGGGGCGGTCAGCCGGTCGTGGAAGCTGCGCGGCCAGACCCTGCGCTCCCCCGGCGGGCGCGGCTCCGCGAGCGGCGGGAAGGGCGGCTCGGCGGGCTCCGCGAGCGGCGGGACGGCGGGCAGGACGACGGAAGGCACGGCGGGCGGGACGGTGGCCGGGGCAGGGGTGTCGGCGGGTGGGACGGGGGCCGGGTCGGCGGTGTCGCGGGCCGTCGGGCGCGTGGTCGACTCGGACTGCTGCGTCATCGAGGGGACTCCCATGGCTGAGCATCGTCGCGGAGGCCGTCGAGGACCGACCTGAGGGTGGTCAACGAGCGGTTCACGGGTGGCAGTCGAAGGGGCGCGGGTGAGCGCAGGCACTCCTCGCGTTCCGCGTCCGAGCCGCCCAGCATCGCGCCGGTGGCGAGCCGCACCCGCAGCGCGCCCAGGTCGTCGCCGAAGCGGTGGCCGCCGGGCGCGGGCATGCCGAGCCGGGCGGAGAGGAAGTCCTCCAGTTCCTGTGCGTCGGTCACGCCGTGCGCGGCGAGACCGGCCTTCAGCGGCCCGAGGTCGGCGTACAGATGCCGGCCGGCGCGCGGCGGCAGGGCGAGCGCGCCGGCGGTGACCACCGCGCGGTGCGCGGCGGCGGCCACGCGCGCGTGCAGCCGGACGGAAGCGGTGATCCGCGCGGTGACGGGTTCCGGTTCGGCGAGGGCGTAGGCCGCGGCGGCGGCGACCGGACCGGCGATCCGGGCGCCGAGCGCGGTGAGGACGTCGAGCACGCGCGCGCGAAGGCCGTCGCCCGCGGGCCCGGCGGGGAAGCGGGCGAGGGCGGCCGGCCAGCCGGGCGGCAGCAGGGCGCCGGCCAGATCGGTCACCACGGTGACCCGCCCGGGCAGCATCTCGGCGGGGCTGAGCAGCACGGTGTCGTGCGGGTCGTGCAGCGTGTCGCGCCAGGTCTCGTCGCTGACGAGGTGCAGCCCTTCCCGCTCGGCGGCCTCGACGGTCTCGTGCAGCACCTCGGGCGGCGCGACCGTGGCGGTCGGGTCGTCGGCGACGGACAGCACCAGCAGCCGCGGGTCGCCGCCCTCGGCACGCACCCGGCGCACGGTCTCCAGCAGGGCGTAGGGGTCGGGTACGCCGCCGCACTCGGCCGGGGTCGGCACATGGAAGACGGGCCGGCCCAGCAGCCGCGCGTACGGCGCCCACCAGGCGACGCAGGGCCGGGGCACCAGCACGTCGCCGCCGAGCGCGGCGGTCAGCGCGAGCAGCAGGGCGGGCGCGCCGGGGGCGGCCACCGCGTGCTCGGGCGTGGTGGTCAGTCCCCGGCGTGCCCAGTAGCCGCAGCCGGCCTCCAGCAGGGCCGGGCCGCCGCCGGCCGGCTCGGCGCCCCCGCGGTGTGCCGCCGCGGCGAGCACGGCGGCCAGTTCGGGCAGGACGGGCAGCCCGTCCTCGGGCGGGGGCGGGCCGTAGCGGACGGGGCCGTGGTCCTCGGGGTGCGTCCGGGGCATGGGATCCTCCGCGCTGCCGTGGCCGTCGTACCGTGTCGCCGCCGCATGGCCGTCGTGACGTGCCGTCACCGTCCCCGGGGTGTCGTGGTGTGGCGGCGCCTCCGGGGCGGCGTGCGCTTCGCGGGGGTCCCGCCGGAGCGCCCGGCGGTGGCCGTCGGGCGGTGCCGCCCTCCGGCGGGTGCCGGTGTCGTCCGCCGCTCCCGTCCCGGGGAGGGCCGGGCCGTCGGGGTCCTCTCCCGCCTCGGGGCCTATCGCCGTTCCGTCGTGCTCGCTCGTGGGGTGCTCCCTCGGTCGGTGGCCGGTGTGCTCCGGGGTCCGGTCCGGTCCCCGGTGCCGCGTGGGTCCCGCGGTGCGGATCGTGCTTCCGCGCTTCCGCCTACCCCGCGGGGCGCCGGGTCAGCCGTCGGCGCCGGAGCCCCGGAGGTACAACCGGTGCGCGGCGGCCCCGAGGGCGCCCGCGATCAGCAGTCCCCCGAGCACCAGTGCGGGCACGGACACGCCGAACGCGCCGCCGCCCTCCCCGGCCCGCACGCCGCGCTGGACCACCGCCGTGCCGCAGGCGGCGTCCTCCGGGTCGGGGCAGGGGGACGCGCTCCGGCCGCCGCGGTGGCCCTGGCCCGGGCCGCCGCCCCGGGCGACGGTGAAGGTCGCGCTCCACGGCTTTCCCTCTTCGCCGTGCGCCGCCGGGCAGGTGCCGTCCACGGTCCACGCGGAGTCCTCACCACCGGTGCCGGCCCCACCGGAGCCCGCCCCACCCGTACCGGCCCCACCGATGCCGGATCCGCCAGTGTCGGCCCCACCAGTGCCGGATCCGCCAGTGTCGGTCTCACCGGTACCGGCCCCACCGATGCCGGACCCGCCAGTGTCGGTCTCACCGGTACCGGCCCCACCGATGCCGGACCCGCCAGTGTCGGCCGCACCGGTACCGGCCCCACCGATGCCGGACCCGCCAGTGTCGGCCGCACCAGTGCCGGACCCGCCGGTGTCGGCCCCGCCGGTGTGCGCCCCACCGGTGTCGATGTCCTCCGGGAGGACGATCCGCGCGGTGCCCTGGTAGGCAGCCCCGGACGTCTCGCCGTCCTGGCCGCCGGCCAGGCTCAGTTCGGCCAGTCCGTCCTCGAAGGCCTGCGAGGCGGCCTCCAGGGTGGCGGGCGGCGACCCGCCGACGGGATCGCACGTCACCGAGACGGTGACGCTGCCGCCTGGCTCCGCGTGGGCCGGGCTGACCTCGGCGGACGGTTCGGCGAGGGCGGCGGAGGCGGCTCCGCCGGACAGCACACCGGTCAGGACGACAACGGACACGGCACGAAGGGCACGACGCACGACCAGGACTCCCCGCAACGACGACGGACACCCAGCCATCACATCCGCTGCCCCCGCCCGCCGCGCGCGGCCGGCCCCCATTCGCGTGGCAGCGCCCGGCCAACGGGGTGAGGCCGCGCGTGGTAGCCGGTGGCACCGGGACAGGGGGAAACGGCCGGCGGCGTTTCCGCGCCACCTCGGCGGTGACTCGTCATCCGACGGCCGGCATCCGATGACCGGCGTCGAACGGCCACGTCGACCGGGAGGTACTTCGGATGGGCACCCTCGTCTCCGACCATGTGCTCGAACGGCTGCGCGAGTGGGGTGTGGAGCACGTCTTCGGCTATCCCGGCGACGGCATCAACGGGCTGCTCGCCGCCTGGGGGCGGGCGGAGAACCGGCCGCGCTTCATCCAGTCCCGGCACGAGGAGATGTCCGCGCTCCAGGCGGTCGGCTACGCCAAGTTCAGCGGCCGTCTGGGGGTGTGCGCGGCGACGTCGGGGCCGGGCGCGATCCACCTGCTCAACGGCCTGTACGACGCCAAACTCGACCACGTGCCGGTACTGGCGATCGTCGGCCAGACCCACCGCACCGCGATGGGCGGTTCCTACCAGCAGGAAGTGGACCTGCACACGCTGTTCAAGGACGTCGCCTCCGACTTCGTGGAGACGGTGACGGTGCCGGAGCAGCTCCCGAACGTGCTGGACCGGGCGATCCGCACCGCGTACGCGCGCCGCTGCCCGACGGCGGTCATCATCCCCGGCGACGTGCAGGAACTGGACTACTCCCCGCCGACGCACGACTTCAAGATGGTGCCCTCCAGCCTGGACCGCAGCGCGTGGACGGCGGTGCCCTCGGACGACGCGGTGCGGCGCGCGGCGGAGATCCTGAACACCGGCGACAAGGTGGCGATCCTGGTCGGCCAGGGCGCGGCCGGAGCGCGGGCCGAGGTGGAGACGATCGCCGAGCTGCTCGGCGCGGGGGTCGCCAAGGCGCTGCTCGGCAAGGACGTCCTCAGCGACGAACTGCCGTACGTCACCGGCTCGATCGGGCTGCTGGGCACCCGCCCGTCGTACGAGCTGATGCGGGACTGCGACACGCTGCTCACCATCGGCTCGTCGTTCCCGTACTCGCAGTTCCTGCCGGAGTTCGGCAAGGCGCGGGGCGTGCAGATCGACATCGATCCGCACATGGTCGGGATGCGCTACCCGTACGAGGTGAACCTCGTCGGCGACGCCAAGGTGACGCTGGACCGGCTGATCCCGCTGATCGAGGGCGGGCGCGGACGCGAGTGGTTCGACACGGTGTGCGACAACGTGCGGCACTGGCGGGAGGTCCTGGAGCGGCGCGCGGAGCTGAGCGCCGACCCGGTCAACCCGGAGCACGCCGCCCGCGCCCTGGATCCGCTGCTGCCGGACGACGCGATCGTCACCTCCGACTCGGGGTCCACCGCGAACTGGTACGCGCGGCACCTGACCATGCGGCCGGGCATGTGCGGCTCGCTCTCCGGCACCCTCGCCACGATGGGCTGCGGGGTGCCGTACGCGATCGGCGCGAAGTTCGCGCACCCGGACCGGCCGGCGATCGCCCTGGTCGGGGACGGTGCGATGCAGATGAACGGCATGGCCGAGCTGATCACGGCGGCGAAGTACCGCGACCAGTGGGAGGATCCGCGGCTGGTGATCGGGGTGTGGAACAACCGCGATCTCAACCAGGTGACCTGGGAGCTGCGGGCGATGGGCGGTGCGCCGTCGTTCCTGCCCTCGCAGGAGCTGCCGGACGTGCACTACGCCGCGTTCGCCCGCTCGCTGGGGCTGACCGGGATCCGGGTGGAGAGGCCGGAGGACGTCGAGGCGGGCTGGCGGGCCGGGCTGGAGGCGGACGGGCCCGCGGTGATCGAGTTCCTGACCGACCCCGCGGTGCCGCCGGTCCCGCCGCACGCCACCTGGGAGCAGATGGAGGCCACGGCGGCGTCGATCCTGAAGGGTGACGCGGACGGCGCCTCGGTGGTCAGGCAGGGCTTCAAGGCGAAGATGCAGGAGTTCCTGCCGGGCCGCAGGAGGTGACCGGCCCCGCTCCCGGCCCCGCCCCGAGCCTTCCGGCCGGGAACACCGGGGCGGATGCCGGACGGGAGCACCGGGGCGGGTGCCGGACGGGAAGCGCGCCGGGCCGGTGCGGGGCGTGGTGACCGCGGTGGACCCTGAGGAGTGCACCCCGCGTCGCTGGGGCCCCTGCGCCGGCGGAGCGCCCGGGCGCCGCCTCGGTGCCGCGGCACCCGGCCTCGGGGAACATCGGCACAGCGGTTGGCGCTGAGATTGATCATGGTCGGCTAGCACACAGGCTGGGGGCTCCGCTGGGGTTCGAGGAAAGATCGCCGCGCGGGTGCCGAGGCTGGCTACGGTCCGCTCGTGCCGGTGGAGTTTCTGACGGATGAGCGGACCGAGGCGTACGGGAAGTTCGCCGAGGAGCCGACCCGCCCCGAGCTGGAGCGGTTCTCCTTCCTGGACGACGTCGACCGCGATCTGATCGCTCGGCGACGCTCCGCGCACCACCAGCTCGGCTTCGCGCTCCAGATGTGCACGGTGCGCTACATCGGCCGGCTCCTCCCGGACGACCCGCTGGACGCGCCGTGGCCGGTGATCGAGCATCTGGCCGAGCAGCTCGGCATCGAGGATGCGTCGGTGGTGAAGCGGTACACCGAGCGGCCGAAGACGGCGTACGAGCACGCCTGGGAGATCCGGGACGCCTGTGAGTATCACGAGTACGACGACCCGGAGTGGTCCAGGCGGTTCCGCACCTTCCTGCACGGCCGGGCCTGGACGCACGCCGAGGGCCCCAAGGCGCTGTTCGACCACGCGGTGGGCTGGCTGCGCCGCAACCGGGTGCTGCCGCAGCTGGAGAAGGCATCACGCACGCTCGCGCGGGCGGCCAAGGGGCTGTTCGAGGAACTGGAGCTGGTGGAGGAGCATGGCACGGACCTGGATGTGGCCGCGCTGTGGGCGGCGTTGGAAGGGGTCGCCCCGCGCGCCGCCGTGATGACCGCGGCGGCCACGGTGGTCTCGCTGGTGCCCGAGGACGAGAACTCGGCCGAGATCGCCATGCGGGCCGCGCTCGCGAACCGGTACGCCACGGTGCGCCCGTTCCTGTCGCTGCTGGGCGAGTCGAAGGCATTGGACGCGGCGAGCGCCGGAAAACGGGTCTTGGCCGGGGTCCGCGGCCTTCCGGCGCTGGCTCGGCGGAAAGTGGACGTCAAGCCGCTGCTGCCGCGCGAGGTGGACGACAAGCTCGTGCCGCCCGCGTGGCGCAAGGCGGTCTACGCCAACCCCGACCTAGCGCAGGGCGCGGTGGACCGGGACGCGTACGTGGTGTGCGTGCTGGAGCAGTTGCACCGGGCCCTGAACAACCGCGACGTCCTCGCCTCACCCTCGCACCGCTTCAGCCCCAGGTTCCGCGACCTGGACGACCAGCGGTTCTGGCGGGCCACCATGCCCGGCGTCGAGACCGGCAGCTATGGCGCGGTGGAAGACCTGGCGCGCAACCGCGTGAACCTGAACAAGGTGATCACCCACTGGCCGGACATGCTGAAGGTTGCCGGCTCCCTGGTTACCAACCAGGTCCGCGCCTACGACCTGCTGCGCATGTTCGGACGTGACGGACGCCCGACTCCCCTGGGCGCCGCGTTTGCCGAGTACGGGCGGATCGCGAAGACCGAGCACCTGCTGCGTGTGGTCGACCCGGTGGACGACACCTACCGCCGCCAGATGAACCGGCAGCTCACCGTGCAGGAGTCCCGCCACAAGCTGGCCCGCGACGTGTGCACGGCAAGCGCGGCACCATCCATCAGGCGTACCGCGATGGGATGGAGGACCAGCTCGGCGCGCTCGGCCTGGTCCTCAATGCCATCGTTCTCTGGACCACCCGCTGCATCGACGCCGCCGTCGCCCAGCTTCGCGCCGAAGGCCACAAGATCCGAGACGAGGACATCGCCCGGCTCTCCCCACTCAAGCACCGCAACCTGAACCTGCTCGGCCGCTATAGCTTCACCGCCAGCGTCCCGGCCGCTGGCGCCTTGCGCCCACTGCGCGACCCGGATGCACCCGAGCTCGACGAGGACGAGGACGACGCGGACTGACGCCCTCGCCCCGGCAGGGAGGTGGTTTCGCCGGAAGGGACCGTAGTGGTGCCGTACTGGGCCCGTGAGGCCGTGGTGAGCTGTCGGTGCTGGTGCTCTCGCGCTTGGCAGTCAGGATGGCTGGACTTCGTCGAAGAGGGCGAGAGCTTCGGCGGGGTCCGGGCTCACGAGGCGTTCCAGACCGGCCGTCGTGATCTTCGCCCACCTGCCGGCCCGGGCCCACATCTGTTCCTCGAAGGCGTGGACGGCCTCGTCCAGATCTCCAGGGCCGGTGGCGATGGACTCGGCGAGTTCGGCGCCCTCCAGCATCGCGAGGTTCGCGCCCGCTCCCAACGGGGGCATCAGATGGGCGGCGTCGCCCAGTAGCGTCACCCCGGGGACGTGGGTCCAGGTGTGGGACACGGGCAGGACGTAGAGGGGGCGGTGGACGAAAGCGGTGGCGTGGCGGAGGAGGTCGAGGACGGGAGCGGCCCAGCCGTCGAACAGAGCCAGCAGGCTCGATCGCACGGCCTCGACGTCGGCCAGGTCCAGGTTCGTGTGCCAGTCCAACGGCGCGCGGAACTGGGCGTACACCTTGACGTGGCCGCCGCTGTTGCGCTGGGCGACGAGAGCTCGGTTCACCCCGTACGCGGCCACGGAACCGTCGCCGATCAGCCGGGCGAGGTCGGGGTGGCGGGTGTCGACGTCGTCGAGGGAGGTTTCGACGTAGGTGACGCCGGTGTAGTGCGGCGTCACCGAGGAGACTGCCGGGCGTGTCCGGGACCAGGCGCCGTCCGCGCCGACCACGAGGTCGAACGTCTCCTGTCGCCCGTCCGCGAAACGGACTACTACACCCTCCTGGGACCCCGGCACTACCTGCGTCACGCTCCGCCCCCACTGGACGTCGAGAGGGCCGAGCAGCAGGTCACGGAGTTGCCCGCGGTCGATCTCGGGATTGGCCCGGTCATCTGGACGGGGTCGCCAGTCGCGCAGGACGGTGCCGTCCGCGTCCAGGATGCGCATGGCCTGCCCCTCGGGGCGGGACAGCGCCTGGAACTCCTCCAGCAGCCCTGCCTTGTCCAGGGCGAGCTGGCCTAGCCCCTCGTGCAGGTCCAGCGTGCCGCCTGGGGGGCGGACGTCGGGGGCGGGATCGCGTTCGAGGACGGCGACGGGGTAGCCGTGGCGGTGCAGGACACGGGCGAATGTAAGGCCTCCGGGGCCGCTCCCGACCACAGCGATACGATGTCTCATGGCAATACACTGTATTGATCAATACGATGCATCGCAGCAGAACGGTGTGAACCATGAGTGTGTGGGACCGGCCGGAGCCGCCGACTCGCCCCGTACCGCTCGACCGCGAGCGGATCGTGGCCGCCGCCATTGCGCTGGCCGACGAGGCCGGACTGGAGGCGGTGTCGTTGCGAAAGGTCGCCGCTCGGCTGAACGCGGGCCCGATGCGGCTGTACGGATACATCTCCACCAAGCAGGAGCTGTTCGACCTCATGGTGGACGAGGTCTACGCCGAGATCCTCCCCCAGGAGCAGCCCGGTGACTGGCGGGAGGCGCTGCGCACCCTCGCCCATCGCACCAGGCAGGCCGCTCTCCGGCACGAATGGCTGGCCGATCTGCTTGGCGGCCGCCCGACCCTGGGCCCGAACGCCCTCGCCGTGGGCGAGGCCACGCTGGCCGCCCTGGACAGCCTCACCGACATCGATACTGCCATGCGCGCGGTGGAGACTGTCGGCGCCTACTTCACCGGCGCGATCAGGCGCGAGATCGCGAACCTGCGGGCCGAGCGCGCCACGGGCCTGTCGAAGCACGACTGGCAGCGCGCCTCCGGCCCGCATCTGACAAGGATGTTGGCCACCGGTCGCTTCCCGGCGCTGACTAAGGCCGTGTACGACGGCACGGACGTGGACGCCGAGGCATCCTTCGCGACCGGTCTGGACTGGGTCCTCGATGCCGTGGCCACCAAACTGACCCGGCCGCCAGCATGACGCTCAGCCCTTGCCGAAGGTGAGCGAGCTCGACACCTGGTGCCCATGGGCCATGAAGTTAGCGCTCGGTGATGGCCCAGGTTGCGCCACTGAAGGCGTTGGCACTGCACCGAACACGGGATGACGGTACTCGGTGTCGGCAAACGATCGTTTGACGACAGGCAGCCGGCGCGTCCAATGAACCCGTGCGATCCGGGGGTTCGCGGCGGCCCGAATCCAATCAGATCCGATGGCGATTGCTGACAGGGTTTGATGACAGATAAGGTCCGATCCTCCATCAGGGAGGGGCCTTCGGTGGCGAACCTGGTCTATAAGCGGGTCTCGACCGACCAGCAGTCGACCGCCCGGCAGAACCTCGTCCTGGACGAGGCCGGGATCGAGGACCCGGTCGTCTTCGAGGAGGACCCGGGCGCCTCCAGCCGCCTCCACCCCCTCCAGCGCCCGAAGTTCGGCGAGCTGCTCACGTACGCGCGGCCGGGCGACACCGTGCACATCTCCGAGATGTTCCGCCTCGTACGCGGCAGCGGGCACATCCTCGACGTGCTCGACGTCCTCCACCGCGACCGCCTCGCCCTGCGCATCCACGACGGCGCGTTCTCCGCGATGGACCTCACCGCCCGCCACCCACGCACCGGCGAGCTGCTGTCCACCGTGAAGTTCATGGTGCATACCCTCGCCGCCGCCGGCGAACTCCAACGCGACCTCCAGCGCGAGCTGACCTACGACGGCCTGCGCGCCGCCGAAGCCAAGGGCAGCAAGGGCGGACGCCGCCGCGCCGTGGCAGCCACGAAGACCGACGACGTGCGCACCGCGTACCTGTAAGGCCGCTCCATCGCTGCCCTCGCCCGCGACCACGGCGTCAGCCGCGGCGCGATCCGCACGGCCGTCGCTGACCTCCTGCCCCACCACACCGCCACCGAGGAGGGCACTCCGCCGCCGGAGCTGCCGGTCACCCTCGACATGCCGGGCAAGGTCGCCGACTTCCTCCGCACCGCCGAGCTGGAGCCCGCCGAGCGGGCGACGCTCGACCAAGGCGTGACGGTACGGCGCGGCCAGGGCTACACCCTGCGCGTCACCGCCGTCTGCGCCGTGCACCGCCAGCTTCTCGCCCGCTGCCAGCCGCTCGACGGCGGCCAGGACCTCCTCGCGGTCCCGGCCCAGCGCAAGGCCCGCCGCGAGTACGAGAACCGCGTCAGCGCCCTCGCACCGATCAGACCATGATCGTTCTCAGCGCCAACGGCTGTACCGATGTTCCCCGCGGCCGGCACCGGTCCCGCGCCCGGGCGCTCCGTCAGAGCGTGATCCGTCAGAGCCGTAGTCCTTCAGCGCCGTAGTCCGTCAGTGCCGTAGTACGACCGGCTCGGCCGCGTCCGGTTCGCGCTCCGCCGGCAGCATCAGCTCCTCGTAGCGCCCGAGGGCCAGCACCGTGCCGAGCAGCACGAACGGAACGAGCACAGCGAAGACCGCCATGGCCTGTCCTTCCGCAGGGGTGTGCGCGGGGGGCCTCGGCCGGGTCTCCGCCGATCCGGCGCGCAAACCCCGTGTCGGTCACCTCCCCTCGGGTACGCGGGTGTCCACCCCCGGAGATGTGGAGGGAGACATGCAGCGAGGCAGTGACCGGCTGAGCGTGCACCGGGACGACGAGATGAAGCACCAGTTGCAGGGCATGCTGCGGTCGGGCCATTCGACCCGTACCGAGGAGTGGCACGATCCCGAGCCCTCCGCCGACGACGACCCCCGTGTGGCGGGCGGACCCGCGCTGGGCTCCCTGGAGGAGACCCGCCTGGAGCTGGCCCGGGTGCTCGGCCGCAGGCCCTTCCCGGCCGGCCCGGGAGAGCTGATCGCGGAGTTGCGCCGGCACAACGCGCCCGACGTGCTGATCGAGCCGCTGACCCGGCTGCCGCGCGGAGCCCGCTACGGCAACGTCCAGGAACTGGCCGTGGCACTGACCCGCGGAGAAGAGGCGCCCTGATGGCCGACTACGTGAGGGAGGTGATGACCCCCGGCGTGGTGGCCGTCCGTCCCGACGCCTCGCTCGTGGAGGCCGCGCAGCTGATGCGCGCCCAGAACATCGGCGACGTGGTGGTGGCGGACGGGCAGGACGTGGTGGGCGTGCTCACCGACCGGGACATCACCGTGCGGGCCGTCGCCGAGGGCCGCGACCCGCTCACCGTGAGCGCCGGGCAGGTGTGCACCCCGCATCCGGCCGTGGTGGCCCCGGACGACCCGGTGTCCACCGCGGTGGCCCTGATGCGGGAGAAGGCGGTGCGCCGGCTGCCGGTCGTGGAGCGCGGGCTGCCGGTCGGCATGGTGAGCCTCGGGGACCTCGCCGTGGCGCAGGACCCGGACAGCGCGCTCGCCGACATCAGCCGGGCCACACCGGACGACACCGGCCGGGACGCCGGGTCCGGCCTCGCAGGACGCTGAACGAAAGGACGTCGATCGATCATGCGTATCGCATTCCTGACCGCACCGGAAGGTGTCGAGCAGGTGGAGCTGACCGACCCCTGGCAGGCCGCCGAGGACGCGGGCCACCAGCCGGTGCTCGTGTCGACGAAGCCCGGGGAGGTCCAGGCCTTCAACCATCTCGACAAGGCGGACACGTTCCCCGTGGACGAGGTCGTCGGCGAGACATCGGCGGAGTCCTTCGACGCGCTGGTGCTGCCGGGCGGGGTCGCCAACCCCGACTTCCTGCGGATGGACGAGAAGGCGGTCGCGTTCGTCCGGGACTTCTTCGAGCGGGGGCGGCCGGTGGCCGCGATCTGCCACGCGCCGTGGACGCTCGTCGAGGCGGACGTCGTACGGGGCCGCGAGCTGACCTCCTGGCCGAGCCTGCACACCGACATCCGCAACGCGGGCGGCACCTGGGTGGACGAACAGGTGGTGGTCTGCGAGCGGGGTGCGAACAAGCTCGTCACCAGCCGCAAGCCGGACGACCTGAAGGCGTTCTGCGAGGCGTTCCTCGACGTCTTCGCCGAGGAAGCCGCCTGAGCGAAGGCCGCCTAGCACCGGACGGGGGCCGCCCCGGCGTCGGCGCTCCGTCCGGGCGGCCCCGCCGGGACGCGGTTCCGCCGGGCCGCGGGTCCGCCGGGCCGCGGGTCCGCCGAGCTGCGGGTCCGCCGGGCCGCAGGTCAGACGGACCGCAGGCCGGACAGCAGGTCGCCGGGCCGGCCCGGGTGGCGCGGGCGGACGCCGCGGGACGTACGACGACAGGCCGCCGGGAATCCCTTCGACAGGGGTTCCCGGCGGCCTGTCACGTCGTCGCCCGCGTCCGGGAGCGTGCGCCTCACGTCCGCGGGGCGCCCGCCCCGGTGTCGCCGGGCCCCCACTTGCCGACCGGCGTGCGCCGCCCCTCGCGGGGGCCCGCCGCCGCGCCGTCACCGGCCGCCGCGCGCTCGCGGGCGCCGTCCCGGGTACGGCCGGCGGCGACGAAGCGGCGCGGATTGCGGCGCAGGTACTCGCCCTCGAGCTGGGCCATGCGCTCGTTGTGCGCCCGCAGCGCGTCGTTCGAGCCGTAGAGCAGCGTGTCGTGGCGCGTGCGGTGGATCGTCTCCAGCTCCCTCATCAGCTGCTGGTCGTCCAGCCGTCCCGGGTCGACTCCGGTCATCGTGGTGCCCCGCTCGTCGTGTTCGTTCATGCGGTTCGGGTACCCGCCCGGCGATGAGCACTACCAGCACTACCCCCGATGGCATCCGGGAGGGAGCCATGGACCTCGCGTTCCTGCATCCACTCTACGAACATCCGGGGCCGTGGGCCTCCGTCTACGTCGACCTCTCCGTGCACGCGGAGGACACCGCACACCAGCGCCACCTCACGGCCGAGGCGATGGCCCGGGACCTGAGGGGCCAGGGCGCGGACGAGGCGACCTGCGACGCGGTCCGGGACGCGGTCGAGGAACTGCGGCATTCCTCCGAGCCGCACGGGCGGGCCCTGTTCGCCCGTGCGGGCCGCGTCGTGCTCGATCCCTCGCTGGCCCGGCCCCCGCAGGGCGGCAGCTGGGCCGAGTGGGCGCCCCTGCCGCGCGTCTCGCCGCTGCTGGACCTGGAGGGCGAGGACACCGTGTGCGTGGTGGCCTACCTCGACCGCAAGGGCGCCGACTTCGAGCTGCGCAGCAGCGTGGCCAGGGAGGACGCCGGGTCGGTCACCGGGCGCCAGTGGCCGCTGCACCGCACCAGTACGGGGGAGTGGTCGGAGCGCCACTTCCAGCTGCGGGTGGAGAACACCTGGGAGCACAACGCCGCCGAGATCGCCGACGCGCTCGCCGTCTGCCAGGAGGAGACCAAGGCGGACCTGCTGATCCTGGTGGGCGAGGAGCGCGAGCGGCACGCGGTGCGCGACCGGCTGCCGCAGCGGCTGCACGACCGGGTGACCGAGGCGCCGCACGGAGCGGGCAGCAGGCTGCTGGACGCCGACGTGGAAGCGGCCCGGGCGGCTCACGAGCGGGCCCGCGCCGATGCCGAGCTGGAGCGGTTCCTGGCGGGCCGCGCGCCGGACGCCGACGGCCGCGTGGTGGCGGCGGAGGGCGTGCCCGCGCTGGTCGAGGCGGCCCGCGAGCACCGGATCGACGAGCTGCTGATCCGCCCGGACGGCCCGGACAACCACCGCGAGGTGTGGATCGGCGAGGACCCCGACCAGCTGGCGGTGCGCCGTACGGAGCTGAGCATCCTCGGCGAGCAGCACTCCTGGCCGGCCCGCGCCGACGACGCGCTGATCCGCTCGGCGGTCGCGACGGCGGCCCCGGCGATCTCGGTGGCCACGGCCTCCGAGGCGCGGCGCGGGGACGCCCCGGTGGGCGGCCTGGGCGCCCTGCTGCGCTGGAGCTGAGCGGCCGCCCGGCCCGCCGGCGGGCTACCGGGCCCGTTCCACCCGCCGTTCGTCCCACACCGGTTCGGGCGTCTCACGGACCCGGCCGTCGCTGCCGAAGACCAGGTAGCGGTCGAAGGAGCGGGCGAACCAGCGGTCGTGGGTGACCGCGAGGACGGTCCCCTCGAAGGCCTCCAGGCCCTCCTGGAGGGCCTCGGCGGACTCCAGGTCGAGGTTGTCCGTCGGCTCGTCCAGGAGGAGGGCGGTGGCTCCGGCCAGTTCCAGGAGCAGGATCTGGAAGCGGGCCTGCTGGCCGCCGGAGAGCCGGTCGAAGGTCTGCTCGGCCTGCGCGGTCAGCTCGTAGCGGCGCAGCCGCGACATGGCGGCCCCCCGGTCCTGCGAGTGCTCCGTCCACAGGATGTCGAGCAGGGTCCGCCCGAGGAGTTCGGGGTGCGCGTGGGTCTGCGCGAAGTGCCCGGGCACGACCCGCGCCCCCAGTTTCCACGCGCCGGTGTGCGCCACCTCCTCCCCGGCCAGCAGGCGCAGGAAGTGCGACTTGCCGGAGCCGTTGGAGCCGAGGACGGCGACCCGTTCCCCGTAGAAGACCTCCAGGTCGAACGGTTTCATCAGGCCGGTCAGCTCCAGCCCCTCGCAGGTGACGGCCCGGACGCCGGTGCGGCCGCCCTTGAGCCGCATCCGGATGTCCTGCTCGCGCGGCGGCTCCGGCGGCGGGCCGGCCTCCTCGAACTTGCGCAGCCGGGTCTGGGCGGCGGCGTAGCGGGAGGCCATCTCATGGCTGACGGCGGCGGCCTGCCGCAGGTTCAGCACCAGTTTCTTCAGCTGGGCGTGCTTCTCGTCCCAGCGGCGGCGCAGTTCCTCGAAGCGGGCGAAGCGCTCCCGGCGGGCGTCGTGGTAGGTGGCGAAGCCGCCGCCGTGCACCCAGGCGTCGGCGCCGGCGGGGCCCGGTTCGACGGAGACGATCTTCTCGGCGGCCCGGGCGAGCAGTTCCCGGTCGTGGGAGACGAACAGGACCGTCTTGCGGGTCTCCTTCAGCCGTTCCTCGAGCCAGCGCTTGCCGGGCACGTCGAGGTAGTTGTCCGGCTCGTCGAGCAGCAGGACCTCGTCGGTGCCGCGCAGCAGCGCCTCCAGCACGAGGCGTTTCTGCTCACCGCCGGAGAGGGTGCGCACCTGGCGCCACTGCGCCTTCTCGTACGGCACGCCGAGCGCGGCCGTGGTGCAGATGTCCCACAGGGTCTCCGCCTCGTAGCCGCGCGCCTCGGCCCAGTCGGCGAGGGCCTGCGCGTAGGCGAGCTGGGCGGCCTCGTCGTCGATCGTCATGATCGCGTGCTCGGCCCTGTCCACGGCTCGCGCGGCCTCGCGGATGCGGGGCGGCGCGACGGAGACCAGCAGGTCGCGGACGGTCGTCTCGTCCCGGACGGAGCCCACGAACTGCCGCATCACGCCGAGTCCGCCACTGACGGTGACGGTGCCGCCGTGCGGGGTCAGCTCGCCGGAGATGAGCCGCAGCAGGGTGGTCTTGCCGGCGCCGTTGGGTCCGACGAGGGCGACGACGGCACCCTCGCCCACCCGGAAGGACACATCGCCGAGCAGCGTCCTCCCGTCGGGGAGGTGGTACTCGAGGTGTGCGGCTTCCAGATGTCCCATGGGGCCGCATTGTGCGGGCCCGGCCCGGCGGGCGGCAAACCGTTATCGCGCCTCGCCGGGCTCGCCGCGCCGTGCGCCCGCGGCGCCGGGGGGGGGGACGGCCGACGGGGCCGGCCTCGCGCCCGGCGCCCGCGGCGCCCGCCCGCCCGGCCCCGCAAGGCCCTGACCCACTTCGAGCGCCCGGCCACGCAAGGCCCTGGCCCACTTCGAGCGCCCGGCACGGGTGTCACCGGCGTCTGAACGGCACGCACCGGCGGCGGCCCGGGCATTGTGGGGGGGGCGGCTCTTCGCCCGGCTCGGCCGGGCCGGGCGCAGGGGGCGGCCGTACGAGGCGTCCGGGTGCGGGGCGGACAGGGAAGGCACGCTCGCGGGTACCCGGCTGTGTATGAGCCCAGATGTCGATCTGACCGCCCGGAAGCCCGGCCCCCGGCTGCTCGGGAACCGCCTGCTCGCCCTGGACTGCCGGCTGTTCGAATTCGCCGCGGCGCGGCACTGGCCCGCCGCCGGGCCCGTCCTGCCGCGCCTGAGCCGCAGCGCCAACCACGGCGTTCTGTGGTTCGTCGCGGCCGCCGCGATGGCCGCGAGCCGCACCCCGCGGGCCCGGCGGGCCGCCGCGCGCGGCCTGGCCTCGCTGACCCTGGCCTCGGCGGCCATCAACACCGTCGGCAAGCGCTCGGTGCGCCGGCCCCGGCCGGTGCTCGACCCGGTGCCGCTGGTGCGGCAGCTGAAGCGGCAGCCGATCACCACCTCGTTCCCGTCCGGACACTCGGCGTCGGCCGCGGCATTCGCGGCGGGAGTGGCGATGGAGTCGCCCGGCTGGGGTGCGGTGGTGGCGCCGGTGGCGTTCTCGGTGGCCATGTCGCGCGTCTACACCGGGGTGCACTTCCCGAGCGACGTCCTCGCCGGTGCCGCGCTCGGGGTGGGTGCCGCCTTCGCGGTACGGGGGCTGGTGCCGACCCGGGACCGGCACGCGCCGCCCGCCCGGCCCCGTGCCGAGCTGCCCGCGCTGCCCGAGGGCGAGGGGCTGGTCGTGGTCGCCAACACCGCGGCGGCCACCGCCGACCGGGTGCGCGGCCTGCGGGAGGCGCTGCCGCGCGCGGAGGTCGTGGAATGCGCCCCGGAGGACGTGCCCGGCGAGCTGTGCAAGGCCGCCGCGCGGGCCCGGGTGCTGGGGGTGTGCGGCGGCGACGGCACGGTGAACACCGCCGCGGAGGTCGCGCTGCGGCACGGGCTGCCGCTGGCGGTGCTGCCCGGCGGCACCCTCAACCACTTCGCCCTCGACCTCGGCGTGGAGGACGCGCGGTCCCTGAGCCGGGCGGTCCGGCAGGGCGAGGGGGTGCGGGTGGACATCGGCCGGTTCTCCTGCGGGGCGCGGCGCGGCATCTTCCTCAACACGTGCGCGCTGGGCGTCTACCCGGAGCTGGTGCGCGAGCGGGACCGCTGGTCGCACCGGATCGGCGGCTGGCCGGCCGGGGTGTGGGCGGCGGTCCGGGTGCTGCGTGCCGACCGGCATCCCCTGGAGGCCGAGGTGGGCGGGCGCCCCCGCCCGTTGTGGCTGCTGTTCGCCGGGAACGGCACCTACCACCGGATGGGTCTGGCGCCGGGCCGCCGCCGGGACCTCGCGGACGGCCTGCTCGACGTCCGGGTGGTGCACGGCGGCCGGCGGCCCGCGCTGCGCCTGCTGGCCGCCGCCTTCGCCGGACCGCTGACCCGCTCCCCCGTGCACGCCGCGGTGACGGTCGGCAGGCTGCGGCTGGCGGACGTGGCGCCGGGGACGCTGCTCGCCTACGACGGCGAGGTCACCGAGGTGGAGGGGGACGTGACGCTGGAGAAGGAGCCGCAAGCGCTGGCCGTGTACCGCCCGGCCGGTGCCGCCTGACGCCACGTCAGTCCATTCGCTGGGACAAGCTGTCTCAACATTCGGAGGAGGGCGTACGGTGGCGGAGCAGCCCGCGGGCCCGGTCCCGCGGGATCCGTCATGCCGGACAGGGGGCACAGCCATGCCGAGAGCTCAGGAGACCGCCGTCTACACCCACGGCCACCACGAGTCGGTGCTGCGGTCGCACACCTGGCGGACGGCCGCCAACTCGGCCGCCCACCTGCTGGGTGTCCTGGAACCCGACATGCGGATCCTCGACATCGGCTGCGGGCCCGGCACCATCACCGCCGACCTGGCCGAACTGGTCCCCGACGGCCGGGTCACCGGCGTCGACCGCGCCCCCGGCGTGCTGGAACAGGCGCGGGCGACGGCCGACGCGCGCGGGCTGCGCAACGTCGACTTCGCCGTCGCGGACGTACACGCCCTCGACCACCCCGACGACACCTTCTGCGTCGTCCACGCCCACCAGGTGCTCCAGCACGTGGGCGACCCGGTGCAGGCGCTGCGCGAGATGGCACGGGTGACCAGGCCGGGCGGCTGGATCGCCGTACGGGACTCCGACTACGCCGCGATGACCTGGTACCCGGCCTCCCCGGGCATGGACGACTGGCTGGCGCTGTACCGGCGGGTGGCCCGCGCCAACGGCGGCGAACCGGACGCCGGGCGCCGGCTGAAGTCCTGGGCGCTGCGGGCGGGCCTGACCGCCATCACGGCGACCTCCTCCGCCTGGACGTTCTCCACACCGGAGGAACGGGCCTGGTGGAGCGGCCTGTGGGCGGACCGGACGCTGGCCTCCGAGTACGCGCGGGTCGCCGTCGGGGGCGGGCACGCCACCGAGGAGGAACTGCGGGCCGTGTCGGAGGCCTGGCGGGAGTGGGGACGGCAGGAGGACGGCTGGTTCGCCGTCCTGCACGGCGAGCTCCTGTGCCGCAAGGAAGCCTGAACAGCGCGCCCGCGAGCCGGGTTCGGGGAGGACGAGCCCGGCAGGTCAGTCCCGGGGAAGCAGCGGGCCCAGCGGCCCGAGGTCCAGATTGAGGTCCTCGGGCCGCAGTCCGTAGCGCTCCCGCAGCTCGGTCATCCGGTCGTCGAGCAGCATCAGGGTGAGCCCGATCCGCTCCTCCTGGTCCTCCGTCAGATCGCCCTCGTCGAAGCGGCGCAGCGCCTGGCGCTCCATGAGCTGGCGCAGCAGCTCCACCACCGTGAGGACCAGTTTGACGAGGTCCCGCTCGACGGTGTCGGGCTCCAGGTCGAGCTGCCGGCGGCGGCCGGACGGCCGCGCGAGGCCGGCGTTCCCCCCGGGCAGCCCGTCCAGCAGGCCCTCCAGCACGCCGTCCTTCCCACGGGGCACGTCGTTCGCCGGGTGCTGCACGTCATCCCTCCCACGGGGCCGGTACCCGCGCGTTGACCGAGCTGATCAGCGCGTTCAGATCGATGCGGACGAGGTCGACGTCCGCGATGCGCAGCGTGATGTCGCCGGTGATGACGACCCCGCCGGCCAGCAGCCGGTCGAGGAGGTCCACCAGGGCGATCTCACGGCGTTCGACGACGGTCACGGCAGGTCGCCCTCCCCGTTCTCCTCGTCCCCGGCGGCGCCGACGACGTCTCCCACGAAGGAGTAGGCGGCCCAGGGCCCGGTGAGTTCCACCCGCATCCCGGACGCCTCGTCCTTCGTACGGTCCACCAGTTCCACGAACTCCTCGGAGTGGTCCCGCGGCACCAGATAGGCGGCGTTGAGCACGTTCCGGCCGGCGGCACCGGAGAGCGCAGGGTTCTGCGGCGCGTGCAGCCGCGCGTCCTCGGCGCGCTCGCAGAGCGTCTCGTGCAGCCGGGTGGCGAATGCCTCGGCCTTCTGCCAGGCGTCCTCGCGGGCGCGGAACGTGTCCCGGCGCCGGCGCAGGTAGTCGCGCCCCGAGGCGGCCTTCGCCGGAGCCCGCTCCGGCTCGCCGGATTCCCCGGGCTCGGCGTCGGTGTAGACCTTCACCCCCCACTCCACCCGGCCCTCCAGGCGGTCCAGGGTCTGCCGGAAGTACTCCTCGCGGGCCTCCATCATCACGCGGACGGCGCTGTCGTCCCGGAAGACGGTGGCCAGCCGCAGCGGCAGCGGGGTGGTGACCGTCGTGAGCGCGTCGATCACCTGCTGGTGGGCGCGGGCCGTCTCGGTGAGCCAGTCCAGGTCCTCCAGGTGGGCCCGCAGCGGCTCCTCGGCGAAGTGCCGCTCGGGCACCGTGCTGACGACGGCGACCAGACCGTGGTGGTGCAGCAGCCGGGGCGGGACGCCGCCGACACCGGTCAGCTGCGACTGCAGCGGAGCGCTGAACGGACGGCAGACGGCGTAGACGTAGCGCAGTCCCGTGGTCATCACGATCCCTCCCGCGTCCGGCCGGACTCCAGGGCGGCCAGCCGTGCGCGCAGCTCGGCGTTCTCCCGCGCCAGCTCCTCGTGGCGGGCGTCGCCGTCCCGCCGGGCGAGCTCCTCGCGGCGGGCGCTGGAGGACAGGGCCGGGTCGGTCTCCCACCAGTCGATGCCCATCTCCTTCGCCTTGTCGACGGAGGCGACGATGAGCCGCAGCTTGATGGTGAGCAGTTCGATGTCGAGCAGGTTGATCCGGATGTCGCCGGCGATGACGACACCCTTGTCGAGCACCCGCTCCAGGATGTCGGCGAGGTTCGCTCCCCCGCCGTTGCCGTACGCGTCGGGGAGCCGGCTGGGGGTGGTCATCGGCGGCTCCCTCGGGTGGTCGGCCGGTTGTCGTCGGAGGCGGGGCGGGGGCTGTCCCCTCCGGGTACCCCGCTGAGCGTGACGTGGCGGGCGAAGTCCGCCAGGTCACGCCTGGCCCGGTGGCGCGGCACCCGCAGCAGGGCGCCCGCCCGCCCGGCCGGGTTCTCTGGCACGTGTTCGGCCACCAGCAGGACGCGGGTGAGGCGGTCGGCGAGCGGGTGGAAGGAGACCACTCCGCGCAGACCGTGCGCGGTCCACACGACCCGGTCGTCGGAGGCCGGGCGGGCGTCCGGGTGCCGCGCCCACTCCTCGTACGCGGTGCGCACGGGCACGCCGACGTCCACCTGCTCGACCACCACGAGCGGCCCGGCCGCCGGGAGCGAGAGTCCCGCGCGGTCCGTCAGCCGGGCCACGGCGATCTCCAGGGCGGCCCGCGCCGGGCCCTTGCCCTGCACCAGCTTGCGGCCGGCGTCCCGGGCGAGCCGGGCGAACCCCGGGCTGCGGCCCTCCGCGATCTCGGTGATCCGTACGGTGGCCAGCCCCAGGCTCCGGCCGGCCCTGGCCAGCAGCAGCCGGGCACGGGCCTCCAGGTACTCCTGCGCCGCCGCCCGCAGCCGGTCGGCGGCCTCGCTGCGGGCGATGTCGCCCACCAGGCCGGGGCGGTCCGACAGCGCCGGGATGTGCACGCCGGTCAACGGTCCCCTCCTCCTTGCGCGGTACGGTTGCCCGCCTTGGCGGAGGCCGCCCGCCGGGCGGCGCCCCGCTCGGCCCCCGACCTCCTGGCCGGGGTCCGCTTGCCGGGCGCCTTGCGGGCACCGGACCGGCCGTCCGCGGACTTCGCGGAGGCGGCCTTCTCGGCGGTCGCCTTCTTGGCGGCGGCCCTCTTGGCCGGGGCCTTCTTGGCCGGGGCCTTCTTGGCCGTCTTCCCGGGGGCGGTCTTCTCTACCTTCCCGGTCCCGGCCGTCTCAGCCGTGCCGCTCTTCCTCGCGCCCCCGGCACACGCCTGACGCCCGGCCGAGCGTCCGCCGGTCCCGGAGGACGCCGACGAGTCGTCGTCCGGCTCGCTGCCGTCGTCCGCCTCGGCTTCGTCGACCGGCTCGCTGCCGTCGTCCGCCTCGGCCTCGCCGACCGGCGGCTCGGCGTCATCCGGGTCGGTCTCGTCGTCCGACTCGGCGCCGTCGTCCGCCTCGCCCTCGTCGCCCTGGGGCTCGGCGTCGTCGGATGACGGGCGAGCGTCGTCCTCCGACCGGACGTCCTCCGACCGGACGTCCTCGTCCGAGGCGTGCTCGTCCGAGGCGTCCTCCTCCAGCGCATCCTCCTCCAGGGCGTCCGCCTCCACGGCGTCCTCCCACCCGTCGGTCCGCCCCTCGACGGAGGCGGGCGCCGCCCCGGCGCCCAGGCTCGCGTAGATCGCGTCCGTCCGCTCGTACAGACGGTCGGCCAAGGCGTCGAGACGGCGTTCGGCCCAGCGCTGGAAGGTGTCCGCCGCCGCGTCCGGGACACCCCGCAGGTCCTCTCGGAGCTGCTCCTCGATCTCGCGGATCTGCGGGTTCTCCCGGAGCCGCCGGGACAGCACGCGCAGTCGCCGGCGGACCAGGAACACCACGGCGACGGCCGCCAGTCTGCCCTTCATTGCGTTCTCTCCAGCCGGTCGAGGAGTTCGTCCTCCCGGCGGTCGAACTCCTCCTCGGTGATCTCACCGGCCTCCAGCTGCTCTTCCAGCCGGGCGAGTTCGGTGCGCACGGTGGCGGGGTCGTAGTAGATGCGCTCCGCCTCCTGCAGCACCTGTCTGATCGCCCAGGCGCTGCCGCGCACCGGGGCGAACGGCAGCATGAGCACCTCTCCGATCAGTCCCACGGACTCACTCCCCCGCGCCGGCTCCCGCGCCCGCCGTGCTGCCCGCGGTCGCGGTGCCCGCCGGCCCGGTGGGGCCGGGCTCGACGAAGCTGTACGGCGGCAGCGGTCCGTGGACGCGCAGTTCCAGGTGCGGCAGGTCCTTGCGGGCCTGTTCGATGACGCCGAGGAACCGCTCGGCCGTGTCCCGGCCGACCAGGTAGGAGACGTTGACCAGCCAGCCGGTGGACTCGGGGCCGACGCTGACCGCGTCACCGGCCGGCTCCAGCAGCCGCAGGACCGTGTCGGCGTCCTCGGTCTCCTTGCGCTTGACCGCGGCGGCGACCATCTCGCCGAGCCGCAGCTTCTGGTCGTACGTCCCGCCACCCGCCTTGCGGTTGGCCTCGGCGAGGGCACGGATCTCGGGGTCCGAGGCCATCACGTGGTGCAGGACGGCCTCCTCGATGTGGGAGGCCTTGATGTTGTACTCGACCTTGCCGTCCAGGGCGCGCAGCCGTTCGGAGTAGTGCGCGGCGCGTTCGGCGAGGACCCCGGTGACCGAGGCGTCGTCCGGGGCGACGCTGCCGAAGCGCATGGGCAGCACGCAGCCGGCGGCGCCCGCCTCGGCGAGCACGTTCTGGTGGGCGACCAGGTCGCGCCGCTTGGGGCGCAGCCCGTCGGGGGCGTCGCTGACGATCGCCGCCAGCTCTCCCTCGCGCAGGATGCGTACCGGCCGGGCGGGGTCGCCGACGCCCTCCATGCCGTCGGGGAGCGCGGGGTGGGAGCCCGCGGCGATGCCGTAGACGTAGGTGCTCACTCGTCGTCCTCCTTCCGGCGGGCGGTCGTGGTCCGGCGCGAACGGCCCTTGCTCTCGGGCTCGGCGGAGCCCTCGTCACGGGCCTGCTTGAACGCGTCGGAGATGGTCTGCGCGGCGCCGGACAGCGCGCCCTTGGACTTGCCGCGCGCGCCGGACTCGGTGATCTGGCCGACGACGTCGGGCAGGCCGGGGCTCTTGCGCGGCCCCGACTCCAGGTCGAGGCGGTTACAGGCCTCGGCGAAGCGCAGGTAGGTGTCGACACTGGCGACGACGACCCGCACGTCGATCTTCAGGATCTCGATGCCGACCAGGGAGACGCGGACGAAGGCGTCGATGACGAGCCCTCGGTCGAGGACGAGCTCCAGGACGTCGTAGAGGCCACTGGAGCCGCCCCCCGAGCCAGACTGCTGTGCCGGGACTACGGTCATGCCGACCGGTCCTCCTTCTGTAGCTGGTGGATGGGTGACGGGCGGGGGACGGCCTAGCGGCCGCCGGGCCGTGCGTCGGCCCGCCCGCGTTCGTAGCGGCGCACACGGCGGTACCCGGTGAGCTGTCCCCGGTCGTCGAGGGTCACCTCGTAACCGGCCATCAGGCTCATGGTGTCCGGCACTCGTTCGAGTTCGAGCACCTCGACCTCCAGGGACCAGCCGTCCTCGGTCCGTTCGAAGGACGACACGGTCTCGGCGACCATGCCGGTCAGCTCTGCGAGCTGGGCGCGCGCCTGGCGCAGCACCTCCATGGGACCCGGCAGGCCGTCCGCCGTGTGCGTGTTGTCATCGGTCTGGGTTTCTTGTGAACTCTGCGACTGGGATGTTCTATTCGTGTTCGACATGGCCACCTCTTTGCTCGGGTGGCCGCCCAGTCCTCCGGCAAACCTGTGGATGCCGGACCGCTGCCCCGGCCGGTGCCCGGACCGCTGCCCCGGCCGGTGCCCGGACCGCTGCCCCGGCCGGTACTTGGACCGTGCCCTGACGGCCCGCCGCGGCGACGGCGGCTGTCCTGGACGGTCAGCCGCGCAGCGCGTCGAGCCTGCGCCGGGCCGGCCCGAGGGCGCGGCCCCGGCTCATCACGCCCGCCCAGGGGTTGGTGCGGGCCTGGTCGACGGCGTCGGCGACGGTCCAGCGGCGCGGCCCGAAGCCGGGTTCGTCGAGCTGGTCCCAGGCGACGGGCACGGCGACGGGCGCGCCGGGGCGGGCGCGGACGGTGAAGGGGGCGACGGCCGTCTGGGCGTAGCCGTTGCGCTGGACGTCCAGGTAGAGGCGGTCGTCGCGGTCCTTCTTGCGGGCGGCGGTGGTGAGCCGGTCGGGGTGTCCGGCGGCGAGCGTGTCGGCGACGTCGCGGGCGAAGTGCCGTACCTCGTCGAAGCCGTGCCGCCCGTTCAGCGGCACCACGACGTGCAGTCCGCGCGAACCGGTGGTCATCAGGGCCGACGGCAGCCGCAGTTCGTCGAGGAGTTCACCGAGCAGCACGGCCGTCTCCCGCACGGGTGCGAAGTCGTCGCCGGAGGGGTCGAGGTCGAAGACCATCCGGTCGGGGTGGTCCGGCCGGTCGCCGCGCGACAGCCAGCGGTGCAGCGTGACACAGGCCTGGCCGGCCAGGTGGACGAGGGTAGCGGAGTCGTCGCAGACGGTGTGGCGGACGGTGCCGCCCTCCTTGGGCACCTCGACGCGGGTGATCCAGTCCGGGTAGCCGTCCGGGGTGTTCTTCTGCATGAAGGCGGGGCCGTCGACGCCGTCCGGGTGCATCTCCAGCATCAGCGGCCGGCCGCGCACATGGGGCAACAGGAAGGGCGCGACGGACCGGTAGTAGTCGACGAGGTCTCCCTTGGTGTACTCCGGGTGGCCGTCGCCGGCCGGGAAGAGGACCTTGCCGGGCCGCCGCACCTCGACCGTACGGCGGCCCGCCCGTACCGTGCGCGTCTGCGCGCCGCTCACCGGACGATCGCCTGCTCCACCAGCAGACGGACGGAGGCGGCGATCGACTCGGCGTCGATGCCGGCGGCGTGCAGCTGCTCCTCGGGAGACGCGGAGCCGGGCATCGTCCGGACCGCGAGGCGGACCAGACGCGGCACCGGGCGCCCGTCGAGGAACGCGTCGAGGACGGCGTCCCCGAGGCCGCCCTCCGGGTGGTGGTCCTCCACGGTGACCAGGCAGCCGGTGTCCTCCGCGGCCTGACGCAGCGTCGCCCGGTCGACGGGCTTGACGGAGTACAGGTCGATCACCCGCACCCGGATGCCCTCCCGGTCGAGGGCGTCGGCGGCGGCCAGCGCCTCGGGCACGGTGACGCCGGCCGCGACCACGGTGAGCCGGTCCTCGCCGGAGGAGCGCAGCACCTTGCTGCCGCCGATCGGGAACTCCTCGTCCGGGCCGTAGATCACCGGGGTGGCGCCGCGCGAGGTGCGCAGGTAGCGGATGCCGTCCAGGCCGGCCGTCTCCGCGACCAGCCGGGCCGTCTGGTTGGCGTCGCACGGGTACAGCACGGTCGAGTCGTGCACGGCACGGAACATCGCCAGGTCCTCCAGGCCCATCTGGGAGGGCCCGTCCTGGCCGATGGCGACGCCCGCGTGGGAGCCGGCCAGGTTGATCCCGGCGCCGCTCACCGACGCCATCCGCACGAAGTCGTAGGCGCGGCTGAGGAAGGCGGCGAAGGAGGAGGCGTACGGCACCCAGCCGCGGGCGGCGAGACCGACCGCCGCGGCGACCATCTGCTGCTCGGCGATGTAGCACTCGAAGTACCGGTCGGGGTGCTCCTTGGCGAAGTACTCGGCGCGGGTGGAGTCGCCGACCTCCCCGTCGAGGGCGACGATGTCGTCCCGGGCGGTGCCGAGGGCGGCGAGCGCCTTGCCGTAGGCGTCGCGGGTGGCGGTCGGGTCGCCGCCGCGCTCCCACCGGGGGAGGTCGACGCCCGGCCCGGTCGGCACCGAGCGCAGGGCCCGGTCGCCGGGCGGCTGGTGCACCTGGACGACGAGGTCGCGTTTCCCGCCCAGTTGGGCGATGGCCTCGTCGGCGTCCGGCAGCGGCTTCCCGTGCAGGCCCTCGCGGTCCTCGACGCCCTCGACGCCCTTGCCCTTGAGCGTGCGGGCGAGGATCGCGGTGGGCTGGCCGAGGGTGGAGACGGCCTCGCCGTAGGCCCGGTCGATCGCGTCGACGTCGTGGCCGTCGACCTCGATGGTGTGCCAGTCGAAGGCGCGGAAGCGGCGGGCGTAGGCGTCCAGGTCGTGGCCGTGCCGGGTGGGACCGCGCTGGCCGAGCCGGTTGACGTCGACGATCGCGACGAGGTTGTCGAGCCGCTCGTGGCCGGCGTGTTCGGCGGCCTCCCACACGGAGCCCTCGGCCAGTTCGCTGTCGCCGCACACCACCCAGACGCGGTAGTCGGCGCGTTCCAGCCGCTTGCCGGACAGGGCGATCCCGACGCCGACGGGCAGTCCCTGCCCCAGCGATCCGGTGGCCGTCTCCACCCACGGCAGCCGCCGCGGTGTGGGATGCCCCTCGAGCCGGCTGCCCAGCTTCCGGAACGTCAGCAGTTCGTCGTCGTCGAGCGCGCCGGCCGCCTTGAAGACCGAGTACATCAGGGGCGACGCGTGTCCCTTCGACAGGATGAAGCGGTCGTTGCCGGGGTGGTCGGGGCGGTCGAAGTCGTAGCGCAGGTGGTTGGCCAGCAGGACGGCCATCAGGTCGGCGGCGGACATCGAGGACGTGGGGTGCCCGGAGCCGGCGGCGGCCGCCGCCCGCACGCTGTCGACGCGCAACTGCTGGCCGAGCTCCACGAGTTCGTCGGTGTTCATCGCTCTCCTCGGTCGGACTGGTCGGACTGGTCGGTGGGGACGGTTGGGTCGGTGGGGTCGGCGGATCCGGAGGGCAGGTCGGTGCTCCTGACCGGTCCGGGGGGTTCGGGTCCCGTGCGGTGCCCGGCCGGTTCGGGTCCGGCGTCCGGACCCGGCGGTTCGCGTCCGGCCCGCGGGTCGGCGGGCCCGGGGCCGGGACTCCGGCGGGGAGGGGAGTGCGGCTCGGCGGGGCTCGACCCCTCGTCGCCGGTCACGGTCTCGCCGGGCCCGGAGGGCTCGATCTCCGCGGACCCGGCGGGTCCGGGCGACTCGGCGTCCAGGAACGGCCCGGCCACCCCGGACCACTCCGCGTCCCCCGCCACGACGGCCCCCACGGCACGGCCACCGCCCCGCCCGTGCTCCCCACCCGGCTGGTTCCTCGCGGGCTCCCCACCCGGCTGGTTCCTCGCGGGCTCCCCACCCGGCTGGTTCCTCGCGGGCTCCCCACCCGGCTGGTTCCTCGCGGGTTCGGGCCCCGGCTCGGTCTCCGCGGGTTCCGGGACCTCGGGCCCCGGCTGGTTCTTCGCGTTCTCGGACACGGCCCACCTCCTGGTGGCCTCCGTACGGTCGTCCCCCTGTCCCCCGTTCCCGGGCCTCTCCCCTCGCCGGTTCCCCGGCCCGCGCTCCCGCCCCTCCCCCGGCAGGCGCGGGAGTCCCGGCCTGTCCGTGTCCAGCGGGACGGACCCCGAGCGGCGGGTACAGGAAGTGGCCGGCCGGGTTCAGCAGGGTGATCGCGGCCTTCCCCCGGGCCGCGCGGGACAGCTCCCGGGCCGTCCGGCAGCCGGCGAAGCCGGCACCGACGATCACGATGCGGGGTCGACTCACGGTCCTCCTCCGGCGGTCTCGCCCGTGGGGAATGCGGGCGGGCAGGTCGGGCCGTACGGCGGGCACGCGGACACAGGGCGCCCCGGCCTCCCGTACGAGCTATCCGCGTCCCCCTGGCCGGGGCACCCAAACGTGCGCCGGTTCCCCCGCCGGGCGCCGGGTACTCGGTCCGGGTCCCCCACCCGAGCCGCCCGTCGCGGAGGTACCCCCCATGCCCGAGTACGGCTACTTCCTCTCCTGCGAGGAGCACGGCCCCGCGGACCTCGTGGAACAGGCCAGGATGGCCGAACAGGCCGGATTCCGGTCGCTGTGGATCTCCGACCACTACCACCCCTGGCACGACGCCCAGGGCGAGAGCCCGTTCGTGTGGTCGGTGATCGGCGCGCTCTCGCAGGCGGTGTCGCTGCCGATCGAGACGGCGGTGACCTGCCCGACGGTGCGCGTCCACCCGGCGGTGGTGGCGCAGGCCGCGGCGACGAGCGCGGTGATGACGAACGGCCGCTTCCGGCTCGGAGTCGGCTCGGGCGAGGCCCTGAACGAGCACATCCTCGGCCACACCTGGCCGCCCGCCGACGTCCGGCTGGAGATGCTGGAGGAAGCGATCCACGTGATGCGCCGCCTGTTCACGGGCGAGGAGGTGACCCACCACGGCACCCACTACACGGTGGAGAACGCCCGCCTGTACACGGTCCCGGACGAGCCCGTCCCGATCGACGTCTCCGGCTTCGGCCCGAAGGCCACCGCGCTGGCGTCACGCGTGGGCGACGGCTACATCACGATGATGCCCGAGGCGGACATGGTGCGGCGGTTCCGCGACGGCGGCGGGGGCGGCAAGCCCGTCATCGGCGGCACCAAGGTCTGCTACGGCACCGACCGCGACGAGGCGGTCCGCACGGTGCACCGGTTGTGGTTCAACGAGTACCTGCCCGGCGAGATGGGCCAGGTCCTGCCCTCGCCACGCCACTTCGAGCAGCTCCAGCCGCTGGTGACGGAGGAGATGATCGCGGAGCGGGGCGTCTGCGGGGACGACGTGGACGAGCATGTGGCGGCGCTGACCGCGTTCGCCGACGCGGGCTTCGACACGGTCTACGTCAACCAGATCGGCCCCGACCAGCGCGGCTTCTTCGACTTCTACCGGACCAAGGTGCTGCCGCAGCTCCCGGGGAACTGACGGGGCGGTGCGGCGTCGACCACCGGCAGGGCCGGTACCGGACGGCCGTGGGGCGGTGGGACCGTGGGGCCGCGGGACCGGTACGCCCGCTCGGCCGGTGGCCCGCCGGACCGGCCGGGCACGGCGTCCTCGGCGGCCCGCGCCCGCCCTCACCCCTGCCGGACGCCCCGGGGCAGGCGGGACGCCGCGGACACCCCCTGGGGACGTCTCGGTCGCCACATCCGCCGGACCGCGAGGAGCCCCGCGCCGACGGTGAGCGCGGCGCCCAGCCGCCCGCGGTGGCGGGACAGCCAGGGCTGCGGGCCGCCGTCGTGGGCCTCCGCGTCGAAGCGGCCGTGCGCCCCGAAGTCCTTGCCGTGCGGCCCGTCGGCCGGGGTCCACAGGTTGCCGGGGCTCCCCGGTTGCCGCGGGGGCTGTCCGGCGTCCTGCTGGGAGCCGTTCCCGGTGCGGGCCAGGTACCGGTCGAGCAGACCCGGCACCACCGCGTTGGCGAGCAGGGTCGCGGCCGTGGAACCGCCGACCCAGTACTCGCGCCGGCGGGCGTGGGAGGCCGCGTGCACGATCGCCCGGGCCGCGACCTCCGGCTGGTACACCGGCGCCACCGGCCGGGCGCGGCCCGGCATCCGGCTGAGCACCCAGTCGAACTGCGGCGTGTTGACCGCCGGGAGCTGCACCATCGTGGTGCGCACCCGGCTGCCCCGGTGCAGCAGCTCGCACCGCAGCGACTCGTTGAAGCCCTGGATCGCGTGCTTGGCCCCGCAGTACGCGGACTGCAGCGGGACGCCCCGGTAGGCGAGCGCGGACCCCACCTGTACGACGGTCCCCCGGTCGCGCGGCAGCATGTGCCGCAACGCGGCCCGGGTGCCGAACACATAGCCCAGGTAGGTCACTTCGGTGACCCGCCGGAACTCGTCGGGCGTGATCTCGGTGAACGGGGCGAAGATCCCCGAGAAGGCGTTGTTGACCCAGACGTCGATGGGTCCGAACTCGTCCACGACCCGCTGGGCGGCGGCGTCGACGGCCTCGGCGTCGGCCACGTCGACGGGAACGACCAGGGCCTGCCCGCCCGCCTGCCGGACTTCGCCGGCCGCGGCCCGGAGCCCTGCGCGGCCCCGGGCCAGCAGGGCCACCCGGTCCCCGCGCGCGGCGAAGGCGCGGGCCGTCGCCCGGCCCACGCCTCCACTGGCCCCGGTGACCACGACGGTTCTGCCGCGCCCCGGCGCTCCCGGCCCGCGCATGCGGATCACGCCCGGTACTGCGGGTTCTCGGGGTCGACGTCGTCCGCCCGCGGCGCGGGGGCGGACATCCGGCCGGGGGCCACGGTGCCGGGACCCGGGACGCCCGTGCCGGGTGCGCCGGTCGCCGCACCGGCCGCACCCGGGACGCCCGGGGCGACCTGCGGCATCGGCGGGATGCCCGTGCCGGGGCCGCCGGGCGGGGTGGCGCCGGTCCCGTGCCCGCCGTCGGCGTGGTGCGTCGACGGGTGCTTGGGCCGGGCGGCGCCGCGCAGCGCGTAGGCGACGACGGCGAGCAGCGCCGCGGTGATCAGCGCGGCGGCCCAGTCGGGCATCGCCAGCGCGAGGGCGAGGCCGACGGCGAGCGAGAGGGCGGCGCCCGCGTAGAGCGCGACGGTGCCGGACGCGGCGTACAGCATGGCCGTACGGCGCTGCTTGCGGGTCTGCCGCCGCAGTTCGTCGCGGATGGTCTCGCGCGCCACCTGTGCCAGCTCGTCGGCGAGGTGTTTGTCCAGATGCTCCAAGCGGTCCATGGCCGCCGGGTACCCGGCGCGGGTCGCGGGTAACGCACCGTCACGGGGCGGGCGGGCGCCTCCGGGAGTCGTGGCGGGCGGTCAGCGGCCCCGGCGCGGGGCGCGCCGCACCGGGGCCTGCCGGTCAGGAGCGGGCGAAGGCGTTCACGACGATGTCGGTGAGCAGCGCCCCGGCCGTGCCGTCCGGGTCGAGGTCGGGGTCGTAGATGGTGACGTTGAAGCCGACGCAGAGCGGGGAGGACAGCAACGGGCGCAGCAGGTCGACGAGTTCACCGGGCTGGAGTCCGTCGGCGTCGGGGCTGTCCACGGCGGGCATCACGCCCGGGTCCAGGACGTCGGCGTCCAGGTGGACCCAGAATCCGGCCAGTCCGGGAAACGCGAAGGACTGCGCGGCCGCCCGGGCGAGCGCGTCCGCGCCCCACTCCCGCAGGTCGCCCACGGTCACCACGGGGACCTTCAGCGCGGCGAGTTCGCGGCAGTCCTCGTCGTCGCGGAACGCGTCACGGATGCCGAAGAACCGCACGTCCTCGTCGCGCAGGTAGGGCTTCAGCCCCTCCAGGTCGGTGAGGTCCTCCTGTCCGCGTCCGGTGGCCAGCGCGACCTCCTCGCCGCCCGCCGCGCCGATCCGGTCCGAGTTGCCGGGGTGCCGGAAGTCGGGTGAGGCGTCGACCGCGACCAGCCCGTACCGGCCCAGGCGGCGCAGCGCGAGCGAGGCGCCGAGCTGGATGGAGCAGTCGCCGCCGAGCACGACGGGGAAGTCGCCGGCGCGGACGTGGTGCTCGACACGGTCGGCCAGTCTGCGGGTGTACGCGGCGAGGGCGGCGGCGTTGAAGACGCCGTCGCCCTCCTGCCAGTCGCCCCGGTCGTAGCGCGGGGGCACCACCACTCCGCCTTCCAGAGCGCCCAGCCGCTGGACGATCCGCTGCTCCCGCAGGGCCCCGGCGAGCTTGTAGCAGCCGGGCACGGTGCCGGGGGCGGGCGGGCGCAGGCCCAGGTTGGAGGGGGCGTCGACCACCACGATATTCCGCATGGGGTCCATCGTCGGCGACGTACAGTCGGCCCTTCAACCGGAATCGGCCGAGCGGGAGGAAGAGATGAGCGAGCGGCACACGTACCGGGTGATCGTGCGCGGCACCTGGGACGGGCTGACCGAGGCGGCCCGGGCGCGGCTGCGGGCCGGGGCCGGTGAGCACGGACTGGCGAGCATGCGGTTCACCGAGGAGGGTTCGCTGACGTACGAGCCGTCGCCGCTGAAGCACTTCTCGATGCGGTTCGTCGTGGTGTCGGACGCCGCCGACGGCGAGGAGATGGCGGCGGCGATCGCGGAGGACCGCGCCGAGTCCGCGCTGAGGCGGCTCGGCTACGGTTTCACGGGCCTGAGGTCCACCGTCACGGACCTGGACACGATGAAGGTCAACCGGCGTCGCGCATCTCGGCGGTGAGCGCCCAGCGCTCGTGATCGCGCCAGGCCCCGTCGATGAACAGCATCTTCGGGGAGAAGCCCTCGCGCCGGAAGCCCGCGGCCTTCGCCAGGTTGATGGAGGCGGTGTTCCCCGGCTGCACGTTGATCTCCAGCCGGTGCAGCCGCATCGGTCCGAACGCGTGGCCCACCACCAGGTCCAGGCCCTCCCGCATCAGCCCGCGGCCGGCGGCGTGCGCGAAGGCGCCGTAGCCGAGGGCACCGCACTGGAAGCCGCCGCCGACGATGTTGTTGATGTTGATGAACCCGGCGATCGCCCCCGGCCCGGCCGGGCCGTCCAGCTCGCAGACGAGGAACCCGGCCCTCGCCGGGTCGTCGATCAGCCGGCCGGCGTAGGCCTCGTACGCCTGGATGCTGTCCGGCGGGAAGAGCCACGGGTGGTGCAGGTCCTTGCTCTCCCGGACGCGCGCGACGAACTCGGCGCCGTCCCGGTGCGTGAAGTGGCGTATGCCCACCCGGGGGCCTTCGGCGAGGTAGCGGGAGCTGGTGTGCGGCATCGCACCAGCCTACGACGGGCAGGCCGGGACGTCCCGGCCGGCACCGCTGGTCTTCGGGCTCATGGCACCAGCATGGGTCCGCGGACCGCACCCCGCACGGCGACCGCACCCCGCCCGGCGTGACACCGCGCCGGCGCTGAACGTTCCGTGGGGGTGCGCCGTCGTACGGGGGACACGGCCGGACCGGGAGCCGCCCCCGTGCGCAGGTGCCCGGCCGACCCGTTCGCCGTCGATGATCACGACGTCACCCCATGCGGCCGGACACGCGATGTGCGCCTCGTCGTGGAAGCCCCGCGAGGCGCGACCGCCCCCGCCGGCCGGCTCGTGTCCCCGTGACCGCACCGGCAGCGGCGCGAGACGCCCCCGGGGCGGCCGGCGGGTGCTGGTCAGCGCAGGGCCGGCTCGTCGAGCGTCAGCGTCCCGGCCCCGGCGTCGAGTTCGGCCGCCACCCCGAAGGGGACGGTCAGCGCGCCCGCGCAGTGCCCGAAGCCGAACTCCTCCGCCACCGGTACCCCGAGCCCGCCCAGCCGGTCGGCGAGCAGGTCCCGCACCCGGTCGTACGGGCCGCACCCCTCCCAGGAGCCGAGCAGCACGCCGCGCACCCCGTCGAGGACGCCGGCCCGCAGGAGCTGGGTGAGACAGCGGTCCAGGCGGTACGTCTCCTCCCCCACGTCCTCCAGGCAGAGCAGCCCGCCGCGCGCCGTGCGCCGGGCGTGCGGGGTGCCGAGCTCCGCCGCGAGCAGGCACAGACAGCCGCCGGACAGCACGCCCCGCGCCCGGCCCGGCACCAGGGCGCGGCCGGTGGCCGAGCGGATCGTGCGGACCGTCTCCGGTGCGAACAGGGTGGCTCTCAGGTGTTCCTGGGCGCGCGCGTGCGTGACGAAGTCGATCCCGGCGGCCATCGGGCCGTGCAGGGTGACGAGTCCGAGCCGGGCGGCGAACGCCTCGTGCAGCGCCGTGACGTCGCTGAAGCCGACCAGCACCTTGGGCCCGGCGGCCCGCAGCGCCTCCCAGTCGAGCAGGTCGACCATGCGCTGGACGCCGTATCCGCCGCGGGCGCACAGCACCGCGTCCACCGACGGGTCGCACCAGGCGGCCTGGAGGTCGGCGGCGCGGTCGGCGTCGGCGCCCGCGAGGTAGGGGAGGTCCACGTGCCGGGCCAGGGCGTGCGGGGCCACCACCGGGTCGAGGCCCCAGCCGCGCAGCACGTCGACGCCCGCCCGGAGGCGCTCCTCGGGGACGGGCCCGCTGGGCGCGACGACGGCGACCTTGGCGCCGGGGGCGAGCCGGCGCGGCCGGAGGAGTTCCTTCACCCGGTCAGCTCCAGCGGCCGGATGCCGGGCACCCGCAGACCGAACACCTGGGCGTAGAGGGACAGTTCGGCTTCCAGGGCGCTCACCATGGTTTCCGCCCGGCGGAAGCCGTGCCCCTCGCCCTCGAAGGCGAGGTACGCGTGCGGCACCCGCCGTCCGGCCATCCGGGCCAGGAACCGCTCGCACTGCACGGGCGGGCAGATCACGTCGTCCAGCCCCTGGAGCAGCAGGAACGGTACGGTGATCCGGTCGGCTCGGGTCACCGGCGAGCGCTCCGCGTACCGTGCGGGCACCTCGGCGAACGGCCCGACCAGGCTCTCCAGGTACCGCGACTCGAAGTCGTGCGTCTCCCCCGACGCCCAGCCGGTGAGGTCGAGGACGGGGTAGACGATCGTGCCGCAGGCGTACACGTCGGTGGCGGCGAGGGAGGCGGCGGCGGTCCAGCCGCCCGCGCTGCCGCCCCGGATGGCGAGCCGCGCCCGGTCCGCGGTGCCCTCGTCGGCGAGGGCGAGCGCGACGGCCGCGCAGTCCTCGACGTCGACCACGCCCCACTGCTCGCGCAGCCGCTCGCGGTAGGCCCGCCCGTAGCCGCTGGACCCGCCGTAGTCGACCTCGGCGACGCCGATGCCGCGCGAGGTGAAGTAGGCGATGGCGAGGTCGAGGACGAGCGGGGCGCGGCTGGTGGGCCCGCCGTGCGCCCAGATCACGTACGGCGGGAGCTCGCGGGCGGGGGCGGTGCAGACGGGGTGGTGGGGCGGATACACCCGGGCGTGGATGTCGCGGCCTTCGGGCCCGGTGAAGGTGCGGATCTGCGGCTCGGGGTAGTAGGCCGGGTCGACGGCGTCGCGGTGCGCGGCACCGATCACCCGGGCCCGGCCGGTCCTGGTGTCCAGCTCGACCACCTCGTGGGCGGTGCGCGGACTGGCGCCCACGGCGACGACGCGCTCGCCGTGCGCGGCGAGGGTGGGGCAGAACTCGGTCCACGGGCCGGCGGCGTCGACGAGTTCACCGGTCTCGGGATCGAGTATCCCGAGTACGGTCGGCCCCCGGCCGTGGACGACGGCGATCAGCCCGTTGTCCAGCGGCGCGAACCAGCGCTCGCCGACCTTCCACAGCGGGCCGCCGAACTCCTCCTCGCGCGGGCACAGCGGCTCGCCGTCGCGGTAGAGGTTCCACCAGCCCGTGCGGTCGCTGGTGTACAGCAGGCGGTTGTCCGTCGACCACTCCACCTGCGCGATGGACTCCTCCGGCCCGCCGGCCACCGTCCGCGCTCCCCGCGTTCGGCCGTCGTCCCCGATCTCGGCGACGACCACCTCCGTGCCCTCCCACGGCATCCGCGGGTGGTCCCAGCCGAGCCACGCCACCCGCCGTCCGTCCGGCGCGGGGCGCGGCCCGGTCACGAACCGGTGCCCGCCGTCGCCCAGTTCGCGGACGGCGCCCCGGTCGTCGGCGGCCGAACCGTCCAGCGGTACGGCGGCCGGCACCCGGCGCACGTCACCGGGCCCGTCCCCGGTGAACTCCTCCAGCACGCACCACACTTCACCGCGTTCCGCGCACAGCACCGGGTCGGCCCAGCGCAGCCCGCCGCCCACCGCCGACAGCGGGGTCAGCGGACGCGGGGCGCCCCCGCCGGGCTCGTAGCGGTACAGCCGCTGGTCGGCGAAGTGCACGAACACCACCAGCGGCCGGCCGTCCACGACCTCGCCGGCCCAGGGCCGCCCGCCGTACTCCCACACCCGGCTGCGCACGTTCCACGGCCCGGGCAGCGCCTGCTCCTCCACGCCGTCCGCCCGCCGCCGCACCAGGGCCCGCCTGCCGCCCTCCGCGGGCCGCGGCTCGGTCCACCACACCTCGTCGCCGACGAAGCCGACGTACTCGGGCCGGCCGTCGTGCGCGGCGGCGAGGGCCGCGTCGATCGGGGAGGGCCAGGAGCCGTAGGGCAGGGTGTGCACCTCGTCCCCCATCCGTCTAGGCCGTCCGCAGGAAGCGGTCGAGGACGCGGACGCCGAAGTGCAGCGCCTCGACCGGCACCCGCTCGTCCACGCCGTGGAACATGGCCTGGTAGTCGTAGCCCTCGGGCAGCTTCAGCGGCGTGAACCCGTAGCCGGTGATGCCGAGCCGGGAGAACTGCTTGGCGTCGGTACCGCCGGACATGCAGTACGGCACCACGTGCCCCTCCGGCGCGAACTCCTCGACGGCGGCGCGCAGCCGGGCGTACGTCGGCGAGTCGACGGGTGCCTGCAGGGCGACCTCGCGGTGGTGGAACTCCCACTCCACGTCCGGCCCGGTGAGCCGGTCCATGGTGGTGCGGAACTCCTCCTCGCCACCGGGCAGGTACCGCCCGTCGACGTACGCCACGGCCTCGCCCGGGATCACGTTGATCTTGTAACCGGCGTCCAGCATGGTCGGGTTGGCGCTGTTGCGCACGGTCGCCTCGACCAGCCGCGCGGCCGGGCCCAGTTTCTCCAGCAGCCGGTCGACGTCGCGCAGGTCGGTGTCGACGCCGTAGAGCGCGGCGAGTTCGATGAGCGCGGCCCGTACCGTCGGGGTCAGCCGCAGCGGCCACTCGTGAGCGCCGATCCGGGTGATCGCGGCGGCGAGCCGGGTCACCGCGTTCTCCGCGTTCACCTTGGAACCGTGCCCGGCGCGCCCGCGCGCGGTGAGCTTCAGCCAGGCCGTGCCGCGTTCCCCGGCGGCGATCGGGTAGAGCTGCCGGCCCGCCCCGTCGTGGAAGGTGAACGCCCCCGACTCGCTGATGCCCTCGGTGCACCCCTCGAAGAGATGCGGGTGCTCGTCGGCGAGGAATCCCGAGCCGTCCTCCGCGCTGGCCTCCTCGTCGGCGGTGAACGCCACCACCACGTCCCGGCGGGGCCGGAAGCCCTCACGGGCCCAGGCCCGCACGACGGCGAGGATCATCGCGTCCATGTTCTTCATGTCGACCGCGCCCCGGCCCCAGACCACCCCGTCGCGCACCTCCCCGGAGAAGGGGTGCACGCTCCAGTCGGCGGTCTCGGCGGGGACCACGTCCAGATGGCCGTGGAGCAGCAGCGCGCCGGCGGACGGGTCGGTGCCCTCGATCCGGGTGACGACGTTGGTGCGGCCCGGGGTGCGCTCCAGCAGCGTGGGTTCCCAGCCGGCCTCCGCCAGCCGCTCCGCCGCGTACTCCGCGGCGGGCCGCTCCCGGCAGTCGCCGCCGCCCCGGTTGGTGGTGTCGATGCGGATGAGGCCGGAGGTGAACTCGACGACCTCGTCCAGCGCACGCTGGTCACCCATACTGCTCCTCCACGGCGGCCGAGACGACGGTGGTGACCGCCTTGAAGGTGCGGATCCCCTCGTACATGGCGGGACTGGTGTACGCCACCTTGCGCTCACCGATCCGGTCGACGCCGGGCACGACGGTGGCCGCCATCGCCAGGTGCTCGGCGTCGAACTCGACGGCGACTGTATACGGCCCGCCGCCCGCCACCGGTCCGCCGGCGGTGCCCGGCCGGCCGGCGGCCGGATCCCGCCGGCCCGCCAGCGCCACCGCCTCCTTCGCGGCCGCCCGGATGTCGGCCGCCGTCCTGGCCGGCGTCCGGCACACCGCCGCGTACCGCGACACGTGGTCCTTCACCGCGACCTTCAGTGCCTCGGGCGCGTACCCGAGCGCGTCCTCGCAGGCCACGTCGTCGCCGGTGACCAGCACCACCGGCACGCCGTACTCGGCGACGACCGCGGCGTTGAGCAGGCCCTCGCTGGCGCGGACGTCGTTCAGCCAGACACCGGTGATGGAGTTGGCGAGGTAGGTATGGGCGAGGACGCCCTCCATGCCGGCGCCCGCGTGGTAGCCGACGAAGGCGACGCCGTCGACGTCGCCGTGCTGCACGCCCTCCACCATGGACAGCGCCTTGTGCCGCCCGGTCAGCATCTCCACCCGGTCGTCGAGCCGTTCCAGCAGCAGGTTGCGCATCGTCCAGTGCGCCTCGTTCACCAGCACCCGGTCCGCGCCGCCGTCGAAGAAGCCGAGGGCGGCGGCCTGCACGTCGGAGGTGAACAGCGCCCGGCACCGCTCCCACTGCGGTGTCCCCGGCAGGACGTCGGCCGGCCAGGTGACGCCCGTGGCACCCTCCATGTCGGCGCTGATGAGGATCTTCACCGTGCTCCCAACTCCGCCGGGTTCCGGACGCGGATCTTTGTCCGGCTCACGTTACGCGCGGCCCGCAGCACAGACCAGAACGTGCGCGCGAACACCGTCGCCGTGCCGGGCGGCGGCCACCGGGCGCGGGGGGCGGTACGAGACGCACCGCCCCCCGCGCCCCGCCGTGGGCGGGACCGCGTCAGTCCTCGTGCCCGAGCTGGAGGTCCCGTTCGGTGCGGCCGCCGCCGGCCACCTGGAGGACGGTGGCGACGGGCGGGTAGCCGGCCGCGATGACCGTGTACTCGCCGGACGACAGGTCGACGAACCGGAAGGTGCCGTCGGGGCCGGTGGTCATGGTGTCGACGACGTTGCCCGCCGCGTCGAGGAGGGTCACCCGGGCGTCCTCGACGAGCCGTCCGCCGCCCGCCCGGACGGTGCCGCGCAGCACGGCGCCGCCGGCGAGCTCGATGTCCTGGCGGGTCTCGCGGGCGGCCTGGACGGTGACGGGGAGCGCGGCGGGACGGAACGCGGGCGCGCTGGCGGCGAGGGTGTACTCGCCGGCGACCAGCTCGGTGATGACGTAGCCGCCCTCGCGTCCGCTGCGGGTGGCGGAGACGACCTCGCCGTGGACGTTGGTGAGGGTGACCGTGGCGTCGCGTACGGGGGTGCCGTCGGCGGTGACGACGGTGCCCGCGAGGCGCCCGGCGCCGCCGAGGACGACGTCCAGTTCGACGGGTCGCTCGCCGACGGTCACGGAGACCGCCTGCGGCTGGTGGCCGCCCGCGGCGGCGATCAGCACGTAGGAGCCCCGGCCCGGCGTGGCCAGCGCGTACCGGCCGTCCTGGCCGCTGGCGCCCCGTCCGATCTGCTGTCCGGCGACGTCGATCAGGGTGAGTGCCGCGCGGGGGACGACGGTGCCGTCGGGGTGCTGGACCGTGCCGCAGACCGGGATGCCGCCCGCGTACGACGCGCGGGCGTGCGGGATCGGGGCGGGCGCCGACGGGTCGGCCGGCATGGTCTCCGGGGCGGTGACGGGGGCGTTGTGGGACACCAGTGGTCTCTCCTTGAGGAAGCAGGCGATGAGCAGGCCGAGGACGAGCACCGGCACGAGGTAGAGGAAGATCCTCGGCATGGCGTCGGCGTAGGCCTGGATGTATCCGTCGCGCAGCGCCGGGGGCAGCGCGTGGACCAGCTCGGGGGTGATGGACTCGGGGTCCGGCAGTCCGGCGCCCGCGCCCGCGGGCAGGTGGTCGCCGAGGGAGTCGGTGAGCCGGTCGGCGAAGAGCGTTCCGAAGATCGCGGCGCCGACGCTGCCGCCGATCTGCCGGAAGTAGTTGTTGGCGCTGGTGGCGGTGCCGAGGTCGGCGGGGCGCACCGAGTTCTGCACGGCGAGGATGAGCACCGGCATGACCAGGCCGATCCCGGCGCCGAGGACGGCCATCCAGATGCTGTAGTGCAGCCGCGGGGTGTCCGCCTCCAGCCGGGAGAGCAGCCACATGCCGACGGCGGACAGGGCGCTGCCGAGCACGGGGTAGATCCGGTAGCGGCCGGTGTGGCTGATGAGCTGGCCGGAGAGGATGGAGGCGCCGACGATGCCGCCCATCATCGGGAGCATCAGCAGGCCTGATTCGGTGGCGCTGGCCCCGTCGGCCATCTGCAGGAAGGTCGGCAGGTAGCTGGCCGCGCCGAACAGGGCGATGCCGATGACCAGGCCGACCAGGCCGGTGACGTTGAAGACCGAGTCCTTGAAGAGCCGCAGCGGGATGAGGGGTTCGGCGGCGTGCCGTTCGGCGAGCAGGAAGAGGAGGGTGGCGGCGACGGCGCCCGCGCCGAGGCCGAGGATGACGCGCGAGCCCCAGGCGTGTTCGGTGCCGCCCCAGCTGGTCAGCAGGACCAGGCAGGTGGAGGCGGCGGCGAGCAGCAGGGCGCCGAGGAGGTCCAGCCGGGGTTTGGCGGTGGGCTTGGGGAGTTTGAGGACGGCGGCGATGACGGCCATGGTGACCAGGCCGAAGGGGATGTTGATGTAGAAGCACCAGCGCCAGGAGTGGTGGTCGGTGAAGTAGCCGCCGAGCAGGGGCCCGGCCACCGAGGCGAGGCCGAAGGCGGCACCGATCAGGCCCATGTACCGGCCGCGCTGCCGGGGCGGCACGATGTCCGCGATGATCGCCTGGACGCCGATCATGAGCCCGCCCGCGCCGATGCCCTGCACCGCGCGGTAGGCGATGAGCTGGTCCATGGTCTGGGCGCGGCCGGCCAGCGCGGAGCCGACGACGAAGACGACGATGGCGAACTGGAAGACGCCCTTGCGGCCGAAGAGGTCGCCGAGCTTGCCGTAGACCGGCAGTCCGATGGTGGCGGTGAGCAGGTAGGCGGTGATCGCCCAGGACATCTTGTCGAGGCCGTGCAGCTCGCCGACGATCCTGGGCAGCGCGGTGGCGACGATCATCTGCTCCAGGGCGGCGAGGAGCAGCGCCAGCATCAGCCCGAGGAAGACCAGCCGCACGCGGCGGGGGCTGAGTCCGGGGAACTGGGCGGGGGGCGCGGCGGGTGGCCGCTCGGGCGCCGCCGCGGCCGGCTCGTCCTGCACCAGAGTGATCCCGCCCACGTACCGCTCCCCTCGTCGCGCTGCTCGATTTCCGCGTAATGCGGCAACTACGAGCAAGCGCGACGAGTTACGGTGTGCAGCCGGTCGATTCGGAGAACCACTCGATCCGGTGAGGACGCCAACACCCCCTGCTGCGTTGGTTCTTGACTACTTCTCGACCTCGGCGGCGAGCTTGGCGAGCACCGCGTCGTAGATCCGGCCGAGGCCCTTGGGGGCGAAGGTCCGCTCGAAGAAGCCGCCGATGCCGCCGGCGCCGTTCCACACCGTGGTCACGACGACCCGGGACCTGCCCTCGCCGGCCGGGGTGACGCGCCAGGTGGTGACCATCGACGAGTTGCGGTCCTTCTCGACCAGTTCGCCGTCGGTGGGCTCGGTGACCTCCAGGAGGCAGTCGCGGACGCGCTTGCTGGTGGCCTGGAGCTTCCAGTGGACGAGGGTGCCCTCGCCGTCGCCGCCCTCGCGCACCTCGTACTCGCTGAAGTGTTCGGGGAGCAGCTTCGCGCGGGTGCCGCTGTAGTCGGCGAGGGTGTCGAACACCCTCTCCGGGTCCGCCGCGACGACCCGCTCGGTAGTGGCCTCGACCTGCGCCATTGCGTTCCTCCAGCACCTGGGTTCTCGGGGGTCGGGGCAAGCCAACCACCCCGGCGCCCGGCCGCCCAAATCGGGGCCGGGCGACCGTTCGCACGATCATGGGAACACATGTTCTATTCTGTGGTCGAGCACTACCGAGGAGGCGTCATGCGCTGGGAGAACCTCTCCGTCGAGTCCGCCGACCACGCCCGGGCCGACGCCGCGCTGTTCGGCGCGGACGCGGTCGCCACCCGCACGTTCGACACGCCGGAGTTCCGCGGGATCACCTTCCACGAGGTGCGGGCCCGCTCCGTCCTCAACCGGGTGCCCGGGGCCTCCCGCATGCCCTTCGAGTGGACGGTCAACCCGTACCGGGGCTGCTCGCACGCGTGCGTGTACTGCTTCGCCCGCAAGTCGCACAGCTACCTGGACCTCGACACCGGCCTCGGCTTCGACTCCCAGATCGTGGTGAAGGTGAACGCGCCCGAGCTGCTGCGCCGCCAGCTCGCCTCCCCGCGCTGGCACGGCGAGCACATCGCGATGGGCACCAACGTCGACTGCTACCAGCGGGCGGAGGGCCGCTACCGGCTGATGCCGGGCATCATCGCCGCCCTGCGCGACCACGCCAACCCCTTCTCGATCCTGACCAAGGGCACGCTGATCCTGCGCGACCTGGACCTGCTGACCGAGGCCGCGAGCGTGACGGACGTCGGCATCTCCGTCTCGGTCGGCTTCACCGACACCGAACTGTGGCGCACCGTGGAGCCGGGGACCCCGGCGCCGGAGCGGCGGCTGGACGTCGTGCGCGTCCTCGCGGAGCGCGGCATCGGATGCGGTGTGCTGATGGCGCCGGTGATCCCGTTCCTGAGCGACCACCCGGACCGGCTGCGGGCCACCGTG